>DGVL01000175.1 GCA_002394965.1 Lachnospira sp. UBA4285
GCGACCTCCGGCGACACCGGCAAGGCGGCACTCGATGGCTTTGCCGATGTGGAAGGCACCAAGATTATGGTGTATTATCCGGTGGATGGCGTCAGCACGATTCAGAAGCTGCAGATGGTCACCCAGAAGGGCGGAAATGTACAGGTCTGCGCGATTCGCGGCAATTTTGACGATGCACAGAGCGCGGTTAAGAAGATTTTTACCGACAAGGCATCCATTGAAAAGCTGGACAGGCAGGGGATGACGCTGTCTTCCGCCAATTCCATCAACTGGGGCAGGCTCGCGCCGCAGATTGCGTATTATGTCTCCGCTTACTGTGATCTGGTGAATCGCGGGGAGATCCGGCAGGGTGACGCGATCAATGTCTGCGTGCCGACCGGAAATTTCGGCAATATCCTCGCGGCATATATCGCCGGAGAGATGGGTGTTCCGATCGCGAAGCTGATCTGTGCGTCCAATGAAAACAATGTCCTGACCGACTTCTTCACCTCCGGCGGAACCTATAACCGTGTGCGTCCGTTCCACACGACCATTTCTCCGTCGATGGATATTTTGATTTCCAGCAATCTGGAACGTTTACTGTTCCTGACTTCGGGCTATAATGACACCATGACTGCCGGCCTGATGGCTCAGCTGAGCGAATCGGGCAGCTATACCGTTCCCGCTGACGTCTTCGCACGCATCGGCGAAAAATTTGACGCAGGCTGCTGTGATGACACGCAGACCAAGCAGACGATTGCACAGCTGCTGCGCGACAAACAGTATCTGTGCGATACCCACACGGCGGTTGCGGTTCGCGTGTATGAGGATTACCGCGCGCGCACGGGCGATCTGACACCGACCGTCATCGCATCGACGGCAAGTCCGTTTAAATTCTGCCAGAGCGTCATTTCCGCACTGGGCGCGGAAGCGGCCGGCGATGGCACGGAGCTGTTTGAGCAGCTGCACGAGCTGACGGGCGCACCGGTTCCCGCGCCGCTCGCGGCACTTGCAGGCATGCAGCCGCGCTTTGACCTGGTCATTGACCGCGAGGAGATTTTGGGAACCGTCGATCTGCTGAACAAAATCTGACCGATGGCACTGTATACGATTGCCGACCTGCACCTGTCACGCGGCGTGCAGAAGCCGATGGACATTTTCGGCGGACGCTGGCAGGGCTATATGGAGAAGATTGAGAAAAACTGGCGCGCGATGATTTCGCCCGATGACACGGTGGTCATAGGCGGGGACATTTCGTGGGGAATCAATCTTTCGCAGGCGCTGCCTGACTTTCAGCTGCTCAGTGATTTGCCGGGACATAAGATCATCGGCAAGGGAAATCACGATCTGTGGTGGGGGACAGTCGGAAAGATGAAGAAATTTTTTGAGGAGAATGGCATAAAAAATATCGATTTTCTCTTTAATAATTGCTTCATTTATGATAACATTGGTATTTGTGGAACACGCGGCTGGTTTTTTGAGGAAAACTTCCGCGAAGGGCACGATGAAAAAATTTTCCGGCGGGAGCTGATCCGTCTGGAGACGTCACTCAAAGCGGCAAAAGCACAGGGCGCGCAGGAGCTGATCTGCTTTCTGCACTATCCGCCGATCTATACCAGCTTTCGCTGCGGTGAGATCATTTCTCTGATGCAGCAGTACGGTGTGACGCGCTGCGTATACGGTCATCTGCACTCGGACAGCCTGCGCTATGCCGTCACGGGACGGCAGGAAGGCATTGATTTCACGCTTGTGTCGGGAGATTATATAGATTTCACGCCGGTTCTGCTAAAAAAATAGAAAAATATGTAGCCAAAACGCCAACTTTCTGATAGAATAGATTGGACATATATTTAGGAGGAGTCATTTCTTATGGAACTCAAGAATACCGAAAAGCTGGAGCACAGCCAGGTTAAGCTGACCATCGCTGTATCCGCTGCAGAATTAGATAAGGCGAAGGAAACTGCGTACAAGAGAAATAAGAACCAGATTCAGGTTCCGGGCTTCCGCAGAGGCAAGGCTCCGCGCAAGATCATCGAGAAGATGTACGGCGAGGGCGTATTCCTCGAGGATGCACTGAACATCGTCTATCCGGAGGTTTATCCGAAGGCAGTCGAGGAAGCAGCCATCACTCCGGTCGGTCCGGCTGACGTAAATGTCGACAACATGACCGAAGAGGGCTTTGAATTTGTCTGCACCGTTCCGGTTGAGCCGGAAGTCACAGTCGGCCAGTACAAGGGCGTTGAAGCGGAGAGAGCGGACGACGCCGTTACGGACGACGATATCAAGGAAGAGCTGGATCGTCTGGCACAGCGCGCAGCAAGCACCGAGACGGTTGAGCGCGCCGCCGCACTGGGCGACACGGTTGTACTCGACTTCGAGGGCTTCGTCGACGGCGAGGCATTTGAAGGCGGCAAGGGTGAGGACTTCAGCCTGAAGCTGGGCTCCGGCACCTTCATTCCGGGCTTTGAGGACCAGCTGGTCGGCAAGTCTGCCGGCGAGGAGTGCGATGTCAACGTCACCTTCCCGGAGGAGTACCAGGCAGAAGAGCTCAAGGGCAAGCCGGCTGTCTTCAAGTGCAAGGTTAAGTCGGTCATGGAGACCATCATGCCGGAGATGGACGACGAGTTTGCAAAGGATGTCTCTGAGTTTGAGACCCTCGAGGAACTGAAGAGCGACATCACCTCTAAGATTGCCGAGACCAAGAAGAACGCTGCTGACCGCGAGTTCGAGGAGAAGGTTCTGGACAAGGTTCTGGAAGGCATGGAGGCTGACATTCCGGAGGCAATGTACGAGACGCAGCTGGACAACATCATGCAGGACTACGGCTACCGCATCCAGCAGCAGGGCATTTCCCTGGAGGACTATGTCAAGCAGATGGGTATGGAGATGAGCGCTTTCCGCGGCATTTTCCGTCAGCAGGCTGAGCGTCAGGTCAAGGTTTCCCTTGCAGTCCGCAAGATTGCCGAGCTGGAGGGCATTGAGCCGTCCGAGGAGGACATCAACGCGGAATACAGCAGACTGGCCGAGCAGTACGGAATGAAGGAAGAGCAGGTTCGTCAGTTCGTTCCGACTGATTCCATCAAGTCCGACCTCACGATGTCCAAGACGCTCGAAATGCTCAAGGACAACGCAGTTGTCGTCGCAAAGGCTGCTGAATAAATCATCAACCCTCCGACGATACATACCCCGCTTCGGGGAAAAGGAGGTACTTTTATGAGCTTAGTTCCTTATGTAGTAGAGCAGACCAACCGCGGAGAACGGTCGTATGACATTTTTTCCCGCCTGCTCAATGACCGCATTGTCATGCTGTCTGAGGATGTCAACGATACGACGGCATCCCTGATCGTCGCCCAGTTCCTCTATCTTGAGGCACAGGATCCGGACAAGGACATTCAGTTCTATATCAATTCGCCCGGCGGCTCGATCACGGCAGGCATGATGATCTATGACACGAT
>DGVL01000164.1 GCA_002394965.1 Lachnospira sp. UBA4285
TCCATGAACTGCGACAGCTGGGAGCCGCCGAAGAACTCGCGGAACACACCGGTCACCGGCTTCGGATTGATGAGCGATCTCGGGGTCATGGATGAGGTGTCCGCCGTGGACATTCTCTCCTTGACCACGCGCTCCATGCGCGTCATGCCGACACGGAACTGGTTCTCCAGGAGCTCACCCACGCAGCGGATCCGGCGGTTGCCGAGATGGTCGATGTCATCCTTGTAGCCGACACCATACTCCAGATGCATGTTGTAGTTGACCGACGCCAGAATATCCTCCGGCGTGATGTGCTTGGGGATCAGCTCGTTGATCTCCTTGTGGATCGCCTTCAGCAGGTCCTCGCGGCTCTCGAACTCACCGTCGTTGTTCCTGCGGATGAACTCCATGAGCTTCGGGTAGTACACACGCGGCTCGTCCACGCCGACCAGCGCTTTTTCCTCATCGGTGAGCGGCAGATACGGGTCGATCGCAACCATCATGTTGGAGAGGACCTTCACCTGGCGCTTCTCCACCGTGCCGCCGTTGTGCCACTCCACGTCAAGCATCACGCTCGGGATGGCGGCATCCTGGATCTCATCCGCCTTCTCGCGCGTCAGTGTCTCCCCGGCTCTGGCGATCACAACGCCGTCAGCGTCCACCACGTCCTCTGCCAGAACCTGGCCCGCAATGCGGCGGCGCAGCGAAAGCTTCTTATTATACTGGAAACGGCCTACATGCGCCAGATCGTAGCGCCTCTGGTCAAAGAGCATGCCGTCGATCAAGCGCTTCGCCTGATCATAGTCAAGCGGCTCGCCCGGACGCAGCTTCTTGTAGAGCTCCAGGACAGCCGTCTTCTCGGAGTTGGACGGATCCTTCTCCATCGTCGCCTTCAGCTTCGGCTCGTCGCCGAACGTCTCCAGGATCTCCTGATTGGTCTCAAGGCCCAGGATCCGCAGCAGCACCGTGACCGGGACCTTCTTGTTCCGGTCCACCTTCGCGTAGAAGCAGTTGTTGCTGTCTGTCTCATACTCGATCCACGCACCGCGGTTCGGGATGACCGTGCAGCTGTACAGATTGACCTTGCCGTACTTGTCCTTCTGAATATCATAATAGATGCCCGGAGAGCGGACCAGCTGGCTGACAATGACACGCTCCGCGCCATTGATGACAAATGTACCCGTCTCCGTCATCATCGGCATGTCGCAGAGGTATACGTCCTCGTCCACGATCTCGCCGGTATCCTTCTTCTCCAGTCTTGCCTTGATGTACAGCGGAATGGAATACGTCAGATCCCGGTCCCTGCACTCGTCGATGTCATATGCTTTTTTGTCGTCTCTGAGCTTGAACTCGTCAAACCACAGCTCCAGGTTTCCATTGTAGTCCTGGATGGGAGACATATCGTGGAGTACTTCCTGAATGCCTTCTGTAATAAAGGAATCGAACGACTGTTTCTGGACCTCAATCAGATTCGGCATATCCAGAATGTTCTTCTGATGCTGGAAGCTCATACGGACCGTCTTGCCGAACTTTTGAGGATGCATCGTGCTTTTATCCATGGACGTTTTCCACCTCTCACTATATTCTTATGAAACAACAGACAGGTCCGCAATATAAAAAAGGCCTGCCATACCACAGTGACGCATTATCCATAATATCACCCGGTCGGAAAGCTGTCAATAAACATCTGCAAAATATTCAAAAAGCTCCTGGCGCAATCCAAGGGGCACAGGCGGCTGCGCCAGAAAAGATGCCCAAAATCCTGCTGCTGATATTTTCCCGTGCCTTCTCCTGTGCTATGATTGTAGCGTTTTTATCACCGTTTGCAAACCTGTGAGGCAACTTCGATGGGAAAAAATCCCGCTTCTGCGCGGCGGTGGCTTCGCGCCGCCCTTCTCATTCTGACCGCCGTCGTACCGGCATGCGTCTACGCGTATCTCCACAGTCGTGTGATCGTCTCCTCGGACACGACCACGACACTCCCGATGGCATCCGACATTCTCGCAGGCAATGTCTGGCTGAACAACTGGATCCTCGGGAGCAACAACTTCTATTTCACCGAGATCCTCGCCTACTGCCTCGGGCGCCTCGCTGGCCTGTCATTCCGCGCCCTCATCGTCTGGATCCCGTCCCTGGCGCTCGGACTCACCTTCAGCCTGTTTCTTGCCTTTCTTCTCCCGGAACTTGCCCGGTACAAACGAGTTATTTCCTATATTATATTCGCTCTGCTTTTTATCTCGGTTCTCATCATTGTACCCTTTCAGAGTTCCTATGCCCTGATCAACGCCAATTCCCACAACAACCTGTATGCGCTGATTGCCGTCTGCCTGCTTTTTGTGGCTGCTTTTCAGGCCGGGCATATCTGGCCGCTGCCGCTTCTCGTCCTCCTCGGATCTCTTCTTTATTTTTCAGAAGGCGTGACGCTCATGGTCCTCATCGGGCCGCTCGTTCTCTTCGGTCTGCTTTCTGCCATCGGAAGCAGACGTCCGCGGCCGCTTCTTCTCACGCTTTCCGGCGCCCTGATGTACGCCGGAGGCAAGGGCATCTCAGCCCTGTTCCAGCACATGGGCGGCCTCGTGACCCGCGGCCTCCCCATACACCTTCTCTCCCCGGAAGATGCAGCCGGACGCATCAGCGACTGGGCCGATCAGTTCGGCGTTCTGCTGGACGCGCCGCTCGTATCCTCGCGCGTCACGGTGTACACGACATTTGCCAAGTGCGCGGCCGTTCTTTTTGCCGCCGGTCTCGTGTACGGGATCGTCCGGTTTTTCCGGCTTTCCTGGCGCCGCCAGCTGCTGCTGCTCATCGCCCTGCTTAACATCGGCGGGTGCCTTTTCACCGACGTGGCAATCACGCACCGCTACATCGTTCCGGCCTTCTACGCCGGATTTCTGCTGCTCTTTCTGTTTATCTGCGACGCGGCGGAATGGGCTGTCACCCGGGCTTTAGCGCCGAAGGCATTGACGGTGCCTGAAGTAAGCCGTCCAGCGGCCTTGCCCGGACAATTCTCGTTCTGGCGCGCCGCGGCCGGCCTGCTCGTATCCTTCTGCCTGACTGCCTCGGTCTCCTATGGTGCTGACAAATGTGCCGAATTCGCCTCACAGCCGGTTCTCGGAGGCGACGAGCAGCACCTGGCAGATTTCATCTTGGAGAATAATCTCGGCGACGGCTATGCGAATTTCTGGAACGCCTCCGTCATCGCCTATTACGCGGACTTTGATTTTCAGGTTTACCCCGTTTATACCGGCACCGGCAGCGGCACTTTTATCGCCTACCCCGAGCTTATCCGCCGGGACTGGTACGGCGAAACCGGCATTCACTATTTCGTTGTTCATGAAACAGAGGAAGGGAGCCGTGAGATCCTGCAGCAGGTCGTCTCGATTGCAGGAGAACCTGATGCCGACTACCTCTTCGGCGATTATGAGCTTCTCTGGTACGACAGCGATCTGTCCGCGCTTCTTGGAAACGGGCTGTACGACAACGTCCTGACTTCAGACGAGCTTCTGCCCGCATCCGATTCCGGTCTCCTGCAAAGTGATGACGGCTGGCTTCTTTCGGAAGGCGGCAGTCTGGCCGCCTACGGCGAATCCCTCGCCCCCGGCACGTGGCGCTTTACTTTCTATGGTGAAAACGTGGCAGAGAGCTCGATCGTCATCACTTCGGACAAACTCGGGGAGCTGGCCGTTTATACCTCTGATGGAAGCGATACAAATACGACAGCTTCCGGATCCGATTCTGATGAAGTAACCCTCACAGTCTCGCTTCCAAAAGCTGTCGAAGATATAACGATAAAAGTGAGGAATACATCCGGTGAAGATATCATCCTGAACCGGATCGAAACCGAAAAGTTCTGATACAAACCAAGATTACTTTTCCGGCGGTCTGCATTTTGCACAAGCTGTATATCCTCTCGCACGTGCGTCCGCAAGACTGATTTCCTGTCCATTCTTCATACTGCCGCATTTCGAACCGGAATGATACTTTTGCCCCGTCGCGGAAATGTATACTATAAAGGAAGACTCATCATGTGTTGAAAGATCATCTTCTGAAATATAGCCATCCGCACCGTCCACATTCACATGAACCCAGGAACCGGACAATGTCGTATAAGCCGGGACTTCCGCAAATGCATCAACCGTCGTAAGGACTTCTGAGTCAGAGCTGTCGGAGCTGTACACATTGGTCGAAGTAATCGTGTAATATGTGTACTTTGTATCTTCCTGTACCGCCGCTTCTGTTTCCGGCTCTTCGGCTGCCGCTTCCTCCGGTGCCGCTGCTTCCGTTTCTTCCGGCTCTGTTTCAGGAGCTGCTGTCTCCGTTTCCGGTGCCTGCGTTAAAGGAACTGTCTCTTCCGTTTTCGCGGCCGTCGTTGCCGGAATGGTTGT
This sequence comes from Lachnospira sp. UBA4285, assembly GCA_002394965.1. Classification (GTDB taxonomy): domain Bacteria; phylum Bacillota; class Clostridia; order Lachnospirales; family Lachnospiraceae; genus UBA4285. The sequence continues at coordinate 4,365 of DGVL01000164.1, forward strand.
CTCCGTCTGCTTTTCGGTTGTCCGAACCGCAGTCGTCGTCTGCGTCACAGTCTCTTTTGTCGTTTCAGCCTTTGAGGTTGTCTGAGTCTGCGCAGCAGCAATCGCCGCCAGGTTTCCATTGCTTCCGCTGTCTGCCGATACTTTCGGCAGTGTGCCTGCCCCGATTATCAGAAAAACAAGGGAAACAGCGAGAGAAATCAGCATTTTTCTCTTTCTGCCTTCCATATGCCTGTGAATAATGCAGTGAATCAGATAGGCAAATGTAAAAAGCCACATCATGGCAAAGAACATGCCGACACTTTTCCCGCCAAGTCCGCAGAGTAATGAGAACACAATGCAGATCGTCCAGTAAAATAAAGGACCTTTCCTGAAGTGGACCCCCATGCAGTTTCCTCCTCCATATTGAGTTTACACGATAATTCTGATACCAGCATTATACATCCGTTCACTTTGATAAGGCAGCATAAATTCGCATTATTCCGACAATTCTGCGAATTTTCAGAGTTTTTCTCTATATAAAAAATGAAGGACTGCAAAAAAACACAGTCCCTCATTTCTCACTTTTCAAGTCTGCACCCGATCATCAGGGGATGTTCGGAGGTGGTGTCCACAACCAGTTCGAGGTCGAAGGTATATGTTCCTCCCGCGCTCTCGCTGCGATTTTCAAATCCGGTCAGATCCTCGTCCCCTCCGGCAAATGTAACCGTATATTTGTAGTGGTTTCCGTTCACATCCGTAAAACGGACCGTGTCGCCGACAGCCATCTGCGTGAGCATCGAGAACTGTTCCGGCAGATCACTCCCCTGAATAACAAGAAAGGCCTCCGTTTGTTTTCCCGTATCTTCACTGTACTTCCGAAGGCAGGGAAGCAGTGCTGTATCCTCATCCGTCCCGCCCACGGGCCAGGAGCGGTTGAGGCTTTCAATATTCAGTATTCCGGCACAGTTGATTCCGTCAATCTGCATCACAGGAAGCGGTCCGGATTCCTCCTGCGGGTCTATTCTGTCTGACGCTGCGCCGGCCTCATCCGGAATCGCCTCTGCCAGATCCATGTAAATTGCAGAGAGCTTGTCCGCTGAACGCTTTCTTTCCAGCATCCACTTTCCCAGAATGCCGGCAGCGGCAAGAATTGCCATAAGCCCGGCAAGCAGCAGAAGCTTTCCGGCCCCTCTTCTTCTCTTCTTTTTCTTCAAATCGTATTCGTCTTATCGGCGGGCCAGACGCCAGCCGGCAAGCACCAGGGCAAGGCCGCTGGCACACATCAGGAACAGCCAGCCGTAGATCCGGCTGTGGTCGCCGGTCGAAACCGTGCCGCTGCTTCCGCCCGTGGTCGGCTGAACCGTTGTATCAGGTGTCTGTACGGTGGTCGATTCGGATGCGCCAGGTGTCGTTGTCTTAGCCGGCGTCTGGGTCTCATGCTGTCTGGTATTGGTAATCTGGAACGTCGTTCCGTCGGATGACGTCTGCACGGTGTATCCGTCCGGCACACTGTCCTCTTTCACAAGAAACGTTCCGCTTTCCGCCTCCCAGGAATAGCTCCAGTTGTTGTCTGCATTGAGGCTGACCGTATCGTAAACGTCTCCGTCTTTTAAAATCGTAACGGTGATCTCAGACGGCCGGTCCGTCTTCGCGTCGCCCTGCCAGAGCTTCTGCACTTTGTAGGACGTTTTCTCCGGAACCGGTTTGCTCACTGCCTTGACAAGCAGCGTCACACTGCTGACATACCCGCCATTCTGAAAATCATAAGGAAGCGACTGAAGCTGGGCACCGACCATATATGGGCTCTGTTCCGGGACATCGTACAGAATCAGATACAGACCGGCGGGAATATCCGTGAACTGCGCCATGCCATTCCGGATAGAGGCCTCGGCATCCGGCTTTCTGTCGTCCGCCCGGACATACGCCTCAAGCGTCTGCGCGCCGCCTTCCAGTTTTCCGCTGTCCGATCCGTCAAAATCCCGTCCGCCCAGATACGATGCATATGGCGCAAGCAGCTGATACTGCCCGTCCGAAGAGAACTCTGCGGTTTTGTACAGCTTCACCGTCATGCCATTCAGGTCCGCTTCTTCAGCCGTGACCGTCAGAGTAACCGGCGTCTTCTGCACTTTCTCATCGCCATCCGCCGCCAAAGCCGGCACGGCCCAGAGGAGCAGCAGGCACAGAATCAGCGCCGGTGCAGCCAGGCGTCTCCTCAAATGTCTTCGAATCCGTTTTCCCTTCATGTTTCCCCCTGCAGCACATTTAAGCTTTCGTGCTGCCCTTTTTCCGCTTCCGGCTTCCGAAAACCGCGGCTGCCAGACGGATTGCAATCACAAGCGGCAGCGCCACAAGCAGGAACGGAACCGCATAGTACGGATCAATCCGCAGCGCATCGGCCGTAACTGCGCCGTCTGCCGGCACATTTGCAATCCGGTGTCCGCGCACCAGCAGCCGCTGGGTGTTGATTCCGTATGGCGTGCAGGTGACAAGCGTGCAGTAATCCGCATCCGGATCGATGGCCAGATTGCCCAGCTCATCCGGCCAGACGACTTTGATCTGGTCGACTTCATACGTGAGCGTCTGGTCCAGAACCTGCAGCATAAACGTGTCGCCCGTTTTCAGTTTATCAATATCATTGAACAGTTTCGCCGACGGCAGCCCCGTGTGACCCGAAATCACGCAGTGCGATCCCGCACCGCCGACCGGAAGCGACGAGCCTTCGATGTGGCCAATCGCAATCTCCAGCACCGCACTGTCCGTCCCATGGTAAATGGGCAGGTTCACGTGAATCGACGGAATCTGGACATATCCCATGATTCCCGTCCCGGTCACATCCAGAATCGAGCGGTAGTACGCATCTTCTTCCTCCGTCGGAAGAAAACGGTTCTCTTTCTGGTTCAAGCCTTCATTATAGTCCTCGGCCTCTTCCCACATCTGCCGGTACTCATCTGTCGTCAGATCCGCGACCCGTTCCACGTATCCGGCAATCGCCTGGGACTGATGCATGCTGTTCCACCAGTCCGAGAACGTCGGATAGACCATCAGACCGATCCCGACAATCAGTACCGCCGCGATGATCAGATCGATCACCAGCGATCCGATTCTCTTCTTTCCTTTCTTCTCTTTCTTCATTGGTAATCCATAAGATCTTTCTTGTTGTACAGAATCGGACACGGCCGCTGACTCTTCCGCCTTTCAAGCAGAATTTCAGCGGCTCTGCCCGGTTTACAACCAGAAGCATCCCGCCGGCCCGGGGGCTCTGCCCCCAGGTCAGCGGAAAATGTGCGTTTCGTCAGTTTCTTCGCCCAGAAAGAAGCTCACTCACGCCTGCTTCTCATGCTTTCTTGGCAAACCGTCTCTTGCAGACAATCAGTGCAAGGGCAGCCACAACCAGAATCGCGCCGATCGTGTAGAAAATTCTCGTGCCGATACCACCGGTGGAAGGAAGGATGGAACCCTTCTTGTTGACGATGTCTGTCGTCAGGGAGCCGGCATCCTTATCCGCCGTAAATGTCGCCTCGCCGGTCGCTACATTGCCGGACAGGCTGGTGAGCTTCGGATCAGCCGAATCCGTATCATGCTCCGCGGAGATCGTGAACTCGACCGGCGCGATGGTGTTGTAACCGATCGGCGTCGTGGTCTCGGTCAGCTTGTAGTCGCCGTCGTCAAGACCCTTGAATTCAAAGCTTGTCTCTGTACCAGCCGTAAATTCCTTGACTGTCTTGTATGTACCATCACTCTGTTTCTTCTCCAGCTTGAAAGCAGCACCAGCCAGGGACTTCTTGTCCTGATCGACCTTGTTGACAACTGTCTTATATGTGAAGACGATGTTCTTGTCATCCGGAGTCTTGCCGGTCTCACCCTCGCCGCCCTTGTTCGGGTTGTTGGAGTATGTAAGATCAACCTCATTCGGGTTGCCCGCGGATCCGAGAGACGCCTTATCATTGAGCTTTGCGGTATAGTTCACAACAACCTTTGTGTCTTTGTCCAGCGTGACGCCCTCGATCTTCTTCAGGTCATCGCAGGCCCAGGTAACCGTCGTCGAACCGTCCTTATTCGTTGTCACCGTCTCTGTGAAGGCGCTGGTCACATCCTTGTCGCCGATTGTGATCTTCGCGTTCTTGGCTGTATACGTCAGGCCCTTGGACATGGTATCTGTAAATGTATACTTGTAGGTTGTGTAATCCGCGATATTGAACGGCATCGTGCCTGTGACCTGATACGTAACATCGTCTCCGATGTCATAGTCCGCGGAATCCTGCCAATCTGATGGTGTTCCAGTGGAATCGTTTGTGTCCTTTACCTTTTTGACAACAGTAGGAACATCGGACTTAACCTTTGCCTCTGTATTACCCACGACCTCGACGATGAACTTGGTGTAGGCATCGGATGTATTCGCCTGCGTGCCGTCCTTATCCTTCACAAGATAGTAGCCGGCCGCGAGACTATCGATGACCGTAGAGTCCTTGGCGGACACAACCGTCTTCGCCGGTGTCGTAAGTTTGAGCTTCTCCTCGAGCTCCGCAACAGTCATTTGCCTGTCAGAGAGCGCCTTCGCCACATCCGCGGCGCTTTCCGTGCCGGTATATGTGACGCCCGTGCCCCATTTCACGTTTGAGAGAATTTTGGTTCCGTCCTCTTTCGTCGAGAGATCGCCGGTAAAGATCTGGTACGCCTCATAGGTGTGTCCCGTCGCTGTTCCGGTCAGCGTGAGCGTATAAGTTTTGGCTTCCGCACTCGTATTGCCATCTGCAAAAACGGTCATGTTCATTGCCAGTGTCATGACAACCGCCAGCAGAAGCGCGGTCAGCTTTCTGAAATGTTTCATAGCGTTTCCACTTTCCACTAATGGATGAATGTGAGTCCGCGGCCAGGCCGCGCAGCCCCGCTTCTTCTGTTTCCTCCTCACGGAAATCTGCTGTCTCCGGGGAGAAGTGCCGCGATTCCTGTTCCCGAACCCGGCGGGACTTACCTTTGACAGCTGTCTCAGCGCCCGCCCGGGTTCCGCCGGAGTTTCCGCCCGCGAAGCGGTTTCAGATACATCTCCGGCATCCATGATTCTCTTCCGCCTTCCATTCCTCCTTCGTCTGCCTTTTTTTATCTTCACCGGAAAGCTCCGCCTGTTTCGCGGTCCCTCCGAAGATAAGAATCAATCCTGTTTCTTCCTCCTGCGCGCGGCCCCGGCCATAGTGACGACCAGCCAGACCGCGATCAGTGCTCCGGCGACGATCCAGGCCACCGTGTCCGGATCGATCTGCACCGCGTCCGCCGCGATCTTCACATTTCCCTTCGCGTTTTCCACACGGTGCCCTCGCACGAGAAGCCGGTGTGTGTTGACGCCGTACGGCGTGCATGTGACCATGCGTGCAGTAGTCCTTGTCCGGATCAATCGTGAGATCCTGCAGCTCGCCCGGCAGCACCGTCCGGATCTGGTCGACCTCGTAGGTAAGCGTCTCATCGAGCACCTGTATGTAGAATGAGTCCCCCACCGACAATTTGTCGATATCGGTGAAGAGCCTCGCGGACGGCAGTCCCCTGTGTCCGGAAATGACGGCGTGCGTGCCCCTGCCGCCGACCGGAAGCGACGATCCCGGAATGTGGCCGATCGCGACCTGAAGGACGCTCGCGTCCACACCGTGATAGATCGGAAGTTTGATGTTGATCTTGGGGATATCCACATACCCCATGATGCCGGTCCCGGTCACATCGAGCAGGCTGTCATATTCCCTCTTCTCCACGGCCGGTCAGCGTCTTGTTGTAGGCGCGCGCCTGATCGAGCGTCCGCTCATTTTCCGCGCGCGACCGGTTGGCGACATAGCGGATGTATCCGGCCACCGCCTGCGACTCGTGCTTCGTATTCCACCAGTCGCTGAGCGTCGGATAGAGAAGCAGCGCCAGGCCGGCGGCCAGAATGACGAGCGGGAGCCAGGTGAGCAGATGCTTCTTCATTATCACGCGAAAGCGGCTCTCACCAGCCTTTATCTGCGTTTTCTTGTCAGCCGCGTCTCCTGCTGTCGTCAAGCCTCTCCTCCTGTCTCCTGCGCAGGACGGACTAGCGGCCCGCCCTGTTAAATCTTCTTTCCTCTCCGCCTGCGAAATTCACGCCGCCTGAGCGGCTATTGCTCAGGCGCGCCATGCCTGCGGATGGCTCACCTGTAAACCAGTATCTGTCAGCTCTCATCATCTCTCACCTGTCTTTCATCTTCGCGCGGACGATCAGCGCGGCCGCCGCGCCGATCGCGAGGATCGCGCCGATCACATAGAACGGAACCGTTCCGATGCCGCCCGTTGACGGCAGGACGTAGCCGCTGGTTTTGTCTTTCTTATTGGTAACTGTGATCACACCCGTCTGAATTCCTGCCGTGTTGTTTTCGGAATAGGTGGTGGTGAATCCGCTGACCGGATCTTCCTTTACGTAATAGTAGTAGGTATTACCCTTCCCGTCCGAATCCGGAATTTTGACAATATTACCGGCAGCGTCCTTTGTGGTTCCATCCCAGACATACTGCCAGTTGTTGGAACTGCTCAGGGTCTGCGTATCCAGCAGCTCCTCTTTATCCCTTATGAAAGTGGTCGGCTTTGTATAATCAAACACCACATTTTTCAGGTTATTTATTGATCCGCAATATACATTAACCGTCTGGTTACTGTTGACCTTTTTGAGATCAATCGTGAAATAATTTCCAAGAGAACTATCCCACTTACGTGTCAACGGATTTCCGTCATATGACACTGAGTCTTCGTTGCAAAGGATTGTCATAGAAACGTCAGTTCCCGGCTCCACATCCACCTGAAATGGTTTCTCAATTTTCTGGCTGTCGGTAACCTTGACTGTTACCTTATAGGATTGATATCTTCCCGACGCGCGGCACAAATGTACCACTGCCGTTCTTCCCGGCTTGTCGATGTCCTGATTGTTCTCATCGACCCATACCTTCTGGACGCTGACCGCCTTATACGGATTCGTGATGTACATGGAGCCTTCGTCATAGACCCAGTGCACAGAGCTCCGCGACAGCTCCGGGTTGGTATGCTTCAGTTCCCACTCGCCGACATTCCCCCAGATTGTATTGCTGTCACTATTCGTTCCGGAACGGTTCATCCAGACGAAATAGAATTTTGTTGTTTCTGTCTGCGTTCCGTATCCGGAATTCGGATTCGTTCCTTCTACCAGCCGGTACAGCTTTCCCTTCTCCGGATGTCCGTCATCCCCTTCTACAAACTTAATTCCACCTGAAATACTATTGCCGGTTCCGTCTCCTGTCGTGAACGTACTCACATCACTCCATCCTGCATCGGTTTGTAAGCCAGCGTTATTGGCCTTCTGTTTGTCATAGACCTGCAGTGTGAACGGCACGTTCGGAAGCCTCTTGTTAAAATTGTCCGCATCTACTTTATACAGGTACAGCACACTCTGTGTCGCACTGGACGACGAAGAAGATTTCTCCAGTGTCTTCTTTACCGAGTCGCCCGCGTTGCTCACGCCTTCAATCGATGCCGAATTCTCGATGGTCGGCAGATTGACGCCAGGCATCACATAGTACCGGTAGACGGCAACACATGCTGTTTCATCCGGAAGAGCAAACTTCAGTTCATGCGTACTGTCGTCATACGTATAGGAATACCGGTTTGGATTGATTTTCTCTCCCCTGTGGTTTTCTGCTGTCTCGCTGTACTCATAGAGCGCAACGGTATCCGGCAGGAATCGCAGCACCGCGTCATCGGAAATTCCCGTAATTTTATCTGTAACCTTGATCGTGTCACTGTCCGGAACCAGATCCAGGGCAAGCGGATTGATCTCAACCTGATACTCCAGATAGTTCGTCAACTTGCCGCTGCTGTCCGTGATCTGCTGTACGCTTTTCTCGACATTTTTCACGCCCCGGTCCACCTCCGTATCCTGTGTATCGGAGATGTTCTTCTCCTGCCAGACGGCCTTGTTGGAGTAAATCTGCTTTGTGACGGTTTTGTCACTCCAGACAGAATTTTTCGAGGTATCGATTGAAGCAGAATACTTCACCACGAGGTATTCAAACTCATTCGCGTATTTTCCGGAAGGCAGCTTCACTGTAAGTGTTTTACCGTCCGCACTCACCTGGGACTGCATGACCGGATTTTCTCCGGACAGCCATCCTGCCGGGTGTTCTGCAGTGTCATTCCATGGGTCATGATCATAGACATTGCTGGAAACATTCTCATCCCCCGCGTACACGGCGCTGATCGAATCCGAATCGATCGTCAGTCCGTCCGGAACCGTATCGGTGACCGTGATGTTTTGGGAATTACTATTGTTTATTTTCAAGAGAAGCCGGTAATAAATCTTCCCTGTGGACAAATCTACCTTCACGTTGCCGGAAGAGTAGGGTCCGTCCTTGGAAGCGCTGGACTGCTTATCCAGATCTCCCGTTATCTTGTAGACATACTTCCCGTCGCTGGTCTGATTCTGTACGCCCGCCGTGTTCAGGAACGTTCTTGAATTTCCGACGTGCATGCCTTCCGTCACCGCCCTGGTCTGATAGTGCAGAGAAATCTCTGTCTGACCCTTCAGGCGGTTGCTGACATAATCATCCGTAAATACAAACCGGAAATTTGTGATCGGTTCTTCCGAGCT
>DGVL01000072.1 GCA_002394965.1 Lachnospira sp. UBA4285
TCCCCAGTGCCTCATCCAGCGCGGCGCAGGCATCGCCCACCGGTCCCGCGGCCTCCCCGACCGTCGCGGCGGCGCTGTCCAGCGCGTCCCGCGCTGCGTCGATGCGATCGTTGGTACTGCTGACAAGCGCATCGCCGAGTTCCGCCAGGCGGCTGTTTTCATTCTCGATCTGGCTCATCAGTTCTTCACCGACGACATTCTTGACGGCATTGATCTGCTCCTCTGTGAAGCCCTGCTCTGCCAGGCCGTCTATGACGCCATTGACGCCATTCAAATCAATGGCACTGCTTCCGAAATCGGCCTCGACCCCGCTCAGTTCCACTGCGAGCGCTCCTTTCGCGGCCTCCAGGGCGCCCGACGCGCCGCCTGCTGCCGCCTGTGCCGATTCGATTGCCGCCTGCGCCCCGCTCTGCACGGCCGAGAGGCGCTCGTTTGCCTGGGTCTCCGCATGGTTTACGGCTTCCTTCGCAAGTCCGACTGCCCCTGCCGCCGCCTCGATCGCCTCTGTGGAGAGGTTCACGCCGCCCAGGACACCGCCGAGGCCTTCCAGCTCTTCCGAGACGGCACTCAGCGATGCCCGGACGCTGTCAAGCGTTGAGACGGACTCTGCCAGGCCGCTCATCTGCACCCCCGTCTCCTTTGACAGGGCCTCCAGCTCGGCCGCCACCGCCGGGAGATCCGCCGTGAGATCCTTCGCCGTCTGCAGGGCGCTGTTGACGCCGCCCACATAGGCGCTCATCCCGTCGCCCAGCTTTTCACTTCCTTCGGCCAGCTGTGCCGCCGCGTCATAGAGTGTATCAAATTCTCCGGCCAGATCGTAAAGCTCGTTGAGGTCCTTTTGCTCCAACTCCTCCAGAAGACCGTTGGAGAACACCGTTGCCGTGAAGTTCATCTCAAAGTCCTTCACATCCGCTTCCAGCTCCGCAAAGGTTGGGATGTCCAGATCCTCGGTCAGCTTATTGTCCGCCAACGTCAGGGCATCCGGGAAGCCCGGCAGGCCGAAGCCCAGAAAGGCGTTCTGTTCTCCCAGGCTCAGAAGCCGACCGTTTTTGCACTCCACATGAGAAAAAACTTCCTTCGGCAGCACGGCGAAGCTGAATGCAAGAAAGGGTACTTTGGTCTGAATGCTCTTTGCCTCTCCGCCGTAGATCGAGACATCCCGTGTCTCCTGTGTCCGGTTTTCATAGTCGAAGCGTATGACCAGGTGTCCGCTCTTCCCGGCCAGGTTCTCCGGGCGAACGGGCCGTCCGTCCAGGGTGTAGCTGATCTTCACCCCCACCGGAAGCCTGTCCCGGCTCTTTCCCTCATAACGGATTTCTTCTCCGTGATCCTCCCAGATCAGGCTGCCGTCTCTTTCCTGACGGAATTCCTCGTCTCCCTCGGTGTTTTTGATGTCGGTGAGCCTCGTTCTGTCGCGGATGCTTCCGTCTGTTCCGCGGCATCGCAGCAGCGTTTCCACCGTCACATCGCGGACCGTACCGTCCGCACCGGCCTTGACATAGACCGTCTCTTCCTTGTCCCGGTCAGTTTCCCCCAGCTCCCGGGTTCCGAGGGGGGCTTCGGTCGGCGTCGGTTTCGGCGTTGCCGCGGGGGATGGGCTTGGGGTCGCCGTCACCTCCGGCGCCTCCCCCGACGGGAATTTCAGCGGGCTGCAGCTCATCAGGACCGCACAGCAAAAAAGAACAGCCAGAACAGCCTTCCATCCTTTTTTCATTCCGTCCGTCTCCCTTCGATGTGATTATTCCGTATTCTTCAGCGCCAGATCCATCGGAACCCGCCGCAGCCGCCGGTTCTCCAGCAGGGCGACCAGCCCATAGGTCCCGAGACCCAGCAGAAACATCTCGACAAAAATTTTGGGATCCAGATAATACGGGATCCATCCCGAGATGCTCGTCACCACATAGAACCGGAAGATTCCCCGCATTCCGTATTCCACCGCAGGCAGGCTGATGAGCAGAAACACAATCACCGCCAGCGTCGTCGGCAGGATATACAGGCGGCTGATCTCCCGACCGGAGTAGCCGAGGATCTTCGCCATGGAGATTGCCTGGGCGTTCTTCTCGATCACAATCTTGCTGAGCAGGTAGATCAGGATCATGAAGATGATCACGGCAAAGCCATCCACCAGGAGCATCATGCCGCCCATGGAGACGTCAAGCTGCCGCGAGATTTTGGTCAGGTCCTCCAGCGTGATCACCGAGCCGATGTACTTCTCGTCGATGTCGGTGATTTCCGTATCCGAAAGGTAGCCGCAGAAGTAGTCCGGATCCTCCCCCATGATGCCGTTGAGCTCCGCCCGATCCATGAAAATCGCCAGCGCTCCATCGTAGGGGTAGACCTGATCCGCCCGGAAGGAATAGACCTCGTTTCCGTAGGCCTCCTTCAGGGTCACCGTGTCGCCGGGCATGAGCTCATCCTTGTCCGCGAAGGCGGAGGAGATGCTCACCCCGTCCTGCAGACGGACATAGCGGCTGTCCGGATCAATGCCGTAAAGCATCACGTTTTCGATCATGTAGCGCTCGTCCGTCGTTTTCAGGGTGAAGATGCTGAACTTCTCGGCGTCTTTGTTTTCGGTCTCCACCCCGTCGGAAAACTCCATCATCGCAATCAGGCTTCGCAGCTTGTGCTCTTCATCCACCGCGTCCAGCGGGATGGTCAGAAGGTACTGATAGTTGCAGAGCAGGTTGTCCGAGATATGAGCCGTGTAGTGGTCCAGTACCGCCGGAAACAGCAGCCCGAACATCAGCAGAAAGTTGGAAAACAGCACTCCCACCAGAA
>DGVL01000119.1 GCA_002394965.1 Lachnospira sp. UBA4285
TTGTCACGCCGGAGAATCTGGCGAAGGCGCTCGCGGCGGCAGAAGAGCTGGAGACGGCAGATCCGGAGATCGTACAGGTGAGGATTGCCAGAGGAAAGGCTGTCGGAGATGTGCATCTGATGGTGGCACACAACCCGGTTACTGTTGTTGCGCTGGCGGGCAGTCGGAGGCAGAGATGACGGACGCGGGACAGGGCTGGATATACAGCGGCGGGAAGAAGCTGCGGTGCGGATACACGACAGGGAGCTGCGCGGCGGGCGCTGCGAGGGCTGCCGCAAAGATGCTCTTTGAAAGACAGGTCTGCACGGCGGTGCACATCAGCACCCCGGCCGGGAAGACGCTCATTCTTCCGGTCGAGCAGCCGCTGCTGGAAGAATCGTCTGCGTCCTGCGCGGTGCGAAAGGACGGCGGAGACGATGCGGACGCGACGGACGGGCTGCTCATCTTCGCGAAGGCCGAGAGAATTCCGGGCGCGGGGCAGGTTGTGATCTGCGGCGGGCCGGGGGTCGGCGTCGTGACAAAGCCCGGCCTTGACAGACCCGTGGGCGATGCGGCGATTAACTCGGTACCTAGAAGCATGATCCGCCGGGAGGTTGGCGAAGTGCTTGACGAGGAGGGGGCAGAGGGCGGTGTGCGGATCACACTTTCTGTACCGGGCGGCGAGGAGGCGGCCAGAAAGACGTTCAACGGGAAGCTCGGGATCACCGGCGGCATCTCGATTTTGGGGACGAGCGGGATCGTGGAGCCGATGAGCGAGAAGGCGCTGCTGGACACGATCCGCGCAGAGCTGTCCCAGCGGCGCGCGCTAAGAGATACAGACCTCATCATCGCACCCGGGAATTTCGGGCTGAAATTTCTTTCGGAGCAATACGGCATCGCGCCGGAGCGCGCCGTCATCTGCTCGAATTTCCTGGGGGATGCACTGGACATGGCGGTGGAAGACGGCTTTTCAAGTGCCCTTATTGTCGGGCACATCGGGAAGCTGGTGAAAGTCGGCAGCGGCATCTTCAACACCCACTCGCACATCGCGGACGGGCGGATGGAGACGCTGGCCGCGTGCGGCGTAGAAGCCTGGGCAGACGAGGCGGCGCTTCGCCGGGTGCTCTCCTGCAACACGACGGAGGACGCGATTGAGTCGATGATGAAAGACGGAATCTGGGATGCGGTCCTCTCCCGGCTTCTTGTCCGCATCGACCGCAGGCTCTCTGAGCGGGTGCGGGGCGAACTGAAGACGGGGTGTGTGCTGTTTTCTTCCCGCCAGGGACTTTTGGGACAGACAGCCGCGGCCGGAGAGCTTCTTGCCCGGGCGGAGGCAGATGTATGAGAGGAGCGGCAAGGCCGGAAAGGAGTCGGTATGGTATACTTTGTCGGCGCCGGAAGCGGCGCGCCGGACCTCATAACTGTCCGGGGGCAGCGGCTGCTCTCGGGCGCGGATGTGGTCATCTACGCGGGATCGCTCGTGAACCCGGAGCTGCTGAAAAGCGTGAAGGCGGGATGTGCGCTGTATGACAGTGCGAAGATGACGCTGGAACAGGTGATTCAGACGATGGAGCGCGCGGAGGAAAAGAACCTCATGACGGTCCGGCTTCACACCGGCGATCCGTCTCTTTACGGCGCGGTGCGGGAGCAGATGGATGCGCTGCGCCGCCGTCAGATTCCCTTTGCGGTGTGCCCGGGGGTAAGCTCTTTTCAGGCGGCCGCGGCGGCTCTGCAGTGTGAGTACACGCTCCCGGGAGTCAGCCAGACCGTCATTCTGACCCGCTGCCCGGGCCGCACGCCGGTTCCGGAAAAAGAGTCGCTGGCGGCTCTTGCATCGCACAGGGCATCCATGGTGCTGTTTCTTTCCGCCGGAAGAACAGAGCAGGTCATGCGGGAGCTGATACATGGCGGCTATCCGCCGGACACACCGGCCGCCATCTGCTATCATCTGGGGTTTCCGGACGAGAAGAGAATCTGCTGCCGCCTGGACAGTCTTTCCAGGTGCGCGCAGGAAAACGGCATACATAAGACAGCGCTGCTGCTGGTGGGAGGATTTCTTGGAGACACATATGACAGATCAAAGCTGTACGACCCGGGATTTTCAACCGGGTACCGCAGCGCCGATCCGGCTGCTCACCTACACGAAGACGGGGGCAGTGACAGAGGAGAAGCTCATCCGGTACCTTAAAGATCGCGGTGCTGTCTGCGGCGGGTATCTTTTCGACCGGTACACATGCGCCGGACTTGTGCCGTTTCACGACGGAAAGGCGCTGGTGCGCGAGGCATTTGAAGAAAAGTCCCCACTTGTCTTTATCAGTGCCGCCGGCATCGCCGTCCGTCTCATCGCGCCGTTGGTTCGGGACAAACGATGGGACAGTCCGGTCCTTGTGATTGATCCGCAGGGTCAGTATGTGATCCCGATTCTATCCGGGCACATCGGCGGCGCCAATGCGCTTGCGCGGTGCCTCGCAGAAGCGCTTGGCGCAAAGGCCATCCTGACGACGGCCACCGATGCACAGGGACGCTTTGCTGTGGACACGTTCGCGGCGCAGCATGACTGCGCGATTGATGACATGCGGGCGGCAAAGGAGATCGCCGTGAGGGCGCTTACGGGCGCGCCGGTGCGCATATGGGCTGACCCGCAGGTAAGAGACCTTTTCCCGGAACTGCGGGACACCCGGAATGAGACGTGTGGCAGGAAACAGGCAGAAGAAGCCGCGGCGTACGAGATGGCTCAAACCCCGGACGGCGCGGATGTCATTATTTCCATGAAAACGGCAGGGGCAGGCGATGCCGGTGCCCTGCGGCTCGTCCCGAGGCGGCTTGTCGCAGGCGTGGGCTGCCGGAGAGGCACCGGGAAGGATGACATCCTCTCGGCCATCCGCGACACACTTCAGGAACAGCAGTTTGATCTTCGGGCCCTATGCGCGCTCACCTCGATTGACCGGAAAGAAGACGAGCCGGGAATGCGGGAGGCGGCCGGGGCGCTTGGCGTGCCCTTTCTGACCTTCCCGGCCGACGCGCTGGCACAGGTGCCCGGCAGCGTCAGTGCGTCCGCCTTTGTGCAGGACGTCACCGGGGTTGACAATGTCTGCGAGCGCAGCGCGCTTACGTCAGGGACTAAGCTTCTGATACAAAAGACGGTGAAGCGCCATGTGACCGTCGCCGCGGCACTCACGGACTTTGAATTTCTGCTCTTTGGCGGAACGACGGAAGGAAAGGAACTTGTAGAATTCCTGGAGCAGGCGCACCGCAGGAGTCTTGTGCTTGTGGCGACTCCCTACGGTGCTGAAGTCCTGCCGTCAGGCATGAAGTATGTCCGGGTGCTTGTCGGGCGGCAGGACGCGCCGCAGATGGAGAAGCTTTTTGAAATCACGCGCCCGCGCTGCGTCATCGACGCGACGCACCCTTATGCCGAAAGGGTGAGCGCCGCGATCCGCGCGGCAGCTGAAAAGACTGGCAGGAGAGTCATCCGCGTGAAGCGGGAGGAGACGCCGGAGATCAAAGGAGCCGCGTACTTCAGCGATGCGGCCCGGGCTGTGGCGTTTCTCTCCTGCACGGACGGGAACATCCTGCTCACGACAGGGAACAAGGACCTGCCCGTGTACGCCGGCGTGCGGGATGCGAAGGAGCGCCTGTACGCAAGAGTTCTTCCGCACTCGGTGCAGGCTGCCAGGGAAGCGGGGATCCGGGAGGAGCACATTCTGGCGGCGGAGGGACCATTTACCATGGAGGAAAACGTCTGCGCGATCCGGGGCTGCGGCGCCAGATTTCTGGTAACCAAGGACTCGGGCGCGCCGGGCGGTATGGCAGAAAAGGTGCGGGCGGCGGAGGTGAGCGGCTGTGCCCTGCTCGTAATACGCCGCCCGCGGGAGGATGCACCGGACGCAGTAAGCGTATCGCGGTGCCAGGAGGTGCTTCGTGATCTGTGACACACCGAGAATCCTTGTCGCGGGAACGGGAAGCGGCTGCGGCAAGACGACGGTGAGCATGGCGCTTCTGGCGGCACTGAAAAGCGGTCTGAATCTGCGCGCTTTCAAGTGCGGGCCGGACTACATCGACCCGATGTTTCATGAACGCGTGCTTCATGTCCCGTGCCGCAACCTGGACTCGTACCTGCTTTCCGCGGACACGGTGCGGTATCTGTTCGCAGAGAACAGTCGGGGCGCGGAACTTGCCCTGATCGAGGGTGTGATGGGGTATTTCGACGGCCTTGAAAACGGCGACACGGGAAGCACGCACGAGATCGCGAAGATCCTGGAGGCGCCCGTGATCCTGGTGCTGAACTGCCGGGGGAGAAGCCGATCGGCCGCAGCGGAGCTTCTGGGGTTCCGGACATTTGCAGACGACGGGCTGATAGCCGGCGTCATCTTTAACGAGGCTTCGCCCGGAGTGGCGGGGGCTCTTGCTGAGCTTGCCCGGCAGGCGGGTGTGACGCCGCTCGGCTACATGCCCCGCATGAAGGCGTCGCTCGCGAGCCGGCATCTGGGCCTTGTCACGCCGGATGAGTCGGCGGATCTGCAGGAGCAGATTGAAGAGCTCGGGCGTATGGCAGAAGCGACACTTGACCTGGATGGGATTGTGCGCCTGGCGCGCGGGGCCGCGCCGCTTGCCGTGGCGCAGCCGGCTCTGCCTGCGGGCGCGGGAGATCTCGCGACAGACTTCGTGGCGCAGAGAGCACCTGGTAGGGAAAGCGTCACGATCGGCGTGGCGCGGGACGCGGCGTTCTGTTTTCTGTACGAGGACAACCTGAGACTGCTGGAAAGACTCGGCGCGAGGCTGGTGTTTTTCTCCCCTCTCACAGACACGAGGCTTCCGGAGGGGATATCGGGGCTCTACCTTTGCGGCGGGTATCCGGAACTTTACGCGCGGCAGCTGTCCGCCAACCGGGCGATGCTTGAATCCGTGCGCAGGGCCGCTGCCTGCGGCATGCCGGCATTGGCCGAGTGCGGCGGATTTCTGTATCTGCACGACAGCCTCGCAGACCCGGACGGAGAGGTGTACCAGATGGCGGGCGTGATCCCGGCTGCGGTGTGCTTCACACAGAAGCTGCAGCACTTCGGCTATGTCAGTCTGCAGGCCGGAAAAGACACCCTGCTGCTGCCGAAGGGAGGGTGCGTGCGGGCCCACGAGTTCCACCGGACGGTATCCGGCGCGAAGCAGGACGCCTTCACCGTGCGCAAGGGCGACCGGCAGTGGGGCGGATATATTGCGGAGGGGAATCTGCTCGCGGGCTACCCGCACATCCACTTCTGGTCGGATCCGCGGATGGCAGCGCGCTTCATCGGCCGATGCAGAGAGTGGGCGGCGCGCCTGCCTGGAAAGGATTTTCATAATGAGAGAAATTGAACTGGTCCCGCCGGATAAGATCGAGGAGAAGAGCTTTGCCATCATCCGGGAGAACCTGAGCAGGACCGGCCTTTCGGACGGCCAGATGCAGGTGCTGCTGCGTGTGATCCACACGACGGCGGATTTTGATTATGAGAAGAATCTGGTGTTCACGGAGGGCGCGGTCAGGACGGCGAAGGAGCTGCTTGCCCGGGGCACGGACATAGTGACGGACACGGCCATGGCGGCTGCCGGAATTCACAAGCGCAGTCTCACGAGGCTTGGCGGAAAGGTCCTGAACTTTCTTGCGGACCCGGATGTCGCGCGGGAGGCCAGGGAGCGGGGGCTTACGCGCTCCTGGGTAAGCATGGAAAGGGCCGCGGCGCTTGCGCGGCCTTTGATCTTTGCCATAGGGAATGCGCCGACGGCGCTGCTGTCTCTGGCAGAGCTGATGGACAGGGGATACTGCCCGGCGCTCATCATCGCGGTTCCGGTCGGCTTTGTCAATGCGGAGCAGTCAAAGGAACTGATTCTGCAGAAGGGCGCCCCGTGCATCGCGGCGCGCGGGCGCAAGGGCGGCAGCAATGTGGCGGCGGCCATCGTGAACGCCCTGCTGTATCAGGTGACGGAGCGCTAGGAGGTGGCATTTGAAGAAGCTGTATGTGACGGGGATAGGCCCCGGCGGCATGGATGACTGTACGATGCGCGCGGACAGGGCGCTTGCGGAATCGGAGACGGTAGTCGGCTACACGGCGTATCTTGACCTTGTGCGGGGGCGCTTCCCGGACAAGGGGTACATAAGTACCCCGATGGGCGGTGAGCTTGCGCGTGTCCGGAAGGCATTCGGATCGGCCGCCTCCGGGCGGACGACGTGTCTGATCTGTTCGGGCGATGCGGGTGTGTACGGCATGGCGGGGCCGGCTCTTTTCATGGCGGATAAGTATCCGGATGTGAGCGTGGAGGTGATCCCGGGCGTCACGGCGGCAACGGGCGCCGCGGCTGTGCTCGGCGCGCCGCTCATGAATGACTTCTGCGCGATCTCTCTCTCCGATGATCTGACGCCCTGGGAGGTGATAGAGAAACGGCTGAGAGCTGCTGCCGCGGGGGACTTTGCCATAGCGCTCTACAATCCCAGAAGCCGCCGCCGTCCCCGCACGCTGGCCTGTGCGGTGAAGATCCTTAAAGACGCCGGGGTGCCGGAAGAAACCCCCTGCGGGCTTGCCGGCCGGATCGGGCGGGAAGGCGCCTGGAGCAGGCTGACGACTCTGGAGGAACTGGCAGACGATGAGCAGATCGACATGTTCACGACCGTTGTGATCGGGAACAGCAGGACGCGCGTGAAGGACGGGCGGCTGATCACGGCCCGCGGATATGGAGGAGAGGAAGACGGTGGCTGAGGTTCTGATGATCCAGGGCACGATGTCAGGTGCCGGAAAAAGTCTGATAACGGCTGGGCTTGCCCGCGTCTTTGCGCGCCGGGGGCTTGTTGTTGCGCCGTTTAAGTCCCAGAACATGTCGCTCAACTCCTTCATCACCGCCGAAGGGCTTGAGATGGGACGGGCGCAGGTCATGCAGGCGGAGGCGGCAGGCGTAGCGCCCCGCGCCGCCATGAACCCGATCCTCTTAAAGCCGTCCGGAGACACTTGCTCGCAGGTCATTGTCAACGGCCGAGTGCGCACCGTCATGGGCGCAAAGGCGTATTACCGGTACAGAAAGAATCTGATTCCGGACGTTCTGCAGGCGTTCCGGACACTGGAAAGGGATGCGGATCTGATTCTGATCGAGGGGGCCGGCTCGCCTGCCGAGATCAATCTGCGCAAGGATGACATCGTCAACATGGGGCTCGCGAAGATGGTGGGCGCCAATGTCCTGCTTGTCGGCGACATCGACCGAGGCGGCGTCTTTGCCCAGCTGTACGGAACGAAAGCGCTTCTGATGCCGGACGAGCAGGAGCTGCTGAAAGGCATGATCATCAACAAGTTCCGGGGCGACCAAAGTATCCTGGACCCCGGCATCCGGGAACTCGAGGAGCGCACCGCGTGCCCGGTGCTCGGCGTCGTCCCGTACATGCACCTGTCGCTTGACGACGAGGACTCCCTGTCCGAGCGCCTGCAGCGGTGCGCTGCGCCGGGAAAGGCGGAATGCAGGCGCAACGCACACAGCGGGCAGGAGGCCTCCGGTGAGGCGCACTACCCGGGCACGGATATCGCCGTCATCCGCTTCCCGCGCCTGTCGAACTTCACGGACTTTGACGTGTTTGATGAATTCCCGGACGTGAGCGTGCGGTATGTGAGCAACGTCCGACAGCTTGGCCGCCCGGATCTCGTTGTTCTGCCGGGCAGCAAGAACACGCCCGCAGACCTTGCGTGGCTGCGGCAGGAGGGACTGGCGGATGCCGTCTGCCGCCTGGCGGGCGAAGGCGCACCGGTACTCGGGATCTGCGGCGGCTTCCAGATGCTGGGAGAATGGATTGCGGACCCGGAGCGCGTGGAGGTGCTTCACGGGACACCGGACACGGTCCGCGGACTCGGCCTGCTGCCGTGCCGCACGGTTCTGAAAGGTACCAAGACGACAAGACAGGTGCGCGGCGTGATTCCGGAGACGGAAGGGGCGATGGCGATGCTCTCGGGGAAGCCCTTTGAAGGGTACGAGATTCACATGGGAGAGACGGTGGGGCCAGACGGGGCGCCGGTCACGTTTTTCTCCGCAGGGAACGTGCTTGGCACCTATGTGCACGGGCTTTTTGACAAAAAAGAGCCCGCCGCAGCACTCGTCAGCGCTCTGCGCGCTGTGGCGGGGCAGCCGCCTGCGCAATGCGTCCCGCCTGTCAGGGTGCAGGATTTGCGGCAGTTCCGGCAGTCGCAGTACGACCGGCTCGCCGATACGCTGGAGCAGTGCCTTGACATCCGGGCCATCGAGGCGCTTTTTAAGAAAGCGTCGGTCTGAAGGGGGAATTCATGGACAATACAGGCAATTCAAGCACTTTTTTTGAAAACAGGGCATGCCGGTACTATCCGTGCCATACGGGACTTTCCGAGATCAACTGCCTGTTCTGCTACTGCCCGCTTTACGGCCTGCGCGACTGCCCCGGAACGTACACGTATGTGAAGACGCGAAGCGGCGCGCGGGTGAAAAGCTGCATGCACTGTGACTTCCCGCACCGGAGGGAGAATTACGGCGCTGTGATCCGCTGTCTGACAGGCCGGGACGAAAGCGGGCTGCCGGGACTTTCGGGCTTGCAGGACACGCCGGAGGAAGCGGAGCTCCGCAGGAAGATTCAGGCGCGCTGGGACGGGCTTGCCATGCCGATCGACTCCCTGGGAAAGATGGAGAAGCTGATCACGCAGATCGGCGTGATCCAGGGTAAAGAAGATGTAAAGCTCACGTCCCGCGCGCTCCTCATCTTTGCGGGGGACCACGGCGTTGTGCGCGAGGGCGTGACGCAGACCGGTTCGTCCGTCACGAAGACGGTCGCAGAGAACCTGGCGGCCGGGAAGGGTGTCACGAGCATTCTGGCCAGAAAGGCGGGCGCTGATCTTTTCGTCATCGACGCCGGGATGGACACGCCCCGGTATCCCTGCAAAGAACTTGTGACCGGCAGGATTGTGGACCGGAAGATCCGGCGCGGGACCGGTGACATTGCAAAAGAAGACGCGATGAGCCGGGAAGAGTGCCTCGCCGCGCTTGCTGCCGGGGAAGCGCTCGCCGGGGAGCTGAAAGAGCGAGGGTACGATATTCTTGCCACCGGTGAGATGGGGATAGGCAACACGACGCCAAGCGCCGTCCTGACAGGTCATTTCCTTGGCAGAAAGGCCGAGGCCGTGGCGGGCCGGGGCGCGGGGCTGGGTGACGCCGGCCTTGAGAGGAAGATTCAGGCGATCGCCCTGTCTCTTTCCCGGATCCGGGAACTGACTGATCCGGTCCGTGTGCTTGCGGCGGCGGGAGGCCTTGAGATCGCCATGATGACCGGACTGTACCTGGGCGCGGCCAGGAACCGCATTCCTGTGCTGATGGACGGCGTTATCTCGCAGGCGGCTGCCCTGACAGCTGTAAAGATCTGCCCGGACGTGCGCGGGATCCTGATCCCGACGCACCGGTCAAAAGAAGTCTGCGGAGACTGTATTCTGGCGGCGCTGGGCATGGATCCGCCGCTTCACGCCGACCTGTCGCTGGGCGAGGGCAGCGGGGCTGTGATGCTTCTGCCGATGCTTGACATGGCGCTTGCCGTCTACGAACAGATGAGCCGCTTTACAGACATCGGCATCGCGCCGTATGAGCGGTTTGAGGAGACAACATGAATCTGTATCTTGTGAGCGGAGGCGCAGGCAGCGGGAAGAGCGCATTCGCCGAGGACATGACGGCGCGGCGCTTCTGTACTTCCGGCGGCCGTCGCGTCTATCTGGCCACCATGCGCGCGGGCGCGGACCCGGAGACACAGAAAAAAATCGCACGCCACCGGGCGCAGCGCGCAGGGAAAGGCTTTCACACGGTGGAGAAGGACAGACATCTCACGCAGATTCTTCCTCTCATCCGTCCCGGCGATCAGATCCTGCTGGAGGACCTCGGCAACCTCCTGGCAAATGAACGCTTCTCCCCATCTCCCAGGGACGAGGCGGACGTGCTGGCGGATGTGACGACACTTGCCGCAGCGGCGGGGGAGACGGGAAGTCTCACGGTCGTGACAGACGAAGTCGGATGCGACGGCGCGGCATACGCCCGGGAGACCATCGATTATATCCGGCGCCTCGGCCATCTGAACGCTGCTCTTGCCGGTGTGTCCCGCGCCGTCATCCGGCTTGTGGCAGGAATCCCGGTGGTGATCAAGACGGAAGAAGAGGAGGGAGAGACGGAATGCGGGCATTGATTATCGCATTTGCCATGTATTCGAGGGTGCCGGTGCCGCGTGTCCCGTGGAATGACCGGGACATGAAGTACGCTCTGTGCTTCTTCCCGGCGGTGGGCGCTGGCCTTGGAGCATGCTTCTGGCTGGCATTCCGCCTGCTTGTGTGGTCTGGAATCCCGGACATGGCGCGCGCCGTTCTTCTGGCGGCTCTGCCCGTCCTCTACACCGGTGGCATTCACCTGGACGGGTATCTTGACACGCAGGACGCGGTGCACTCCTATGCGGACCGACAGGAGCGCCTGCAGATCCTGAAGGATCCGCACGTCGGCGCTTTTGCCGTCATATACGGCATCGTCTACGGGCTTCTTGCCGCAGGGCTTTTATCCGTGATGGATGAGGGGACAGCCGGCCCTGTCGCGTCTGGCTTTGTGTACGCGCGAATCTTAAGTGCCATCGCGGCGGTGCGCTTTCCGAAGGCGAAGAAAGACGGGACGCTCAGGGCGTTTTCAGACCGGGCCGGAGGGCATGTGCTCTCTGTGCTGTCTGGTGAGCTTGCCGCCTTTGCGGCCGGCCTGCTGTTTCTGTTTGGCGCGGCAGGCGCCGTGGTGCTTGTCACCGGGCTTCTTGTCTTTGCATGGTATCATCATCTGGCTGTGAAGACATTCGGCGGGACGACGGGCGATCTGGCGGGGTACTTTGTGTGCGAGGCGGAGTTGTGGATACTGGCGGTTGTGGTTCTGAGCAGCTGGATTCTCAGATGAAGGGAAAGGTATGATCCTGATAACAGGCGGACTTGGCTCCGGAAGACATGAATATGCGAGGCGCGTTTTCCGCGGCAGAGAGGTGCTGGAGTTCGGGCCGGCGCAGGCGAAAGAGATCCTTGAATCAGGCGGTGACGTGGGACAGGAAGCCGGGAAACTTGCGGCGGCGCACCCGGAGGCAGTCGTCATCACGCAGGAAGTGGGCTGCGGCATCGTCCCGGTGGATGCCTTTGACCGGGCGTGGCGCGAGGCACTCGGACGCGCCGCCTGCTGCCTGGCTGAGAAAAGCGGCACGGTTATTCTCATGAACTGCGGCATCGCGCAGGCAATAAAGGGGAGGCTCCCGGAGTGAACATCATACTTCTGCGCCACGGCGCGACCAGGGGAAATGAAGAGCACCGCTATGTCGGGGCGACCGATGAGGCGCTCACGCCGGAGAGCGTCAGGAAGCTTGCGGCTGCGGCCGGCGGGTTCAGGGCCCGCTTTCTCTGCGGCCGCCCGGTTCTGCTTCTTGTCAGCCCTATGAAGCGCTGCAGACAGACGGCAGAACTTCTGACGGGCGGGCTTGCCGCGGATGGCTATTCCTTTGCCGCGCGCGTGGTTCCGGATTTCCGGGAGACGGACTTCGGCGCGTTTGAGTACAAGACATTCGCGCAGCTTGACGGCAATCCGGAGTATCAGCGCTTCATCGATTCTGACGGGGAGACCCCTTTCCCCGGCGGGGAGAGCCGGGGTGAGGTACAAGAGCGCGTCACGCGCGCCTTCCGGGAAGAGCTCGGGAAGCTTTCCACTGCAGGCGGCTCGCCGGACACGATCGTCGTCATATGCCACGGCGGAACGATCATGTCCCTGATGGAGCGCTTCGCTGTGCCGCACCGCCCCTTCTACGACTGGCAGTGCGCGAATCTGGCGGGATTCTCCGGAAGACTTGCACTGCTCCCTGAACCCCGGATCACGGAGGTAAAACCATTGACCCTGGCATGAAGAATGGAGGATACCCTGGTTGTCTGCTCTGATTCAAACACGAGCCGTCATACTCATCCTCGCCTTTGCGCTGGATGCGTGCGTCGGTGATCCGCGCTGCCTGTGGCACCCGGTGCAGGGCATCGGATGGCTTATAACCCGGCTGGAGAAACGTCTTTTCCGGATCTTTTCCCTGCAGGAAGGAAAGGAAGAAGACCGAAGAAAGAAGCTCGCCGCGGGCGGGATTCTCTGCATTCTGGTGCCGCTTGTCACGCTTCTCGTATCCGGCGCTCTTTTATATGCGGCGTCCTGTCTGTCGCCGGTCCTGAACTTCGCCCTGCAGGTGATCTTCTGCTGCCAGTGCCTGGCGGCAAGGTCCCTTGCGGACGCGGCAGAAGCGGTGGAAAGACCGCTCAGCCGCGGCGATCTGTCGGGCGCGCGGCGGGCTGTATCTATGGTGGTTGGCCGCGACACGGCGGCACTGGACGCGCCGGGCGTGACGCGCGCCGCCATTGAGACCGTCGCGGAGAATGCTTCCGACGGCGTCATCGCCCCGCTTTTCTGGATGGCTCTCCTCGGGCCCCTGGGAGGTCTCTTCTACAAGTCTGTCAACACCATGGATTCGATGATCGGTTATAAAAACGACCGGTACCGCTACTTCGGGACAGCGGCCGCCAGGCTGGATGACGTCGTCAACTTCATTCCGTCCAGATTATCCGGACTGTTGCTGGTGGCGGCCGCGTTTGCGCTCCGGCTTGACGGGAGGAATGCCTGGAAGATCTTCACGCGCGACCGGAACAAGACCTCCAGTCCCAATGCCGGCCAGACCGAGGCGGCAGCCGCCGGGGCGCTTGACATACGCCTCGGCGGTGTCGCGAGCTATTTCGGAGAGGCAGTCCACAAGGAGACGCTCGGCGATCCGCTCCGACAGGCTGCTCCGGGTGACATTCGATCCGCAGTCCGCCTCATGTACACGGCAGCCGTTCTCGCCCTGATCCTGGCTTCGGGCCTTGCACTGGCGGCGGAATATCTTGCCGCCTGCAGAGGGTAGTGACAGGAGAGGATGCCGTGCGGGGCAAGAACGTTCTTCTTCCAAAATGCAGAAGCAAATTCCAGAAGACCGGTTATGTAAATCAATCGCTTGACTTGAATTCAAGCGATTGATTTGGTCATGACTACTTGATTCGATAGGTGCGATTTCGATTTTTTCCGATCGCTTCGACTTCCTTCATTTCGGACAGTATGGCTCTTGTTCTGGCGGCGCTAAGGCCAATATAGCCTGCAATTTCAGCACAACCGGACCGGCCATTGTCTTTAAGGTAATCCAGAATTTTCTTTTGGTTTTCGGCTGTCCTTTTTGCCCTTGGCGATATATTATCGCTTGTTTTATCGCTTGTTTTTATCGCTTGCCTTTTTTCAAGCGATAAAGTGATAATAGTACGGTCGGGATCAAACTGCTCTTCGATAACGGGATCTTTCAAGCTTTCATCTTTCCAGATATTAAAAATCTTGGGAATGCCACTGCCGGCGCGTTCACCGATATCAATCAAGTTGAACATTTTCATGAGCCCGCGATTTCTAGGATCAGATACACCGCCGAGCATCATCTGAATTTTACCGGCACGACTGTATCCGGGATTTGCAAATGTAATCCTGTTCGGATGTAATGTAATGACAACTCCTCTGGAGCCATAATAATCGGTATTGATAAGACAATTTGCCAGAGCTTCACGAATAGCTTCATGCATTGGCGTATCATCTATTCTTGTTCCATCTGAAATTTTAAAAGGAACATTCAGTGACTGTTTAAGCTTATTGTAAACGCGGAAGTAAAAATCGTATAAATTTCCGGACCAGTCTCCCGAGCTTGATTGAATTCTATCTGTCCAGCGGTTGTTGGGATCGAGTTCAGCGCGATAATCGAGAAAATAGTCTGGAAATTGCCGGACAATATCATATTCGTTGCCGAACATTAACATTCCTGCGGCAGTCGGGTGTAGTAAACCGTCTTTTTCGGAATTTGCCGCTGCACCGATACTGCGGAGAAATTCATTGTCGCTAAGACGGACGAATGGGTGACTGTCCTTGAGAGACGCAAAATTATTGCGGTATCCGTGGACAGAATCCATATTAAGGACATCCAGGCCGATGTGATCCAAAACTGACATATCGATTGTATCATCTGCCTGATCCCGGAGCATGGTTTTTACTTGTATTCGTGTACAGTGGTAATCGCCTTCCCAGTTTCTACGGAAAGTCCCATTGAACATATCGTTATTGATATATACCGGCTTCTGCTCCCGATGAGCCGCAGGAACATGGATTACCATAATAACATCACCGTTATGGTTAAAAATCTCGACGTCATCCTCTTTTAAAAGATTAACGCTGACCTTTTTTGTGTTGTTAATCGTATCCCAGAACTCTTTCTGAAGTTTGGCAGCATTCTTAAGTCCGGTAGTATTCCAACTTCCGTCTTTGTTTTCTTTTACACCGAGGATAATCACACCACCGTAACAGTTGGCAAAAGAAGAATAAGTGTCCCAAAGAGAAATTGGAAGACCATCCTTCGCTTTCTTAACCTCGCGTCTATTGTCTTCCCTATATGAATCAAAATTTGAAATATCAAATAGATCTGCCATAATTGATCTTCTCCCTTAATTAAGATCATATTTTATCATGGTAAAAGCAGGCAAACAAGCGATAAAACATATTAACAAGCGATAAAGTAAAATCCCAAGCGATAAACATTAAGGGAATAATCATCTCGACTTCTTAAATGATATAGCTGCGGCGACCTGTCATCCCACGGCTGAAGCTCATGGGATGATAGTCCGGTTTCTATAATTTCTGAAACCGCATTCGTAGCCGTCTGCCCGCAGGAGCAGGCCGCTGACTCACAACGGCGTCCGGCTCATTTGGTTACAGATTGCCTGGAGGCTGACGCCCGGGGAGCATTCGATGATCAGCAAGGGGCTTTAAGGCGATATTTTGGTAAAGCCAACATATTTATGTTTGTTATAATGGAGGGGAAAATGAAAGGACCCCCTTTTCAAGGGCCGGTATGATGGATGATTTTGCCGGGACAGACCAGTATGGATAAAAAAATGAATGTATCAGAACAGTCAGAACGGCTGCAGGCACAGTACGAGCCATATTATGATCTGATTGACGGAGGTGTCTGTTTCGTTCTTGCAGACCGGACAGAGCGCATTGTATTTGCAAACCGGAAGGCGGCATCTCTTTATGAATGCGAGGATCCTGAAGCGTTCCTGCAGTTCTGCTCTTCCCGGTATCAGAATCTGATGGAAGAGGAAGACTACAGGCCGCTTGATGAACTCGCCGGTGATCACCCCGAGCATATTCACTTCTCATATCATTACCGGACACAGAAAGGTCACTTCCGGAAGGTGCAGGGAATTGGAGCGCGCAAGGAGACCGCCTTCGGACAGGCGTATGTGCTTCTGCTCTTTTCATCGGAGCAGATCACGAGCGATCAGAATGCTGGCGACAAGACTGGTGTCCTGGGCATGCATGATTTTTTTCAGGTGGCATTGCAGCAGGTGAAGAAGCGTCTGGAAGATCATACGGTGTATCGGTTCTGCCCGGTCAGCTTTGATGTGACCAGTTTCAAGGAGTACAATCGCCTGTACGGCGTGCAGCGGGGAGATCAGTGTCTCAGGAAGATCGCGCAAACCATTACCGGATATTTCCCCGGCTCGCTCGCAGGGCATCTGACGGCGGACCATTTCGTCGCGCTTCTGCCCGCAGAAGATCTGGAGGCAAAGCTGGAACATGTCTGCAGAGAGGTCAACGGGTATATCCACGACGATGGCGTTCAGCTGAAGGCAGGCATCTATAAGTCTACGCAGGAGGATACGCTTGAAACGCTGAAACAAGCCTTCGACGCGGCCAAAATAGCCTGTGACAGCATCAAGGCGGACGGGAACAGGAACATAGCCGTCTACCGCCCCGCGATGGGGGAGGCCATGGCCAATAAGAACTATGTCCTGCGCCACTTCAGCGAAGCTCTGGATAAGCATTACATCAAGGTATATTATCAGCCGGTGGTCCGGACGCTGACGGGAAAGATCTGCGGCTTTGAAGCGCTGGCCCGCTGGGAAGATCCAGAGAGGGGAATGATATATCCGGATGTCTTTGTCCCGGTACTTGAGAACGCCCAACTCATCAACCGCCTTGACCGGTATGTCCTGGAGCAGGTCTGCCGTCTGACACGTGACCGGATGGACAACGGTCTGCCGATGGTCCCGATCTCCATGAATCTCTCGGCATATGATTTTGACGTCGCCAATCCGATCGATACAATTGATACGATGGTCAGACGGTACCGGATTCCCAGAACTGTGCTTTTCTTTGAAATTACCG
Source organism: Lachnospira sp. UBA4285 (assembly GCA_002394965.1). GTDB lineage: Bacteria > Bacillota > Clostridia > Lachnospirales > Lachnospiraceae > UBA4285. The sequence goes on from DGVL01000119.1 coordinate 16,261, forward strand.
AGCGGGTTATGTTCCGGTCGCCTGTCAGCATGTCCAGAACAGTTCAGCAGTTCCAGCAGGGCGGCTACCAGGTGTGGATGGACGACTTTGGAAGCGAGTATTCTTCGCTGAATTCTCTTCACTATTACCATTTTGATGTCATCAAGATCGACATGGGGTTTTCCGGCACTTTGATGACCGGAGCCGGCAGATCATCACATCGGTTGTGGCGATGGCCAAAATGCTGGGCGTGCAGACACTCGCGGAGGGAGTCGAAACGAAGGAGCAGGTCGCCTTCCTGAAAAAGATCGGCTGCGGGCGGATCCAGGGATATTACTACGGAAAGCCGATGCGCTATGAAGATACCATTTCTTTCATGCACGCAGGGGGGCTCCAGCTTGAGATGCCCGGGGAAGCGCATCTGCTGAATGCCGCAGAGAATGTCAACATGATCTCGGATACCCCTACAGCGCTTTTTTGCGTCAATGGAACCAACGTCTCGCTGCTCAGTGAAAATGATGCCTACAAGCGGGAGCTGAGGAGCACCGGGACACAGGAAATGGCCAAAGCGAATGCCAATCTTCTGAATGAGAGGTCTCCGCTGCACGGAAGATTTCAGCAGCTTCTGCTTAAGGCTTTTCACTCAAAGCTGCCGGAAACTCTCACCTATGCGGATAACGGACAGTACATGCGGGCCAGTGCCCGCTGGATTGCCGGAGATGAATCGCACTGGGTCGGCGAGGCCCATCTGTATAATATCAGCAATAACAAGACAGTTCAGCAGGCGAAGACACTGGATGATATGCTGCGGGATATCTTTCAGCTCTACGAAGGATTCTATGTAATAGAACGCGGTAACGATGCGGTGAAGGTTCTGCGCTCCAATCACCCGGAACTGAATCGGCAGGGAAATCCCTTCACGCTCCGTACGTTTGCGGATTTCTTTTCTGAGAATCTGGTCTATCCGGATGACAGAGAACGCTTTGCTGCACTGATCAGCCCCGGGAGGAAGCAGACAGAGACAAAAAGCTGGGTTGACACCGTGCGCAGGGAGCTTGTGCGCATCCGGAGCGGGAACGGTACCTACCGGTGGACGGTGTTCGAGGCACTGGTGAGTCATAAGAGCGCAACAAAGAATATCCTGCTGTGCGAGCGGGAGGACATCTGGGAGAAAATGAGTGACCGGGATGCGCTTCTTCCGCTGTTCTGCCAGTCTTTCGGATTGATACAGACCGGATCACTCAGTCAGCAGGTTCTGAAAGAGAGCAGTCTCTTCCGCGCACTCTGTGAAGATTCTCCCTACTTGTTTTATTGGGAGGACAGCAGGGGGCGGCTGCTTGGCGCGAGCAGACTCCTGAGGAAAGTGGAAGGGGTTCAGGATGTGTCCGCGTTTCTAGGGAAAACGGAGCAGGAGATCGGGTGCCACTTCGACGCGGACGGGCTGAAGCTGGACGGGGAGAAGGTGCGCAAAGCCGCGGGTCATGCCGCCAGGGCGAAAGAACTTGCGCTGATAAGCGGCAGGATTCAGGCGGCAGACGTTGTCCGGGTTCCCTGGTATCAGGAGAAGGAGATCGCGGGGACGCTGGCCATGGTACATGAAGACAGGGAGAAAACCGGGGATGAGGAATCCCGCCTGGGACTTGTCGACCATGAGACGGGGCTGCTCAGCTTTCGCGGAGCAGTCGAAGCCGGGCTGCTGTACGCGGATCACTACCGCCTGAACCGAATGGATTACGTCGGACTTCTCATGGATGTTCCTTCCTTTGCAGAGGTGATGCGATATAGCAAAGAGAATGCGAAAGTGATCCTGGGTGAGTTTTCGGCTGCTCTTCGGGAATCGTTTGCGCCCGGGTGGGCGATTGCGCGGATCGGTCTGTGCTCTTTTCTGTGCTTCTGCCGGAGAGACTGCGCGGGCGATATCGGGAAGAAGATAGAGGCAGTCGCCGGAATCCTTCCGCCATTGTGGAAAAGGTTTGGCATTCAGACGATTCCTGAGCTGCCGTATGCGTCTGCTTATGGCTCGGAAGTGATGAGCCTTGACGAGTTGATGCAGCTTTTGATCCGGAGACTGAACAGCGCGGAAAAAGAGACGTTCGGGAACAGGCATTACACGGGAGATCACCTCTGCATCCGGAGAGAGATCTTAGACAAAACCCCGGAACGGATCATCATCAGTGATCCGACAACGTATGAGCTTGTTTATATGAATCAGGCAGCTCGCAAGGACGTTGGAATCGGCCCGGACGACAGCCTTGCAGGATGTCTGTGCTATAAGACGCTGGAAGGATATGACGCTCCGTGCAAGAACTGTCCGAACCTGATGCTGCGGATGGACTGCGCGGTTTCTTCATCCCATGTGGTGCACAAAACAGGTACAAGACAGATCATCCGCTCGTTTTTGACCACGTGGGAAGAGCGCACGCTGAAGGTCTCGGTTGCCTTCAATCTGAACGAATATCTGGATACACTGGCGAAAGACCGTGACCTGTTCTATCAGGAACTGCATGCAAATGAAGCGATTACAAATGGATTGATAGAGCCGGATCCGCAGAAGGGAATCGAGAAGACAATTTCCTGTATCTCGGAAAATATGCAGCCGGAGAGGTTCCTGATCTTCGAGGAGGGGGATGACAATACGGTCAGCGCCACCTTCGAGTGGACGGCGCCGGGGGTGGTTCCGCTGAAAGAGGAACTGCAGAGTATTCCGAGGACAGAGCTCAGGGTGCTGTACGCAGGATTTGAATCGGAACGGCTTGTCATGGTACGTGACATGAGAGAATTCCAGAAAGCGCATCCGGATTTTTCCCTGCGCATCGGCGATGTGCATAGCTTTGTGTCCGGACGGCTGCTGCTTCAGAATGAGACCGAGGGTTTCACGCTTGTCATCAATCCGTCTGAAGAGAGCCTGCGGAAGGCGAAGATCATCTATTCAACCCTGATGGATTTCATCGCCATTATGGTTCGCAACAAAAACAGCATCCGTGAGCTGAAAAGGCAGAGCATGATCGACGATCTGACCGGCGCCGGAAACCGCAGAGCCCTTGAGCATCGGCTCAGGAAGTGGCAGGGTGACGGAGTGCTCGGTGTGATCTCAACCGATCTGAATGGCCTTAAGAATACAAACGATACGGAAGGCCATCACGCCGGGGATATGCTGATCATCGAAGCTGCCAGGATCTTAAGAGAATGCGCCGGTGAGAAGTCTGTCTTCAGGACGGGCGGAGACGAGTTCATCGCCCTGACGGAGGATCTGGAGGAACGGGACATCCAGCTGCTGATCCGGCATATCCGGGACAGCGCGGACCACAATGGTATCAGCATGGCGATCGGATATGCGTGCGTTTCCGGCAAGGTGGCGAACTTTGATGCGCTGCTGACCGAAGCGGATTTCAATATGTACAAGGATAAAAAACACAGCTTCCGGCGAAGAACAGAGGAACAGTAAGATCACCTGCGGGTGTAAAAGAAGGGAAGGCACAGACAGGTATGTCGGATTTTCAGCTTCACGGAGGGGATGTGTACCGCCGGAGAGGAATTCTGGACTTTTCGGCTAACATCAATCCGCTCGGCATGCCGGAAGGCGTGCGGGAAGCGGCTGTGCGGGGCGTGTGTGAGTCGGAGCACTATCCGGATCCGAAGGAAGAAGAGCTGAAACAGGCCTGCGCGAAGGCGCTTGACGTGTCAGAAGACATGCTGATCCCGGGCAACGGAGCTGCCGAACTCATCCGGATCATACCGGAAGTGCTCTGCGCAGGCGGCGGCACGCGCGGCGGACTCATCCGGCCGTGCTTTGGTGAGTACGAGACGGGAATGCGCCTCGCCGGAATGGCAATCCGGGAGATTGATTTTGAAGACGCAAAGGCCGGAAAAATCCCGGAGGGACTGGACCTTGTGTTCCTGGGGAACCCGTCCAATCCGGACGGCAGAAGTTTCACGAGACAAGAACTCACGAAAATCGCCGTGGCAAATCCCCGGACAAAAGTGATCATCGATGAGAGTTTTCTGCCATTTGTCAGGAACGAGAATGAAATGGCGTGCATACCGTGTCTGCGGGAATACCAGAATATGGCGGTCATCCGGTCCTTCACGAAGATCTTCGCGATGCCGGGGCTGAGGCTGGGCGTGCTGATCACAGCCGATGATGCATTCGGGAGAAGGGTACGGGAACGCCTGCAGCCGTGGACAGTGTCACTGCCGGCGCAGAGGGCCGGTGTGGCGGCGCTTTCACAGAAAAGCTTCGTCGAGCGGACGGTGGCATTCCTGAATGCGGAAAGGCCGCGGATGGAAGCGGAGATCCGCGGGCTGTCCTTTGTTGACAGGGTATTTCCTTCACCGGCGAACTTCCTGCTGTTCCATGTGCGCGAGGGGCAGCCGCACCAGCTGTACCGGATGCTGCTTGAAAAGAACATTCAGGTGCGGGACTGCAGCAGTTTCTCCGGAATGAACCGGCTCGACTTCCTGGCCGGGGAGACGGGATGGTACCGGGTCGCTGTCAGAACCCGGGAGGATAACGAAAGGCTTCTTGCGGCGATGCGGGAGGTTGCAGCACATCTTTTCTGAACCGCGCGGCCGGACAGGGCTGCCCAGGCTAAAATGCAGGTTGGGCTTTTTCTTGCTTTTCTTCTGTGGTAGAATCGACTGCGTAATCCGCCGGTAGCGGAAATCAAATCGGATCGAGTGCGGTCCGGAAGGAGCAAGTGCAATGGAAAAGGAAGAGTTTAAAGCCGTCTATCGTCACTCCATGGCCCATATCCTGGCCAAGGCAGTGATCGAGATCTTCGGCAGGGAGAATGTGCAGTATGCGATCGGCCCGCAGATTGCGGACGGATGCTACTATGATTTTGTTCTCCCGCGCGCGGTGACGCAGGATGATTTCGAGACAATCGAGAAGAAGATGCGCGAGATCATCAAGAGGCGTGAGGACTGGACGCGCAAAGAAGTGACGCGCGCAGAGGCGCTGAAGATCTTTGTGGGTCAGAAGTTCAAGACCGAGCTGATCAAGGATCTGCCGGAAGACGAGGTTATCACGGTTTATTATACAGGTGATGATTACGTGGATCTGTGCCGCGGTCCGCACGTTGACAACTCGCAGGAGCTCATGAACGTGGCCTTCAAGGTGAAGTCCGTATCGGGAGCGTACTGGAGAGGCGACGAGAAGCGCGACAGCCTGCAGAGAATCTATCTGTATGTGTTCCAGAACAAGGAAGACCTCAAGGCGCATCTGGCGCTGGTGCGCGAGGCGCAGGAGCGCGACCACAAGAAGATCGGCCCGCAGCTCGACCTCTTTATGTTCAACGAGACAGCCCCGGGCATGCCGTACTGGCTGCCGCGCGGCTGGAAG
>DGVL01000011.1 GCA_002394965.1 Lachnospira sp. UBA4285
AGGAGCACGCATCGCTTTATGCGAGTATGCTCAAGAACAGTCGTACCGCCACCGGTGTGAAGGAAATCTTCATGCCCGGTGAGATCGAGGCACGCCTGATTGAAGAGCGGAAAGTCACGGGCAACGATTACTCTGACGCACTTGAGGCGGAGCTGACCGATCTTGCCCGTCAGATCGGCGCCATCGGCGCAGACGGCAGGCTCACGGATCTGCTGGCCTGAGCGGAGGAACGAAATGGCAGCCTTCAACAAGATTACGCCAGAGATCGCCGCACAGCTGAAGGCGGTGGTAGGCGAAAAACGATTCTTTGCGGGAGAGGCGATTGACCCCGGCTACTCCCACGATGAAATGCCGATTTACGGAAAATTCTTTCCGGAGGCGGCGGTTGACGTGGAGACCACCGAAGAGGTTTCCGGGATCATGAAAATCTGTTCTGCCAACCGGATTCCCGTCACCTGCCGCGGCGCCGGAACGGGTCTGGTGGGCGGCTGTGTCCCGCTGGCGGGAGGTCTGGTGCTCTGCACACGCCGGATGAATAAAATCCTGGAATACGACATGGACAACCTGGTGGTCCGCCTTCAGCCGGGCGTTCTGTTGAAGGACCTGGCGGCGGACGCACTGGCCCACGGCCTGATGTATCCGCCCGATCCGGGCGAGAAGACCGCCACCGTCGGAGGCAATATCTCTACCAACGCCGGCGGCATGCGTGCGGTGAAATACGGCGTGACAAGGGATTATGTCCTGGCGCTGACCGTTGTGCTGGCAGACGGAAGAATTGTCGAGCTGGGCAAATCCGTCTGCAAAACCAGCTCCGGCTACAGCCTGCTTCACCTGATGATCGGCTCGGAAGGAACCCTTGGTATCATCACCGAGATGACCCTGAAGCTGATTCCGAATCCCCTCTGTGATATCTCCTGCCTGGTACCGTTCCGGGATGTGGAGAGCTGCATCCATTTCGTCCCGCGGATCAAGATGGCAAACCTTGATCCCCAGTCCATCGAATTCATGGACGCGGATATCGTCACCTCTTCCGCTGCATTCACCGGCAATCCGATTTTTCCGGAGAGAGTGAACAACGAGGACGTGGGTGCTTCGGTGCTGGTCACCTTCGTGGGCAGCGACGAGGACGAGCTGGACCAGAAGCTGATCCGGCTCGGAAAGATCGCGGAAGAGGCAGGGGCCCTGGATGTTCTGGTGGTTGCCACCACCGCCACCAAGAAGGCCGCCTGGTCCGCGCGCTCCAGTTTCCTCACCGCCATTGAGGCGGATACGAAGCTCATCGACGAAATGGATGTGGTGGTCCCGGTGGACAAAATTCCCGCTTTTCTCATCTACATCCGCAGACTGGGCGAAGAGGGGGGCATCCGCATCCGCAACTTCGGACACGCCGGCGACGGAAACCTACATATCTACTGCTGCTCGAACGACCTGGAGGAAGAGGAATTCAAGAGACGCGTCAAGATCATCATGGACAAGGCCTATACCAAGTGCGCCGAGCTGGAGGGACAGGTCTCGGGCGAGCATTCCATCGGCCACGCCAAGATGGTGTATCTGAAGGAATCCGTCGGGGAAGACGTCTTCAGGCTGATGGGAGAGATCAAGAAAGTCTTTGACCCGGACGGCATTCTGAACCCCGGCAAGGTATGCGACGAATCTCTTGCGGCCGGAAAGGAGTAAGGGATGCTGAAAATACTCGTTTGTGTCAAACAGATTCCGGATATTGACCTTGTCCGGATGGATCCGGAAACCGGAAACCTGATCCGGACCGGTGTGCCTACGCTGACCAACCCTCTGGATCTCAATGCACTGGAGGCGGCGGTGCAGGTCAAGGAAAGATACGGCGGAGAGATCACGCTCATCACCATGGGGCCTCCAATGGCCGAAAGCACCCTGAGGGAGGGCCTTGCGGTCGGCGGCGACAGGGCGGTCCTAATCACCGGACGTCCCTTCGGCGGTGCGGACACCCTCTCCACCAGTTACGCTATCGTCAAAGCGGCCGATATGGAGGGACTGTTTGACCTCATCTTCTGCGGCAAGGAGTCTCAGGACGGCGCCACCGGACAGATGGCATCCCAGCTGGCAGAGCGTTTCGACGCGGCCCAGATCTCCTGCTGCTGCAGCATCGACGGCATCGCGGACGGAAAGATCCGTGCGACCCGCACCCTTGAGACGGGCAGAGAGATCGTCGAAGCAACGCTGCCCTGCCTGATCACGGTGGAAAAGGAGAACTTCTATGGGCGGCTGCCAAATCTGAAGGCCTATCTTGAGGCCAAGACAGCAGCGATCACAACCTATACGGAAAACGACATCGAGGGGCTCGATCTGGAGAAGATCGGCGTTCCCGGCTCCGGCACCATTGTGCCGAAAATCTATCCTCCCGAGCTGCCGGAACCCGGCCGGATGATCCGCACCGGCAGTCCGAAGACCGACGTCAGCGAGCTTCTGAAGCTTCTGGCGGAAAAAGACGCGATCTGAGGAGGTGACGCAGATGCAGAAATCCGATTACAGGAACGTGTGGGTGTACATCGAGCATGACGGCGTGAGCGCGGCTCCGGTCGGGCTGGAACTGTGCTGCGAACTGCGAAAGCTCTGCGACACCACCGGCGACCGGCTCTATGCCGTGATCCTCGGGGAACTTCCCGACGCTGAAGTGGAAAAGGTGAAGGAGTGCGGGATTGACGGCCTGATCTTTGTCAGCGGCACAGGATATGAATACTTCAGCACCGACGCCTATGCCAACGCCTTTACCGTGCT
>DGVL01000170.1:0-279 GCA_002394965.1 Lachnospira sp. UBA4285
TTTTTGCGCGTTCCTCCCGCATATTGATCAGATCCAGAAAATAGCCGCACTTTTCTCGGATTATCTCTTTCGGCGCCCGGCGGATACGCAGACCGTAGGTGATGTTTTCTTCCACGGTCATCTGCGGAAAGAGGGCATAGTTCTGAAAGACGACGCCCATGCTGCGTCTTTCGGCAGGCAAGCCGGTGATGTCGCGTCCGTCCATCAGGATTCTGCCGCTGTCGGGATGAAGAAAGCCCGCCAGCAGGCGCAGGAGCGTCGTCTTCCCGCAGCCGGAAG
>DGVL01000170.1:325-4514 GCA_002394965.1 Lachnospira sp. UBA4285
CCGCAGCCGGAAGGCCCCAGCAGGGTAAACAGCTCCCCCTGTCTGATTTCCAGCGAAATGTCCGAGACGGCAGGAACTTTGTCATAGCGGAAGCTCACGTGCTCCAAAATCAGGTTTTCCATTCTTCACCTTCTTAAAAATTGGGGAACAGACGGTCTGTTCCCCAATTTGTTCGTCAGACAGATCCCCGGATATCGGGATCAGTCTTTTGCCACGTTTTTGTCCGTGTTGATGATATTGGTCTCCCACTTCTCCAGCCAGTCAAGCTGATTGGCGCTGATGTTGGCCCAGTCCACGGGCAGAGCGGCATAGTCGGTCTGCATCCATTCGGGGCAGTCGGGCAGAGCGGAGCTGAGCGTGGGGGTACGGCTGAACTCATTGGCCAGGAGGGTCTGGACTTCCTTGCTGCCGGCAAACTCCACAAAAGCAGCGGCGGCATTGGGATGAGGCGCGCCCTTGATGGCGGCGATGCAGTCGGTGAGAATCACGGAACCGCTGGCAGCGTCAATGATTTCAAAAGGAAGGCCGTTGGTGTCGCGGTTGGTGACGATGTCACTGAGCACGGCCCAGGAGATGTCAGCGTCACCCTTGCCCAGAGCGGAGTACATCATGCTGCCGCTGTTGTAGTAGTTCTTGATGTTGGCATCCAGATCGGCCAGGAACTGCCAGGCGGCATCTTCGCCCTGAGACGCGGTGATGTTGTCAATCAGGTTGCAGATGGTGGAACGCATGGAGGAAGAGAGCGAATCGCGGACCACGATCTTGTCTTTATACTGGGGAAGAACCAGATCTGCCCAGTCCTTCGGCGCATCCTCGGCACTCATGGTGTCCTTGTTGTAGAACAGCAGCACGGGCGTCTTGATGGTGCCGTACCAGCTGCCGTCTTCTGCCATGAACATCGGGTCAAGCTCATCCCGCCAGGCCGGGAAGGTCGGCTCAAACAGGCCTTCGCCCTGCAGAATGGTGTAGGTGGCACTGTCGCCGCCGTACATGATGTCGGCCTGAGGATTGTCTTTTTCACTTCTCACCCGGTCGGCGAGTTCTCCCTTGAGGTTGATGCTCTCAACTTTGATACCGGTCTTCTCGGTGAAGGCCGCGGCGACAGCGTCCAGCAGCTTTTCCGAGTGGGTCGAGTAAATTACGACCGTATCTTCCAGTTCAGCTTCGTCAGCCAGTGCGGCGGCGGAACCGAAGACGGCGACAGAAATAATCATGCTCAGACAGAGCAGGAAGCAAATCAGCTTTTTCATTGTTCAATACCTTTCCATACAACATGATGATAATCAGCATGACAATACGCTTTACCGGGAGGCAGCCTCTCTCGGTAAGGGTACGGTCTCGATGCAGGAAATCAGCCCTGCAGATCAGAGGAGTGTTCCGGAAAGACAGCCCTTTCCGAATATTCTCACCGCGTATATTTTATTATAGCGCCGGGCTTTTGTCAATGTGTCCGGAGGCCGAGAATGACAAAGACCGCCCGAACAATAGGCGGTCTCGGTTCAGATTCAGATGCTGTTCTGCCAGATTGCGAGGATGCGCTCGGCCAGACCGTCCCAGGAGATGCGTTCCACCAGCGAATGGGAAGGCCTCTCGGCGAAGCGGACCCGGCGGATGGCTTCTGCCAGCGCGGCTTCGAAGGCCGGAAGGCTTTCGGGGGCGGGCTCGTCCTGATTCTGCATGACCGGGGGCGTCACGAAGGCAACGCCGTGCCCGGGAATTTCCTGATCCAGCCATTCCCGGATCCCCGGCAGATCGGTGCAGACGACACGCATGCCGCAGGCCATCGCTTCCACCAGAACCAGGGGCAGCCCCTCAAAGAAGGAGGGCAGGACAAAAATATCGCTCTGATTCATTGTCTCGGCAAGCTCCTGCTGGGACAGCATCCCCAGAAAGACCGGTGCACAGGGTACCGTCTCGGCGGTCTTCCGGATCCGGGCATATTCCTCCGGATCGCCGACGCTTCCGGCCAGGGCCAGCTGCCAGTGTTCAGGCGGCTCCAGCTTCCCGGCAGCCCGCAGCAGGCTCAGGACGCCCTTCTTTTCACAGATTTTCCCGGCGTACAGCAGACGGATGCAGGGGTCTTTCCTGTTGTCCTGCCGCTCACCGAAGGGATAGAAGACGCTGCGGTTGTATCCGGTCCCGATGACGCGGATCTGTTCGGGGGGGATGGAAAAAAGCTGGGCAATTTCCTGCTTCTGCGCCTCATGCAGGGCAAAAACCCCGTCGAGCTTTGGAATCTGCTCCAGGATATACGCTCTCTGCCAGGGGTTCTTGTGGAGCTGCCGCAGATCGGTGCCGTGGGAAACCGCATAGACCCTGTTCCGGGGACAGAGCTCCCGCACAAGGGCGGTCAGATAATACAGGTGATGACAGAAAATCACATCGGGCCGAAAATCTTCGACGGCCTGACGGATCTGATCTCCGAATGCCTTCCGGAATTGAGCGGTCATCTCCGGGGTCATGTCCCGATAGCGGGTGCTGGGATAGGGCATCTGATCGGACATCCCCAGAATCGGATAAGGCAGGGCTTGGGTTCCGTAACGAACGGCATAGCAGGGGACGCCCTCCGGCAGAATCGGTACATCCTCCGAACCTACACCGGCAATCGCGGCCTGCTGATGCCCGTTCCGGGCGAAGGCCCTCACCAGCTCGGTCAGGTACACGCCGCTTCCGGTGCTGTCCGGCCGCTGTGCCGTGATACTCAGAATACGCATCGTAAATGATCTCCTTTGCTCCGCAAAAAAGCAATATTCATGGCAGCTGCGGCGTCAGTCAGCCATCTCGATGCCGCGCTTCATCCATGGATTGGTATCCCGCTCAAACTGGAGGGTCGTGGCGTCCGCATGACCCGGAAAAACACGGAAATCACCCTTGAGCGAAGCAAGTTTTTTCAGCGAACGCAGCTCGGTGTTCATATCGCCGCCGAGATCTGCCCGTCCGGTGGAGCCTTTGAAGAGCGTGTCGCCGCTGAACATCGCATCTTCACAGAGGAAGGTAAGCCCGCCAGGGGTGTGACCCGGAGTCTCCAGCACGCGGAAGCGGAGCTTCCCGACCTCAATCACGTCGCCTTCGCCGATGAAGAGGGTGTCCTCCGGCTCCTGGAAACAGAGACCGGTCCGCCTCACGGTGAGACCCACATCGCCCCTGTTCATGTAGACCCGGGCGCCAGTCGGCTCCATGACGCCGTAAACACCTTTGGTGTGGTCATCATGGGCATGCGTCAGCAGAATCGCGTCACAGCTGAGCCCGTTTTCTTCCAGATAGGCGAGGATCTTCTCCGGGTTTCCGCCCGGGTCGATCACGGCAGCTTTTTTCGTCTCCTCATCTGAGACGACATAGCAGTTTGCCCGCAGATATCCGACGGGCAGGCACTCGATTTTCATGGCGGTGTTTCTCCTTTTAAAAGTAGTCGCGATTATTGAACACTACAATACCGGGGTGGGACGAATCTGTCAAGGACTTTTTCGGATCTGTTTCCTTTCAGAGCCGGATCTGCCGCCAGCTGTATGAAATAAGAAGAGGCCCTGCCGGAACCCGGCAGGGCCTGTAATCAGATCAGAATGCTCAAAGCGCTTTTGAGCTTCTCGCTGAGTTCCGTGCTCTTCAGCATGCCTTCGGATTCCCCGAGCCGCTCCTCCAGAAGAAACCGGAAATAAGAAACCAGCATATCGTTGATGACCCGGGCATCCTGCTCGGTCATGCCCCGCTCCATCGCCACCGGCCAGAGCACCTTCCAGCTGCGCTCCGAGAGCAGGCCTTCATGCAGCATGTCGAGAATGGGCCCGCTGATGTTGTGCAGCTGTTCCGGAAACAGACCGTAGTAGTCGTCGATGATCTCGGTGAGGGGGACGGAGTGCTGCCCGAAGAAGACGTGGTAGAAGATGTCCGGAAATTCGAAGGCATAGCGGCAGAACACATCCCAGGTATGCCGCAGGACTTCTTCCGGCGTGGTCATCTTCGTCATATCCGCGGCGAGCGTCCGGCAGTACTTTTCCAGGTAGCCCATGGAGGCCATCGTGATCAGGACATCGGCATTGGAAAAGTAGAGATACATCGTGGCGCTGTTCATCCCCGTCAGATTGGCGATCTTCCGGATCGAGACCTGCCGGATCCCTTCCGTATCGATGATCTTCCGGGTGGCGTGGATAAACGTAATCATGATCTGGCTGCGTTCTTCTTCGGTGTATTT
>DGVL01000089.1:0-522 GCA_002394965.1 Lachnospira sp. UBA4285
GATGGGTCACCGCGGCTGCCGTCTGACCGTCACCTACCCGGAGATCGGCCGCATGCAGACCAGAGCTGTCATCCGTGCCGCCATCAATGTGCAGAAGAGGCATCCGGACTGGAATATCGTACCGGAAATCATGATTCCGCTTGTGTGCGACAAGAAGGAACTGGACTTCGTGAAGAATGTCGTTGATGAGACCGCACAGGAAGAGATCAAGGCTTCCGGTCTTGACATGAAGTATGAAGTGGGCACGATGATCGAGATCCCGAGAGCCGCGCTGATGGCCGACGAGATCGCGGAGGATGCGGAGTTCTTCTGCTTCGGAACGAATGACCTGACGCAGATGACATTCGGCTTCTCCCGCGACGACTCCGGAAAGTTCCTGGAGAGCTACTACGAGAGCAAGATCCTTGAGAATGATCCATTTGCAAAGCTGGATCAGAACGGCGTTGGCCAGCTGATGGAGATCGCTGTACAGAAGGGCAGAAAAGTCCGCCCGACTCTGCACTGCGGAATCTGCGGCGAGCA
>DGVL01000089.1:649-12275 GCA_002394965.1 Lachnospira sp. UBA4285
CCTTTCCGTGTGCCGATCGCAAGACTTGCTGCGGCACAGGCGGCAATCAAGGACGAGAAGTAAACTGACTGGAGGCATCGAATTGCTTGACAGGGAGGCGTGCAGCGAGAGCTTCACGCCTCCTGTTTTACTTGCGCTGTTCTCTTTTCAAGCGGCGAACGAAACGGTATAATGATTTCTACAGGAAAACAATACGATCGGTGAGAACCGAAGGAAGGATACTGTTATGGCTTCAGGCGATTATCTGGAAGCTGAAAAAAAGGGACTGTCAGCGTACCGGTCGAGTGGACATAAATATCTGCCTGCTCTGGATGAGATCTGTGACCGATCGATGATTGAGAAGGAAGAGATGATTGGCGTCACAGATATCCCCCTGGACCTGATCGTGGGAACGGCGCACAGAGGCAGAACCGAGGCTTTCGCCGACAACTTCATGCCGATTCTGCCGATGGACACGGAGTTCGGGGCAAAATGGGTGACGCTTTCGATAAGCCACGAGGAAGAGGGGATTCACGACCCGATCAAGGTCATTGAGTATCTGCATAAATATTATGTGATCGAGGGAAACAAGCGCGTCAGTGTCATGAAATATTTTGACGCATATTCGATCCGGGCAGATGTGACGATATATATTCCCAAGATGTCCGATGACCCGCAGGTCAAGATTGAACTGGCATATCTTCCATTCTATCGTGCCACGCATATCGCGGAGATCTGGTTCAGCCACCCGGAGAGCTTCAACGTACTCATGAAACTGGTCGGCATCACGCCCGGCGAGGAGTATCCGGCGGAGAGACAGCTGGACCTGAGAAGCTCTTATATGCGATTCCGGGACGCCTTTCTGGCGCACGGCGGCGGCAAGTTCGGATATCCGGTGGGCGATGCATATCTGCGGTTCATCCATGTCCAGAATTACAACGAAGTTATACACTATTCTCCGGCTGACATGGACAAATATGTGGTCCGTTACTGGGGCGAATTCGAGCTGCTGGGACAGAGTGAGGGCGAGTCGGCGGATGTGAAACTGGCACCGGAGGCCACAAAGCCCAGAAGCCTTCTGAGTTTTCTGATACCCGGAGGAACATCTTTGAAAGCGCTCAAAGTCGGCTTCGTATACGAGCGCAATCCGAAGGTATCCCAGTGGGCGTATGCGCATGAGCTTGGCCGCAAGTATCTCGAGGAGGTGTTCGGCGATGATCTGGTGACCATGGTCAAGTGCGATGTCAAGGCCGGTGAGACGGACGAGTCCTCAATCGATGAGCTGATCTGCAGCGGATGTAATGTCATATTTGTGACCAATGCGGCCATGATTCTTGCCTGCGTGAAAGAAGCCGTACTGCATCCGGATGTCAAGATACTCTGCAATTCTCTGGATATCAGCCATAACAATGTCCGAACCTACTCCGCGAGACTCTACGAAGGTAAATTCCTGTCCGGAATCATTGCCGGAGCTCTCACGCAGACCGGAAAGATCGGGTATGTGGCCAATACACCGATCGCCGGAACATTCGCAGATATCAATGCATTCGCCCTTGGCGCTGCGGCGGTGAACCCTGCTGCCAGGATCTATCTTTCCTGGTCCGGTCTGAAAGAGGATGACTACTATGAAGACCTGTATCATGAGGGTTGCGATCTGATTTCCACGCATGAGATGGTCATCCCGAATTCCACAAAGCGGCGGTTCGGCCTGTTCAGGCGCGGGCGCGGCGACGAGCCGGAATATCTGGCTATGACGCTGTTCCACTGGGGAATCTTCTACGAGAAGATGATCGAGAGCATCGTGTCCGGATCGTGGAAGAAGGACGAGGATGTCAAGGCACTGAACTACTGGTGGGGCATGAGCGCCGGTGTGGTTGAATTCTTCATGTCCGGTCAGATTCCGGAGCCGACTAGACGGATTGTGAATTATTTCGAATCTGGAATCAAAAAGCGGGAGTTCCAGCCGTTCACGGGACATCTCATCCGTCAGGACGGGACAGATGCCAATCCGGAAACAAAAGAGCTCGGCTATGAACAGATTGTCGGAATGGACTATCTGCTTGAAAATGTGATCGGTGAGATCCCGGATATTAAGCAGCTTGATGACGACGCAAAGCAGCTGGTGGCTGCGCAGGGTGTTATTGACAAGGAAGGCATTCTTCTGAAGAGTGAATGAGCACGGAAGATGAAAATACTGTTTCTGGCGGATGAACCCGACCCTTACTACTACGAGTTTTTTGACAAGAGCAAATTTGATGAACTGGACCTGATCGTGTCCTGCGGTGACCTGAAGCCGGATTATGTGTCGTTTTTTGCGACGATGAGCCGTGTGCCGGTTCTGTATATCCGCGGAAATCACGACGACATCTATGCGCAGAACCCGCCGGGCGGCTGTGAGTGCATTGAAGACCGGGTGTTTACTTACAGGGGCGTGCGGTTTCTGGGGCTTGGCGGCTGCATGCGCTACAAGGAAGGAGCCAATCAGTTCACGGATAAGGAGATGTCCCGCCGCATCCGAAAGATGAACCGGCCTCTCAGAAAAAGCGGCGGCTTAGATATTCTCGTCACGCACGCGCCCGCAAGAGGCGTCGGCGATGACACGGACCCGTGCCACATGGGATTTGAATGCTTCAATGAACTCATTCGGAAATATCATCCGGCTTATCATGTCCACGGGCACGTACACATCAACTACGGACGCAAGTTCGTGCGGGAGATGCAGACGGACAGCACGAAGGTAATCAACGCCTACCAGCATTATCTGCTGGAGATACCGGATGTAGAACCGCAGGCAGAGCCGTCCGGGCTTGGCAGGCTTGCTAAGGTCTTCCGGATATGATAGTATAATCGGAAATTCAGCCACAGAAAAGCAGCAGAATACGGAAAGGCGAGGATCATTCATATGAAAGACAAGTTTAAAGTCGGCATTCTCGGTGCGACCGGCATGGTCGGACAGCGCTTTGTACTTCTTCTTGAGAATCATCCGTGGTTTAAACCGGTATGTGTGGCAGCATCCGGCCGCAGCGCGGGAAAGAAGTATTCTGAAGCGGTGAGCGGACGCTGGAAGATGGATGTGCCGACGCCGGAATATGTGAGCGACATGCCGGTTCTTGACATGGACAAGGATTTCGACAAGATCGTCTCCATGGTCGACTTCGTGTTCTGCGCTGTCAATATGCCGAAAGATCAGATCAAAGCGCTCGAAGAGCGCTACGCGAAGGCGGAAGTACCGGTTATTTCCAACAACAGTGCGAACCGCTGGACACCGGACGTGCCGATGGTCATCCCGGAGATCAATCCGGAGCATCTGAAGGTCATCGAGGCGCAGAAGGAAAGACTGGGGACAAAGCGCGGATTTGTCTGCGTGAAGCCAAACTGCTCTATTCAGAGCTATACGCCGGCCATCAACGCCCTGCTTGAGTTCCGCCCGAAGCTCGTCGTGGCGACGACGTATCAGGCGATTTCCGGTGCCGGCAAGACTTTTGCGCAGTGGCCGGAGATGGAGGGCAACATCATCCCGTATATCTCGGGTGAAGAGGAAAAGTCCGAGAGAGAACCGCTCCGCATCTGGGGAAAGGTTGTAGACGGCAGGATTGTTCCGGCAACAGAGCCGGTGATCACCTGCCAGTGTCTGCGGGTTCCGGTGTTAAACGGTCACACGGCGGCTGTGTTCGTAAACTTCGAGCGCAAGCCCACAAAGGAGCAGATCATCGACAAGTGGACGAGCTACAAAGGGCTCCCGCAGGAGATGAAGCTTCCGAGTGCCCCGGCTCAGTTCATCCAGTATCTGGAAGAGCCGGACAGACCGCAGGTGCGCATGGATGTGAATTTTGAACACGGCATGGGTATCTCGCTGGGCCGCCTGAGAGAGGACAGCGTGTTCGACTACAAGTTCGTCGGGCTGTCTCACAACACACTGCGCGGTGCTGCGGGCGGCGCTGTTGAGATCGCCGAACTTCTCGCCGCAAAGGGATATCTGACCGGCGAAGAAGAAAAGAACTGAGACGGAATCTGCATTTTGAAAAAGACATGTCCGGTGGTATTATAATACGGATATGTCTTTTTTCTTTCTGCCGGAATATCTGCCGGTCTTCTTTCACACACAGGAGCACACATGAAGAATAACCAGTTTTTTGCCATGCTCAGCCGCATGAAGTATATCAACCGCTGGGGGCTGATGCGCAACACAAGACAGGAGAATAACTGCGAGCATTCTCTGGAGACAGCGTACATCGCTCACGCTCTGGGACTTATATCGAACCGGTACTTCGGCGGGCATGTGGACGCACAGCGCCTGGCGGTTCTGGGAATGTATCACGATGTGACGGAGATCATCACGGGAGACATGCCCACGCCGGTCAAGTATTACAGCCCGGTCATCCGGCAGGCATATGCAGGTGTGGAGAAGGTGGCAAGAGATCAGCTGCTTGAGGGGCTGCCGGAAGAAATGCGGGATGATTACAGAGGCCTTCTGCTGCCGACACAGGAGGAGAAGGAACTCTGGAAGTATGTGAAGGCAGCCGACAGCATCAGCGCATACCTGAAGTGCGTCGAAGAGCGGAACACGGGAAACGAGGATTTCCGGGATGCGGAACAGTCTATTCTGAAGAAGATTCATGGGCTTGCGATGCCCGAGGCGGAATTCTTTCTGAAGCATTTTCTTCCAGCTTACGAGAGTACCATTGACAGATCAAGCGATCCGGAGAACTAAGGGCTGCGCATGGACAGGTATGTATTTATAGCAGAAAAACCGAGCGTTGCCAGACAGTTCGCCGATGCACTGCATCTGAACTTCAGGAAGCGGGACGGGTATCTGGAATCGGAAAATACGATCGTGACGTGGTGCGTGGGGCATCTGGTGACGATGGCATATCCGGAGAGCTACGACCCGAAGCTGAAGAAGTGGTCATTTGACACGCTGCCATTCATCCCGGACACATTTAAGTATGAAGTTATCAAAGACGTCCGGAAGCAGTTTGACATTGTGAAGAAACTCCTCACGAGAGAGGATGTGCGGCGAATCTATGTGTGCACGGACTCCGGGCGGGAGGGTGAATACATCTACCGCCTGGTGCGGCAGGAAGCCGGCGTGACCGGCAAGGATGAGCGTCGTGTATGGATTGATTCCCAGACAGAAGAGGAAATCCACAAAGGAATCAGAGAGGCCAGACCGGAGAGTGAATATGACAGCCTTGCCGACGCGGCGTATCTGCGCGCAAAGGAAGATTACCTGATGGGAATCAATTTCTCCCGCGCGATGACGCTCAAGTACGGAAACGGCATGGCGTCGTTTCTGCACCGCAAGTTCGCCGTCATCTCCGTCGGGCGGGTCATGACCTGTGTGCTCGGCATGGTCGTGCGGCGGGAACGGGAGATCCGGCAGTTCGTGCCGGAGACATTCTACCGGGTCAGTGCCAGGACAGAGCCGGGATTTGACGCGGACTGGAAGCTGAATGAAAAAAGTGCCTGCGCAGGCGAACCCGGGCTCTACCGAGACACAGGATTTAAACGGAGGGAGAAAGCGGAAGAGATGATCCGCCGCCTGACGCGGGGCGGCTATCCGGTGCAGGGCGTCATCAGCGCGTTTTCAAACCGGCAGGAGACGCAGAACCCGCCGCTTCTGTACAATCTGGCGGAGATCCAGAACGAATGCTCGCGAAAATTTCATATCAGCCCGGATCAGACACTGTCGATTATTCAGGAGCTCTACGAGAAGAGGCTGGTGACATATCCGCGAACCGACGCGCGCGTGCTCTCCAGTGCCGTAGCAAGGGAAATCGACCGGAACATCCGGGGGCTTGTCGCGCTCTCCGGGACGGATATAAGCACGGCTGCCGGGCAGATCCTGAATGCGGGCGAGTGGAAGAAGATCGGGAAGTCGCGTTACACCAATGACAAGCTGATCACGGATCACTACGCGATCATCCCGACCGGGAACACGACGGCGGCCAGGAATCTGGATAACCTGAAGCGCCAGGTATATGAATTGATCTGCCGGCGTTTTCTCTCAATTTTCATGCCGCCTGCCAGGTATCGAAAGATTGCGCTCACAATCGACGTGCCGGATGGAGAGCATTCGGAAACCTTCACGGCGTCGGTGCGCGTGCTCACTGATCCCGGATATCGCAGGGTGGCGAACCTTACGGACCGGGACGATGACGGCGGGAAAAATTCGAAAGAGCAGAGCCAGACGCAGGCGTCAGCAGCGGCTGCGGCCGCCTTGCAAAGACTTCACAAAGGGGATAAAATCAATATACTTGCATTTGCCATCCGGGAGGGACAGACGACCCCTCCCAGACGGTATACCACCGGTTCGATGATTCTGGCTATGGAGAACGCGGGACAGCTGATAGAGGATGATGCGCTGAGAGAGCAGATCCGGGGATCCGGAATCGGGACGAGTGCTACGCGGGCGGAGATACTGAGCAAGCTGGAGCGGATCCGCTATCTGTCCGTTAGTAAAAAGACACAGGTCATGAAGCCGACGCTGTACGGAGAGATGGTTCATGATGCGATCGATGTCTCTATGCGGCAGATGCTGAGTCCCGAGATGACAGCGAGCTGGGAAAAGGGACTCACGATGGTTGCGGAGGGCAGTATCGGGCAGGACGAGTACATGGAGAAACTCAAAGGTTTCATCGTGCGCCGGACCGATCAGGTGAAGCATGCCTCCAATCAGGGACAGCTGCTGAAGATGTATGCGGCTGACGCTGCGTATTACGGGAAACCGGAGATAAAAAAGACGGGGGAGTAAAGCTTATGTGCGGTATTGTGGGGTACATCGGCACAAGAGACTGTGTGGATATGCTTGTCGATTCGCTGGCACGCCTGGAGTACAGAGGGTATGATTCTTCTGGCATCGCCGTGGCCGGGCCGGACGGCATTCAGGTGCGGAAGGCGGCGGGGAGACTGGCCAATCTTCGCCGGAAACTTGCCGGTGATGACAGGCCGAAAGGGCATGCCGGTATCGGCCACACGCGCTGGGCGACGCACGGCGCGCCGTCGGACGTCAACGCTCATCCGCAGGGGACAAAAGATGTGATGCTGGTTCACAACGGTATCATTGAGAACTACCGGGAGATTGAAGAATTTCTCGCGGGCAAGGGATACACCTTTGCGTCGGAGACAGATACGGAGAGAGCGGCATGCCTCATCGACTGGTATTACAGAAGCAACGGGCACAAACCGCAGGAGGCACTGCGCGAGGCGCTGGGCGTGATCCGCGGGTCATACGCATTCGCCATTTTGTTCCGGGACTTCCCGGACCGGCTGTATGCCGTGCGCTGTGAGAGCCCGCTTGTAATCGGACTGGGTGACGGTGAGAACTTCATCGGCTCAGACGTGACGTCCTTCATCTCCTGCACAAAGAAGTATTATCTTCTGGAGAAAGGTGAGATCGCTGAGGTCAGAGCAGACGGCGTGACGATCCGGGATCTTGACGGAACGCCTCTAAAGAAGAAGATCCAGACGGCAGACTGGGATGTATCCGCGGCCGAGAAGGGCGGCTATCCCCACTTTATGCTAAAGGAGATCCACGAACAGCCGGAGGCGGTGCGCGCCGCCATCAGTCCGCGCATACGGGACGGTCTGCCCTGGCTTGAGGGAGACGGAATTGACACGGACAAGCTGCCGAAGTACCGGAAGCTGTTCTTTGTCGCCTGCGGAACGGCGATGCATGCCGGCCTGGTCGCAAAGTACGTCATTGAGCGGACTGCCGGCGTGGAGGTCACCGTTGATGTGGCTTCGGAATTCCGCTACCGGGATCCGCTGATCACAAAGGACGACCTGTTCGTGGCCATATCACAGTCCGGGGAGACAGCAGACACCCTCGCCGCTCTGCGCCTCGCGAAGGAAAAAGGCGCCGACACCATTGGCATTGTAAATGTGGTCGGTTCCTCCATAGCAAGGGAAGTGGACCACGTTCTGTACACCTACGCCGGCCCGGAGATTTCTGTTGCCTCGACCAAGGCCTACATGGTTCAGATTGCGGTGGTCTATCTGATTTCGATGAAACTGGCTCTGAAGAAAGGAAGAATCTCCCGCGCCCAGTGTGAGGCGGCGGTATCCCATCTGCAGGAGATGCCGGACGTCATCGCACAGGTGCTTGAGGAGAAGGACACCTGCTCCATGATCGCCTCCCGCATCATGAATGCGGAGAGTCTTCTGTACATCGGCAGAGGCCTCGACTATGCCCTGAGCATGGAAGGCTCGCTGAAGCTCAAGGAAATATCCTACATCCATTCCGAGTCATACGCCGCCGGCGAGCTCAAGCATGGAACCATAAGCCTGGTTACGGAAGGAATGCCGGTCATCGCCATTGCTACCCAGAAGCGCATCATCGAGAAGACCATCAGCAATATCAAGGAAGTGAAGGCGCGCGGTGCCAAAGTCGTCCTGATCTGCGCGCCGGAGGTGGAAGTCGGAAAGGATGTGGCCGACTACGTCATTCATCTGCCCAAAACGGACGATATCTTCTATCCGATGGCAGCTGCCGTCCCGATGCAGCTGATCGCCTATTACTGCTCGGCCCTGAAGGGCAATGACGTCGACAAGCCGCGCAATCTCGCGAAGTCGGTGACGGTAGAATAAAAAGGAAGTCTTTGAAAAATGAATGAAAAGCTGAAAATCACGGAACTTTTTGACCTCGGCGCTTCGGCGGCGGGAGAATATCTTAAAAGTTACACCTACCCCTGGGAGGTACTCGCGGATATCGCAGATATTATTCGAAAAATCGGAGCGACACTCCCGGAAGAGGAGTACGTCAGACGCGGGGAAGATGTCTGGATCCACAGGAGTGCCCATGTCTTTGACTCCGCCTATATTGCCGGACCGTGTATCATAGGGCCGCGCACCGAGGTGCGCCAGTGCGCATTCATCCGCGGGAAGGCACTTGTCGGAGCAGACTGTGTTGTCGGAAACTCCACAGAGCTGAAAAATGTCATTCTGTTTGATCACGTGCAGGTTCCGCACTACAATTATGTAGGCGACTCGATCCTGGGCACCTACTCCCACATGGGCGCCGGCTCTATCACTTCCAATGTGAAGTCGGACAAAAAACTGATTGTCATCAAGGGACCGGATGGGAATATTGAGACAGGAATCAAGAAGATCGGCGCGTTCCTGGGCGATCACGTAGAGATCGGCTGCGGCAGTGTGCTGAATCCGGGCACGATCGTCGCAAGAGGCAGCAATGTCTACCCGCTGTCGAGTGTCCGTGGGTATGTCCCGGAGGGGAGTATATACAAGAAGGCATCGGAGATCGTCAAAAAGCGGGCTGAGTAATATTGCAAAAAGAATATAAGAAAAGCTGTCTGACCGGACTGTTAACGACCGGTCAGGCAGCTTTTTTGGTCTCCAGGCTCAGAAAGTGTCCAGGCTCAGAAAGTGCAGGTGCGCCGGAGTGGTCCGACGCACAAATATCTTGTCAGGCCTCCTGCACAGCAGGCTGTGTGTCCAGCTCTTTTTCGCGAAGATTCCTGCCTGCCTGCGTGAGCATCAGCTTGATGCGGTTGAGCTGGTTGACTTCCGAGGCGCCCGGATCGTAGTCGATGGCTATGATGTTGGATCCCGGGAATTTTGCCTTCAGAGGTTTGATGACACCCTTGCCAACGATGTGGTTCGGGAGACATCCGAACGGCTGACAGCAGACGATGTTCGGGACGCCGCTCTTGATGAGCTCGATCATCTCACCCGGAAGCAGCCAGCCTTCTCCGGTCTGATTGTTCAGCGAGACAAGCTGACTGGCTTCCCTTGCCGTTTCGTCCACATCTGACCACGGTGTGAAGCGTCTGCTCTCCGAGAGTGCCTTGTTGGCGGACTTACGGATGTGCTCGATGAACTTGAGCACGGTTTCGGATATGACCTCCGACTTTTTCGGTGTCAGGAGATTATCGTGCTTGTAGCGTTCGTTGCGCAGGCAGTAGAACATGAACCCCATCAGATCCGGCACAACCGCCTCGGCGCCCTCCTTCTCGAGAAGATCCACGATGTGGTTGTTCGCGCTGGGAAGAAACTTCACAAGGATCTCGCCGACGACGCCGACCTTAGGTTTCACTTCGTCCGTAAGCGGGATCGTGTCAAAATCCCGGATGATCTGACGGGAGTACTCGTTAAAGTCACGGAAATTCACCTTCGGCTGCGTAAGCTGACGGATGAGAATTTTCTCCCACTTGTGGTGGAGCGCATTGACAGATCCCGGCACCTGTTCATACGGTCTTGTGCGGTAGATGACTTTCATCAGAATATCACCGTACAGAAGCGCCATGAGCGCTTTTTTGGCCTCCTCAAGGGTATAGGTGAAACCGGAGTTGGTCTCAAGTCCCTGCGCACTCATGGAGATGACCGGGATATATTCGAGGTGGCACTTCACGAGGGCGCGGCGGATGAAGCCGATGTAGTTGGAGGCGCGGCACCCGCCGCCGGTCTGCGTGATGAGCAGGGCGATCTTGTGGGTGTCGTACTTTCCGGAGAGAACGGCGCTCATCAGCTGTCCAACGACCATCATGGACGGATAGCAGGCGTCGTTGTTCACGTAGCGTGTTCCGGTGTCAATCGCAGTGCGGTTGTCGTTGTCCAGAACCTCGATGTTGTAGCCGCAGGAGGAGAGGGCCGGCGCCAGGAGCCCAAAGTGGATCGGGGACATCTGGGGCGCCAGGATCGTGTACTTCTCGCGCATCGGTTTGGTGAATTCGGGGCGGAAAAATGCCGCAGAGTTCACATGCTGACCTTTTACCGGGTGCATGTCGCGCACGCGCAGCGCTGCCAGAAGCGAGCGGATGCGGATGCGGGCAGCACCCAGATTGTTGACTTCGTCGATCTTGAGAACGGTGTAGATCTTCCCGGATTTCCGCAGGATTTCACTGACCTCGTCGGTCGTCACGGCGTCAAGGCCACAGCCGAAGGAGTTGAGCTGAATCAGATCCAGATTCTTCGTGGTGCGGACGTAGCTTGCTGCCGCATACAGCCGGGAGTGATATGCCCACTGGTCCATCGCGATGAGAGGCCGGTCCACATGGCCGAGATGAGAGATGGAGTCCTCCGTAAGCACAGCGACGCCGTAGGAATTGATGAGCTCCGGGATGCCGTGGTTGATCTCCGGATCGACATGGTATGGACGGCCCGCCAGCACAATCCCGCGCTGGTGTGTCTCGTCGAGCATACGGATGACTTCCTCGCCTTTGCGGTGGATATCCTCCTTGGATTTCATCTGCTCAGCCCAGGCCTCGTGCACGGCCTCGCGGATCTCTTTCCTGGGAATCTCCGGGAATACTTCCGTCAGGCGCGTGCGGAGCTTCTCCTCGCTCTCAAACGACATGAACGGATTGCGGAAATCAATGTGCTCTGTCTTCAGATCCTCGACATTGTTCTTGATGTTTTCCGCGTAGGAGGTCACGATCGGACAATTGTAGTGGTTGTTGGAATTTTTGATCTCCTGGTGCTCATACGGGATGCACGGGTACCAGATGAACTTAACGCCGTTTTTGATCAGCCACATGATGTGTCCGTGGGTGATCTTCGCCGGATAGCACTCCGATTCCGACGGAATTGACTCGATGCCAAGATCATAGATCTTCCGGTTGGAAGCCGGTGACAGGACCACGCGGTATCCGAGTTTCGTGAAGAACGTGAACCAGAACGGATAGTTCTC
>DGVL01000156.1 GCA_002394965.1 Lachnospira sp. UBA4285
GTACCGGGCTCTCACCGGGCCCCGGCTCGCTGTGACCGTATCTCTCTGAGACATGTCTCCGTCTCAGCCATGTCCGGCGAAATCCGCATCCTCGCCTTGCGGACCTCAGCCGTTTGCTTATCTAAGGATGGATGAATCATAGCACAGACGGAAAAAAGAATAAAATACAAATCACGTTGGATTTATCATATGATAAAAATATGGTTCCTGTACTGTAACCGGGAGCAGGGAAGCCGGACGCTGATGCCTGCCCGGAGGCAGGGACGTTCAGGAAACCGCGCTTCGGGCGATCATGATTGCCTGGTCCATCCTTGGCAATGCCTGTCGCGGTAGTATTCCATCATTGGCCGCAGACTCTTTTCGTCTTCCAGTCGGCACATCGCGCCGATCTTGACCTTGGGGGCGTCCTCGATCCGGACCTTCTTCAGGCCTTTTCCCGGTTCCAGATGGCCGATTGTGGAGATCAGATAATGGTTCATCATACAAAGTGCATCAGCCTGTTCCGGATTCTGAAAATCAAGCAGCAGGCTCCGGGGGCACTTTTCTTCAAAAAGATGCCGCATGACGACGTGGTTTCTGTCGATGGGCCTCTTCAGAGAGAGCAGGATGGTCTCTCCGTTGATGTCCTGGAATCTGAGGCTTGCCGCCGCGGCCAGAGGGTGTTTTTCCGACATAATCACCGCGTTGTAGGTGTCGAAGAAAGGAACCGCAAGCAGCCTGTCCTCGGAGCCTTCAATATTCACAAGCAGCGCCAGATCAATCCCGTGATTCATGAGCAGGGCCCTGGTATCTCTGAGACGACAGGAAACAAAGGAAAAATCCACTTGAGGAAACTGATTCTTGATGGCCTCGCACGCATTGGTAATCTGGTCGCGATTGTATCCGTAGATTCCCACACGTACCGGCTGGTGGCCGAAGGTTGTCATTCTTGCGTGGGTAACCGCGCTTTCAAAAATCGGAAGGATGCTCTTCGTCTCCTGATAGAATAACTCTCCCTGCGGTGTGAGGCAGATTCCGGAAGGTGTTCTCTCGAAGAGCATAAAGCCCAGTTCTTCTTCCATGGCGCTCATCTGGCGCGTCAGCGTCGAGGTTGAAACAAAGTTTTGGGCGGCGGCCTTCTTAAAGCTTCCGAGGTTCACCAGATGATCCAGGATCTGAAACATATTGATATCCATCTTTACCAGCTCCCGCAAATAGATTCGGTTCTGCGCTATTATAGCAATTTGCAAAACGTGTTGCAAGATGCGCAAAGCACTTCCCGGCAAATTATGTTATAATAATCACAGGATTCCCTACAAAAATCATCATTCAAGGAGGTAAAACATGGTAATTTCAAGACGTGATTTTCTGAAGGGTTCGGCAGCCGGCGCACTCGGGATCGCGGCGGCAGGCATTTTGAGCCCGGTCTCCTTTGCCGAGGGGGAGAAAACAGCGGAGGCCCCTGTAAACGTATATAAGGCCATGTCTGAGCTGAACCCGCAGGATTATGATTTCCGCGATGCGGACTCTGACCTTTCCGCGGTTTTCAGCCCGTGGAAATTCGGCGGGCTGACGCTGAATCACCGCATGGTGAAATCCGCGGCAGGCTCCGATACCCAGAAAGGCAGTGAAGAGGAAGCGGTTGAATACTATGCTGCTTTCGCAAAGGGCGGCGTAGAGATGGTCTGGGTGGAAGACTTCCTCGCGTTCGGAGATAATTTCCCGAGCGGCCGCGCCATGAAGATCGAGGACTCCCATGTCAAGGCTGTCGTTGACGGCGTTCACAAAGCGGGCGGGTATATCGGCTATCAGCTCAGCTGCATGGGCCGTTCCTTCAGCGGCTTTGACGCTGCCACCGCACCGCAGTATGCTTCGGCTTTTGCCGAGCATCTGACGAGGGAAGAAGTCAAGCTGGTCCAGGAAGACTTCATCAAGGGCGCAAAGAAAATGCAGGATCTGGGCTTCGATGCGGTCGAGATCAACGCTGCCGGCAACAACATCGGCCAGGCCTTTTTCTCCCGTCAGAGAAATCACCGCGACGACGAATACGGTCCGCAGAGTTTTGAAAACCGCGCAAGATTTGTCGGTGAGATCATCAGCGGCATCAAAGAGCTCTGCGGGAAGGACTTCCCCGTTCAGGTTCTGATCAACGGCATCGAAGAGAACGACATCGACATCGGTCAGGCGGATCTGTCGACCACCGTCGAGGAGAACTGCAAAATCTGCAAGGCACTTGAAGAGTTCGGGGCCGATGCGCTCCATGTCCGCCTCGGTGTCTTCAGAATGCACGTATGTCAGTTCGCATCTGACCTCTATTTCACCGGAAACGGCATTATCGGTACAGCCGCGAACGGAACCCGCTTTGATTTCTCCAGACACTTTGAAGGGAAACTTCTGGCAAACCATGATGCCTACGGTATGATGCTGAACGTCGCAAAAGAGATCAAGCAGGCGGTCTCCATTCCCGTCGGCACCGTCACCTGCATGAACCCGGCCTATGCGCCGAAGTTCTTCAACGACGCCATCAAAGACGGCATGTGCGATTACTTTATCATGAACCGGCCGCTGACGGTCGATCCGGAATATGTCAACAAACTGCGCGAAGGCAGACTGGACGAGATCGCCCCCTGCACCCGCTGCCTGCATTGCCACTTTGACTATACGGAAGACGGCGTCTATTATGAGCACTGCCGTGTCAACGCCACAACCCAGAGAGCCTGGCACGATGAGATGCCCGAGGGCGCGACCCCGCTGCCGGCGGATGGCGAGAAGAAAGTCATGGTCATCGGCGGCGGCCCCGGCGGTATGGAAGCTGCGAGAATCGCGGCCCAGCGCGGCTATGACGTGACCCTGTATGAGAAGAACGGCTATCTCGGCGGTCTGCTGATCTTTGCCGAAGCCATCAAGGGTCCCCATGAAAACCTCGGCGATCTGAGAAAGTATCTCATCCGTCAACTGGAGCTTAAGGGTGTCAAGGTTGTTACCGGCACGGAAGTTACCCGAGAGCTGATCGAACAGGAAGCGCCGGATTATGTTGTTCTGGCTGTGGGCGGAAAGCGTCCTGAGCTAGAGTTTGCTTCCAAGGGTGCGACCGAGGTCATTTCCCTTGCGGACATCGCCACAACGAAGATCGGTGACAAGGTGACCATCATCGGCGGCAACGCTCAGGCCGTGGACGCCGCCCAGTATCTGATCGCCCAGGGAAAGCACGTCACCATGGTCTCGCCCGAAGGAAAAGAACATCTTGACAAAGGCCAGTCCTCCTGGGTCAAGCAGTTCACCATTCCGATGCTGTACGCCAACGGCACCCGCCTCTGGCCCAATGCCTCGGTCAAAGAGGTGCAGGACGGCGCGGTCATCATCGACGGTGAAACCGGCTGCGACATCGTTGTCGCCTGCGACACCCTGATCGACGCCCGTGATATGCTTCCCAATACCGAGCTGATCGACGGTCTGGAGATCCCCTGCGTTGCCGTCGGCGACTGCAATGCGCCGTTCAACATTGCCGAAGCAATTGCAGCCGGCAATATCGCGGCCAGAAGGATCTGAGTCAGATTGCCGGAGTTTGTGAATAGAGCTTTGCCGATCCGATCGGCGGCAATGTGATTCCCGGACTCTATGCCTGCGGCACCGGCAGCATGGGTGTCCTGTTCAATGAGGCAAAGGCCTATACAAACTACGGAGGCTGCGCACAGCGCTGCAGCTTTGTTTCCGGCAGAGACGCCGGCACCTTCGCACCGGAACAGATCAAGGCAGAATAATCGATACGACTCTGTCATTATAATCCAAAAACTTTATGAAGCCCAAGGCGCTGCGAAATCTGCGCCTTGGGCTTCATATCCGGCAGGGCTGATGGCAGTTACGGCAAGTCATCCTGATGATCAATCAAATATCGGATAAAAGTCTTTGCCGCTATGGATAACTCATTCTTGCCCCTTGAGATAATGCTGATCCGTCTTGTAACCATCGGTTCCGTGGGGAGCATGACGATATCATAGCTCTGCTTTCTCAGTACCAGTTCGGGAAGGATTGTCACGCCCAGCCCCTGCTCTACCATGGAGAGGATGGAATAGTCGTCATGCATGGTCATACGGATGTTCGGTGTTACCCCTGCGGAGTGAAAGGCAGCCAGAGGCTCACTGTAGATGCCCTCCTCCAGCAAAAGAAAGGGCTCCTTTGCCAGGTCTTCCAGTGTCACCCTCTCTCTGCCGGCAAGGGGATGATCCTTCGGCAGACAGGCCCGGTGCTCACCGGTTTTGAGGAAACGTGTGTCCGTACCTTCTACCGCTTCCGGCGTCACGAAGCCAAAATCCAGTTCCCCGGTACGTACCCATTCCGGGATCGTGGTATAATCGCCA
>DGVL01000020.1:0-3360 GCA_002394965.1 Lachnospira sp. UBA4285
TTGTATTTTTCATAGCAGATGATGACCGGCTGCGCAAAGCCGGGATGGTCCCTGCGGTAGTCCTGTACTGCGCGGCAGATGTCCGTGACACAGCCGCAGGTGATGAAGAGCGCGTTGAGCGTGGGCGCATCGCGCAGCAGGTCCATGGTCTGCTGATAGGCGTCCTCGGGCGTCTCCTCGATGTAGCGGGTCTGCAGGACTTCGCTGCCGGCGGCACCGGAACCCTGCGCAAGGCTCTCGACAAAGGAGCGCTCACGCTGTTCGTGGGAGAGCATGTTGTGACAGGAGATGATGCCGATCCTGGCCGGCTCCTTTAGAAAGAGATCCATCATCCGTACGGCGACGCTGCCGGACTGGAGCATGTTCTGGCCGACATAGCACAGGATCCCGTCCAGCTGCAGCTCCGAGTTGACGATCACCACCGGGATCTTCTTCTTCAGAAGTTCCCCGATCGCCTCCTCGACCGCCGCTGAGCGGATGGGCAGGATCAGGGCGCCGGACACGTTTTCCTCCGCCAGCTGCCGGATGCAGGCCGCCTGGGCTTCGGCATCGGACGCACCGACTTCATAGTAATCGACCTGAATGTTGAAGCTGTGGAAATCCTGATAGACGACAGAGATGCCCTTTTTGATATCGGGAGCAGCGGTGATCTGCGGCAGGACGACCGCAACCCGCATCTTGCGCTTCTGATAATTGAGCGCCTTGGCGAGTGGGTTGGCCTCATATCCGTGCTCCTTCAGGAGCTTTTTGATTTCCTGACGTTTCTTCTCGCTGACGCCCGGCCGTTCATGAATGACTTTGTCCACTGTGGATTTTGTCGTGCCGGCCATTTCAGCGATCTGCTGTAATGTGATTCCCATTCCAGAATCCTTTCTGACAAATCGGAAATGTCTCCTTCACTGTCACAGTATATGCAGCGTGCCGGCAGGTGCAGCCGTTTGGTTGAATGTTTTCATGAAGAGTGTGCAAAACCGCACTTTCATCACGGAAAATACAAAGACACGCAGGCCGGATTTCAACAGGTCTGTGAAACCTACTGCAACAGAGACATAAAGTATATGAAAAAATTATATAAGAAAGTCTTTCTTTATTCAAGAAACGCGTATCGTAAATGCTGTATAAGGTTCAGGGCAGAAAACAGAGCGGGATCAGGAACGGGTGCCGGGGGATAATGCACATGTGTGACTTGCCGGAAAGCACGCATCACCGGGGACTCAAATATGCCGAAACACTGTCAATATGGCAAAATGCATAAATCATCAGCGAATGTTTTATGAAATCTGTCAATGGATTTTTTAATAGAATATGAATAAAATATAAACCAACGACACCGGTATCGTAAAACTGCGAGACGGCGTAATCCGGTATCGTTGTTTTTTTACAACACTGAGATACCGGTATCGTAAACCGGATGAACAGACCGGTGAACAGGTCAAAGGACATTCGGAGGGGTAACGGGAAGGTAATTCAAAAGGTTATTCAAGAGCCTGAAAGGAGAAAAAGTAATGTTGAAGGTTGGTATCATTGGATGCGGTATGATCGGCAAAGAGCATGCAAAGAGGATCCAGTACAAGATCCAGGGCGCGGAAGTCGTAGCAGTCTGTGACGTTTTCGAGGCTGGCGCAAAGGCAGCTTCCGATCTGGTCGGCGGCGTGAAGATCTACACAGACGCAGACCAGCTGATCGCTGATCCCGAGGTTGACGCAGTCGTCGTCACGACGCCCGGCAACTTCCATAAGAATCCCATCCTCTCCGCCATCAAGGCCGGCAAGCCCGTCTTCACGGAGAAGCCCCTTACAACGACGGCAGCTGACTGCAAGGAAATCGTCGATGCAGAGATGGCATCCGGCAAGCACCTCGTTCAGGTCGGCTTCATGCGCCGCTATGACCGCGGTTACAACCAGGTCAGAGAGATGATCCAGAGCGGTGAGTTCGGCAAGCCCATGATCCTGAAGTGCACACACCGCGCTGAGTCCGTCGATCCCAGCTACACCACCGAGATGGCTGTCACAGATACCGCGATCCACGAGATCGATGTTCTCCCCTGGCTGATCGGCGACGGCGAGGAGTGGGACGAGGTTCAGTGCCTCTTCCCCCGCGTGACCAAGAATGCGCATGAAGGCCTCAAGGATCCTCAGGTCATGATCATGAAGACCAAGAGCGGCGTTGTCGTTATCCTCGAAGTCAATGTCAACTGCGGTTTCGGCTATGACATCAACTGCGAAGTCGTCTGCGAGGACGGCGTCATCAACCTTCCCTGCCCTTCCTTCCCCACCACCAGGAAGAACTTCGAGGTCGCTACCGCGATCGAGAAGAACTGGATCCTCCGCTTCATCGATTCCTACGATGTCGAGCTTCAGGACTGGGTGGACTGCGTAGCCAAGGGCACGACCGGCGGCTCCTCCGCATGGGACGGCTATGTGGCAGCTCTGACTGCTGACGCTCTGGTCGCAGCGCAGAAGTCCGGCAAGACCGAGAAGGTCGTCACCGGCGGCACACCTGATTTCTACAAGAAATAATTCAGACAGCTCCGTATTCCTGAACGGGCCTGTACCGGATCCGCGAAGCGGCTGCGGTGCAGAAAAGAAATGAGAAATTTTCTGATCAGGTCAGATCAAGATACATACGGGATTCTGATCCCGGGACGGATATACCCTACTTCAGGACGGAATCACCACTTTAGCGTTACATCCTCAGATTCCGGGCGGCCGGCCCTGCCGGCACCCGGGCTCTGGCGATATCATATCTATCAGACATCAATTCAAAACGTTTTAGAATAATATCCAGTCATAAGCATCACAGGCATAAGACAATTTATAAAATATATAAGGAGAAAATTTAAATGAAGATCGGTTTTAACGAAGGCTGCAACCGTTTCTGTGAGAATCATTCCGTTCTCGAAGACCTCGACCTCTGCGAGAAGTACGGCGTAGATTATATCGACATCCAGTCCGAGTGCCTGGACAGAGAGATCGCTGCCGGCAAGTACACCATCGATGATCTGGCCGCATGGTTCGCGGATCCCAAGCATCACCTCAAGATGCTCTCCTACAACGCGCTGGTCTTCTTCAACATGAAAGAGACCCAGGAGGAGAAGGACGCCGTCATGGCAGAGCTGGACAAGATCATCGACATCTGCAACAAGCTGCAGTGCAAGATGATCGTCGTGGTTCCTTCCATGGATATCGAGTGGTGCGAGCCCACCATCGATGACATCCGCAAGGATGCAGTCGAGGTCCTGCGCGAGATGGTCAAGAAGTGCGACCCTCACGGCATCAAGCTCTCCATCGAGTTCATCGGCCAGCCGACCATGACCATCAACCGTTTCGAGGATGCCCTCGCCATCGTCGAGGAAGTCGG
>DGVL01000020.1:3539-4401 GCA_002394965.1 Lachnospira sp. UBA4285
GGTGTTGAGAATGTTCCCTGCGGTGCCAAGTACAACACCGACGAGAAGCGCCTGTGGCCCGATGAGCCCGGCGACTGCCTGCCTCACAAGAGATTTGCCGACACCCTCAAGAAGATCGGCTTCGAGGGCGACGTCTGCACGATGGAAGTTTTCCGTCCCGACTACTACAAACTGACCAACGAAGAGAACATCAAGCAGGCTGCAGAGCACACAAGGGCACATGTTGCCAAGTATTGGGACAACTGAATAGCCTGAAAGGACAGTTTCCTGATTGAAAACATGCCCGATAAGCCGCGGCTTTATGCGGTTTGCCCGGATTATGTGCAAAACGACAAGCACAGAATGAAACAGGGCAAAAATAGAGCATGTATGTTGCGGGCATTTGCAATAAAATAGTAGACAGTTAGAAAAAAATTGCTGAAAGTCAGGCGCCGCAAGATACTCTGAATGTACAGAATGCCAAAAATGATTAAAAACCACTGATTGGGTTTGTGCAGTGTGACCGTTCGCGCAAACGGACGGTCACACACTTGTATAGAAACTGTAGTAGAGCAAAAATCATGGAGGTTATTGCTGATGAAGGTCGCATTTGATGTGGACGTGCTCGCGAAACAGATGAGCATCAAGGACATGGTCTACAAGGTTGCGGACTGGGGCTACAAGTACATTGAGCAGTCCCCCCACCCCAGGATCAATCCCTTTTACAAGCACCCGCTCTTTTCCAAGGAGTGTGAGGCGGAGTACCGCCAGGCCCTGAAGGACACCGGCGTGGAGATCTCCTCCTTCATCGTCGTCTACCGCTGGTCCGGCCCCACCGAGGAGCAGAGACAGCACGCGGTCGCCAACTGGAAGAAGATCATCG
>DGVL01000051.1 GCA_002394965.1 Lachnospira sp. UBA4285
TGCGGCGACCACTGCTCGCCGATCTCGGACACGACCATCATGAGCAGCGCCGGTGCCCAGTGCGCACACATGAATCACGTGACCACGCAGCTTCCGTACGCGCTCACCTGTGCGGCCATCTCGTTCGTGTCCTACATCATTGCCGGCTTCACCAAAAATGCGTCCATATCGCTCGTCGCCGGTGCCGCCCTGATGACCGGGCTTCTGGCGATCCTGCGCCTTCGCGAGAACAAAAGAGGAATCTCAGACTGACATTTTATTAATTCCAACGGATGCCGCCCGTCTTGCACAAGGAAGAGAACCAGCGCGGCAGAGGAGAGTCTTTTGAAGAAATCACAGAAAATCACCGGGGGAGTCGCAACTGCGGCCGTCATCGCATTTCTCATCGCTGCCTGCCGACTGACAGACGCGCAGAGTGTAGAAGGATCTTTCTGGTCTCTGACCCCGCCGCTCATCGCCATCGTGCTGGCACTGGCCACCAGAGAGGTGTACAGTTCTCTGTTCCTGGGCATTGTGACCGGCGCCCTGCTGTACTCCGGTTTTTCCTTTGAAGGGACCTTTACCCATGTGCTGCAGGACGGCCTGATCGGTGTGCTCTCCGATCCTTACAACGTCGGCATCCTGATCTTTCTTGTCGTTCTGGGCTGTGTTGTCTCCCTGATGAACCGGACCGGAGGCTCGGCGGCATTCGGCCGCTGGGCGGCAGAACACATAAAGACCCGGCGCGGCGCGATGCTGGCGACCACGTTCCTGGGCATCCTGATCTTCATCGACGACTACTTCAACTGTCTCACGGTCGGCAGCGTCATGCGCCCGGTGACGGACAAGCACCATGTGTCCCGCGCCAAACTCGCGTATCTGATAGACGCCACCGCGGCGCCGGTCTGCATCATCGCACCGGTTTCCAGCTGGGCTGCCGCCGTGTCCGGATTCGTCCCGAACTCCGACGGAATCCGCATCTTCGTGCAGACCATCCCGTTCAACTATTACGCTCTGCTCACCATCGCGATGATGCTGGGGCTCTCCTTCCTGCGGGTCGACTTCGGGCCGATGCTCACTCACGAGCAGAACGCACTGAAAGGCGACCTGTACACCACGCCCGACCGGCCGTACGCCAATGCGGCGGATGAGGACAGGACACACGGCCACGGGCACGTGATTGATCTCGTCTTCCCGATTCTGGCCATCGTGATATGCTGTGTGCTGGGCATGCTCTACTCCGGAGGATTCTTCTCCGGCACCAGCTTCATCGACGCATTCGCCGGCAGCGATGCTTCCGTGGGACTGTCCCTCGGCTCCATATTCGCCCTGATTCTCGTTATTGCCTTCTACTGCATCCGCCGCTCGCTGTCATTTTCAGACTGCATGGACTGCCTGCCGTCCGGATTCAAGTCCATGGTTCCGGCTATCCTCATTCTGACATTCGCCTGGACGCTCAAGGCCATGACCGATTCGCTGGGCGCATCCGAATTCGTCCAGTCTGTCGTGACGGACTCGGCGTCCGGTTTCCTGTCCATGCTGCCGGCCATCATCTTCCTCATCGCAGTGGGCATATCCTTCGCGACAGGCACGAGCTGGGGCACCTTCGGCATCCTGATCCCGATCGTCGTGGACTGCTTTCAGAGCACGGACTACACGATGATGATCATCGCGATGGCAGCCTGCATGGCCGGATCCGTCTGCGGCGACCACTGCTCTCCGATCTCGGACACAACCATCATGAGCAGCGCCGGCGCCCAGTGCTCGCATATCAACCATGTGACCACACAGCTGCCGTACGCGCTTGTGTGCGCTTTCATCTCCTTCATCGGATACGTCATCGCCGGCTTCACCAAGAACGGCGTGCTCTCCCTGTCCGTCAGCCTCGGCCTGCTCATCGGACTTCTGGCGATCCTGCGCCTGCGCGAGGACAAAAAAGGGATTGCCGACTGAACCTTCCGGCCGATACCCCGGCCGGACACATTTCACTTCTTGAGGTAGATTTTTCACTATGAAAACTGATATGACAAGAGGCGGCATCATCGGAATCATTCTCCGCTTCACACTGCCGCTTTTTGTGGGGAATGTCTTCCAGACGCTTTACAACATGGCTGACACCATCATTGTCGGCCGCACGGTCGGAGAAGGCGCACTTGCCGCTGTCGGATCGACCGGAACGATTATGTTCCTGATGCAGGGCTTTGCCGTCGGTCTCACCACCGGATTCACCGTTCTGACGAGCCAGGCCTTCGGCGCCGGCGACGCAAGGCGCATGCGCCACTCCGTCGCCAACTCCTGCCTGCTCTCGCTCATCTCTTCAGCGATCATCACATCGATCTTCGTGCTGGTCATGAATCCGCTGCTGCACGTGATGAACACGCCGGACAATATCTTTGATGACGCCTTCACGTACATATCCATCATCGCGTGGGGGCTCATCGCCTGTGTGGCGTACAATCTCGGGAGCGCCCTGCTGCGCGCCGTCGGGAACAGCCGCGTGCCGCTGTACACACTGCTTTTCTCCGCCGGCCTCAACGTCGTGCTTGACCTCGTGTGCATCATCAATTTCAACATGGGGGTTGCCGGCGCTGCCGTTGCGACAGACATATCGCAGGCGCTGTCCGCCGTCATCTGCTTTCTGTACATTTACAGAAAAGAAAAATCCCTTCTCCCGCAGAAGGGCGAGTGGAAGATCTACAGAAAAGACACCGGCATTCAGATGAGCGTCGCGCTCCCGATGGCCCTGCAGTTTGGCATCACGGCCTCCGGCACCATGATCATGCAGTCTGCGATCAACATCTTCGGATCCACCGCCGTCGCCGCCATCACAGCCGGCGGCAAGTTCCAGGGCATGCTCAGCCAGGGTATGCAGTCCATGGGACAGACCATGGCAACCTTCTCCGGTCAAAACTATGGCGCCGGAAAGTTCTCCCGCGTGCGGAAAAGTGTCCGTGACGCGCTTGTCATCGAGATCATCTACTCTCTGATAAGCGGCGTCCTCGCATGGTTTCTCACGCCGGCAACGCTCGGTTTCTTCTTCACCGGCGACACCGACATCGCGTCGCTTATCCCCTGGGCCAATGCCTACATTCACCTGTGCGTCACCTGCTACATCCCGCTGTCGATGATCTTCATCTTCCGCAACGTGATGCAGGGCTGCGGCTACGGCCTTCTGCCCATGATGGGCGGCGTGGTCGAGTTCTTCAGCCGCCTTCTGATGGCATGGCTTGCGATGAAGACGCTGAGTTCCACCTTTGCCGTTGCCTGTGATCCGTTCGCGTGGCTCACTGCCGGCATCTTCACCGCCGTATCCTACCTGTTCGTGATGAAAGACATCCGGAAAAAACACGGCGAGGGCGTTGCGGATGCGGGCTGATCCGTACGCCTTCGCCCTCAGCTTTTTGAATTTGCGCCGCGCACGAGCGTTCCGTCGCCGAACCGCTCGTTTATCTCGCGGCGCATTTTTTCGAGCCGCTCCTGCCTCTCTTTTTTTGCGCGGTTCTTCTCTTTTCTTTCAAGCTCCTGCCTGCGTCTCATCTCGTCGCCGGCAATCTGGCTGGCGAGATCATCCAGACTCATCTGACGGAAGCTGCCGTCGCTGAGCCTGCTGG
The DNA here is from genome assembly GCA_002394965.1 of Lachnospira sp. UBA4285. Classification (GTDB taxonomy): domain Bacteria; phylum Bacillota; class Clostridia; order Lachnospirales; family Lachnospiraceae; genus UBA4285. The sequence goes on from DGVL01000051.1 coordinate 3,591, forward strand.
CTCCAACGCCCACGAGCCGCACCTTCCGGCCGGCGTGAAAATAGCCGTCATCGCCGCCGCACATCTCCCAGTAGCCTGTGAGTGCTGTCCGGCTGATGGCATCCTCGTCACACACCGGGTCGGAGAGGCTTATGCTGCGCGAATGCCGGCGGAAATCGTCGGTCTTGACCGTGACGCTGATCGTCCCGGCATACATTCCTTCCCGCTTCAGGCGCCCGGCCACACGCACGGCCAGGTAACGGATAACCCGTTCAGCCTGTTCCTCGTCGGCAGGTCCGAGATCGGAAGGGACCGTCGTCTCCGCCGACATGCTCAGGGCGTCCCGCTCATCGCTCTGCACAACGTCCGATCCCCGGCCGTTTGCACTCTCGTGGATATACAGGCCGCCTTTTACACCGAAATCTGCCTTCAGGACCTCCGGATCCATTGCTGCAGCCTGCCCGATCGTGGCGGCGCCCAGGCGGCGCAGCTGCCGCGCCGTGGACGGGCCGGCGCCGTAGAGCGACTCGACGGGAAGCGGCCACATCTTCTCCGGCACTTCCTCCGGGAAAAGCGTGTGCGTCTTGTCCGGCTTCGCGAAATCGCTGGCCATCTTGGCCAGAAGACGGTTCGTGGAGATGCCGACATTTACCGTGAACTTAAGATTTTCCCGCACCGCCTGCCGGATCGCATCCGCTGCCCGCAGGCTCCACGTCCGGCTGCTCTCGCCGGGGCGCGCAAAACGGCCGGCAGCCTCTGTCATGTCCAGATAACACTCATCGATGCTCAGCTGCTCCTGGACGGGCGAAAAAGTCCGCAGAAGCTCCATGAGCCTGGCCGACTCGCGGCTGTACAGCTCAAAATCCGGCGGCTGTATCACCAGATTCGGGCAGATGCGCAGCGCCTCCGCCACCGGCATCGCCGTGTGGATTCCCATCTTCCTGGCCGGGAGCGACTTCGCCGTCACAATGCCGTGCCGCTTCTTCTCATCGCCGCCGATGATGGACGGGATCAGCCTCAGGTCCTGCCCGCCCGGGTCTTCACGCAGCAGCTTGACCGCGGTCCAGGACAGAAAGGCGCTGTTGACATCAACGTGAAATAGTATCCGCTCCGTCAGCCTTTCCTCCCATCACACGAAAATCAAGATTGGACAGCACGATCGCCGCAAACATAATGGCACATCCGGCGATCTCCCGGCCGCTGAGCTCCTGGCCCTGCACCAGCCAGCCGGCAAGTGCCCCGAACACGCTCTCCAGGCACATCGCAAGGCTGGCCACTGTCGGATTCAGATGGCGCTGCGCCACAATCTGCAGCGTATACGCAACCCCCGTCGAAAGCACTCCTGCGTACAGAAGCGACGGCAGAGCCGCCAGAATGGAGGCCGCGTCCGGCTTTTCAAAAGCAAACATGAAAATCGTCGCGATCAGCCCCATGGAACATGTCTGCCACCATGCCAGCCGGATCCCGTCCACCATCTGCACACTGTAATTGATCGAGAGAATCTGCATGGAGAAGAAAACCGCTCCGGCAAGCGTCAGAAGATCTCCGTATCCGAATCCGGCTTCGCCCGGCCTGATGCACAGCAGATACAGGCCGATCACAGAGAGGGCAACGCACACCCAGACTTTGACGCTCGGGAAGCGCCTCGCGAATATCGAAAAGACCGGGACCAGCACCACATACATCGCCGTGATGAAGCTGGACTTGGCTGTCGTCGTATACCGGATGCCAGTCTGCTGCAGGAAACTGGCAATAAAAAGAAACGCCCCGCACAGGAAGCCGAGCCCGATAAGCTGCCGCCACTGGAAGAAATTCTTCGGCTTCGCCGTCAGGCCGGACCGGCGCACAAGGGCACGGTCATTGGCGCGGACTACGAAATACAGAAACACGATCCCGATCCAGCCACGCGCTGCCAGAAACGTATAAGGCCCGATGATCTTCGCGCCTTCACTCTGCGCGACGAATGTCGTACCCCATATAAACGCCGCCAGCACCAGCGCCAGTGTATTGATGATTTCCTTTTTCCTGCTGCTCACAAACCCTCTCCCGTCAGAAAATGTCCTGGAATTCCGCTCTTACCGTCATTTCTGCATGTAGTGTATCACAAAATTGCCCGGTGCCGGACTGTTTTCGCTGCGCAGGCAGCTGCCGACGGCCGGACTTAAAGGCCGGGTTCACTCGCCGGGCGCACCACCACGAAAACAGGGCGGGATATTCTCCCGCCCCGACTGAAAGCAGCACAGCATACGATAATCTGATCATCACCGAAGATATCTTACAGTGTCTGCAGGAATTTCGGGTCGCCTGAGGAACCGTGATTCAGCTAATATTTTCCTGTCCAGCTTTTAGCTGAAATTTTGCTGCACCTGATGAACCGCCATTCAGCTAAGAATCTAGTTGGCCAGATCTTAGCTGAAATTTTGCTGCACCTGATGAAACGCCATTCAGCTAAGAATCTAGCTGACCAGATCTTAGCTGGAATTTTGCTGCACCTGATGAAACGCCATTCAGCTAAGAATCTAGCTGACCAGATCTTAGCTGAAATTTCAGGTCACCTGACAGAGCGCCATTCAGCGAAAAATTCTCCAGACCAGCTCCTAGCTGAAATTTCAGGCAGATTTCTGGCATCTGATTCAGCTATTTTTCTTTTGAGCAAGCAAATTAGCTGAATTAGTTGCTTCTAATACCGCTTTTTATTCAGCTATTCACCTTTGAATCAGGTTTATTGCTGAATCCGATGCAACTAACCGCATCGTACATTCACCGCTCCGTTCATCCAGCTTATCATTCCGGAGATTTCTCCTGGAAGATTACCGTGAAGGTGCTGCCCTGCCCGAGCCTGCTCTCGAGCCGGATCTGCGCATTCTGCAGCATCGCCGCATGCTTGACAATGGCCAGTCCGAGCCCTGTGCCGCCGATCTCGCGCGAACGGCTCTTGTCAACCCGGTAGAATCGCTCAAAGATGCGGTCCTGATCGTCCTGCGGGATGCCGATTCCGTTATCTGCCACCTGCAGAGTGATCGTGTCCGATCCGGCGCGGATGCTCACATGCACCTTGCCGCCCTCTTTGTTGTACTTGATGGCATTGTCGATCAGGTTGAAGATAATACTCTCCGTCAGCCGCGGCACACCGTAGTATATGACCTCGCCGTCCGAATCAAGGCTGATGCTGACATGCTTCTTCGCAGCTTCCGGTGACAGGCTCTCGATGACCTTGTCCGCAATGAGGCACATGTCAATCCGGGAACAGCTCATATCCACAGCGCCCTCATCCAGGTGCGAGATGTACAGAATGTCCTGAACCAGCGTGATCATGCGCTGCACCTGCGTGTAGATCAGGTGCACAAACTTTTTCTGATCTTCCGGCTTGACGCCTCCGCTCTCCAGCATCTCCGCGCAGCCGGAGATCGTGTGAAGCGGTGTCTTGAGCTCGTGGGACACATTGGCCGTGAATTCGCGGCGCATCTGCTCGGCCGTCTCCCGCTCCGTGACATCAAAGAGCAGCACGACCGTGCCGATGACCTTTTTCCCGTCGAGGACCGGCGTCACGTCCACCTGATAGCTTAGCCGGTCGTACGGCAGAACCGTCTCGCCGTGTTCACCGTCGTTCAGCGCTCCGGCCAGGATCTCCCGGAACTTTTCCCGCCTCTCCAGCGCCAGAATGTCTGTTCCGATATAGACATCTCCGGCATTCAGAAGCTTTCCGGCCTTATTGTTCATGTTCAGGACGCGGCCTTCCTCGTCAAGCAGAATCAGACCTTCCGCCATGTGCTGGGTGACCGCCGTGAAGTCCCGCTCAATCCGCACCAGGCGGCCCTTCTCATCCGCAATCTGCTTCTGCTGGACGTAGATGCGCTTGAGCAGCGGACTGATCTCCTCGTACTCGTCGTTCTCCATCGGATGGTCCAGATCGAGTTGGTTGAGCGGCTGCGTGATGCGCCTTGCGACGTGCCTGGCGGCAAACCACATGCACACCATGAGAATGATGAGAAGCATCAGGACGAACGGAATCATCCCCGCCGCAATGTTAATGGCTGTGTCTCTTGGCTCCGCAATTCGCAGCACCGTCCCGTCCGGCAGCCGCTCGGCGCAGTAGACAAATGCCTTTAACAGCGTACCCGAGAACCGGGTGCTCATGCCTTCGCCGTCTTCAAGCGCCTCCTTCACCTCCGGGCGGCTGATGTGATTCTCCAGCGAGGAGGCGTCGGCCTCACTGTCATAGATGACCTGCCCGTTGGCTGCGACAAGCGTCACCCGCGTGGTGTCAAGATCCAGTCTTTCCAGATACGTGACGCCCTCCGCCTCCACGCCCTGCGCCGCCAGCCTGGCTTCGGCCTTCACCTGGCCTTCCTGGACTACGCCGAAGTAGCTGTACAGAATTCCCAGCATCGCCGCAAACGCCACCAGGAGCGCCACGGTGATCAGGATCTGCATATGTTTGAAAATCTGTTTCGTCATGAGGCGTCAGCCTCCAGCTTGTATCCGAGCCCGCGGATCGTCTGAATGAGACCGCCGTAGTGCCCCAGCTTTGTGCGCAGAGTCCCGATGTGGACATCCACCGTTCGCGTGTCTCCGGTGTACTCTGAATTCCACACGCGCGCCAGCAGCGTCTCGCGGTCGAATACTCTGCCCGGATATTCCATGAACAGTTCGAGCAAACCGTATTCCTTGAGGGTAAGATCGATCTTCTGCCCGTCCACCGTCACCGTATGCTCTGTCCGGTTCACACTCACACCCTCTGCGACAAGGACCGGCGCTTCTGACGCCCTGGCGGACGTGCGCCGCAGCACGGCGCGCACTCTCGAGACCATCTCCATCATGCCGAATGGCTTCACCAGATAATCATCCGCCCCGAGGTCCAGCCCCCGCACCTTGTCGAATTCCGTTCCCTTCGCCGTGGTCATGATCACGGGAATGTCAGCGCTCACCGGATCCCCTTTCAGCTTGCGGAGGATCGTGATTCCGTCATCTCCGGGAAGCATGATGTCCAGCAGAACAAGCTCCGGGCGCTCCGCCGCCAGCGCCTGAAAGAAACTCTTGCCGTCCGAAAACAGCTCCACCCCGTAGCCGGATGTCTCCAGCGCATAGGCCTCCAGATTTCCGGCCGCCTCGTCATCCTCAACACAATAGATCATGCCTGCCTCACTTTGTATTTCCTTCCAGAACGCCGGTGATCGAGAAGATCACCCACTGGGCGATGTTGACCGCATGGTCGCCGATGCGCTCAAAGTACTTCGAGATCATCAGCAGATCCAGCGTCTTCTCCAGTCCCGCCTCATCCGTCTGGATGCTCTTTGCGAGTTCCTTTTTTATTTTATCAAAATAGTCATCTACTGTGTCATCTTCTTTGATGACCTCCCGGGCCGCCGCCTCATCCCTCTTGACAAATGCGTCCACCGCCCCGGTCACCATGCGGCTCGCCGCCTGACCGAGGTCGAGTATTTCGAATTTGTCATCGGCATCGGAGACGTTCTGCATGGAGACGATCTCCGCGATGTCGTCGGACTGATCGCCGATCCGCTCGAGGTCCGATACCATCTTCAGGGCAGAAGAGATCGTCCGCAGATCGGACGCGACAGGCTGCTGCTGCATCAGGAGTTTCAGGCACATGTCCTCGATCTCGCGTTCCTTGTGACTGATCTCGGTCACGATAGCGGAAGCTTTCTTGTGACCGTCCGGATCCCCTTTGATAAGCGCGCGGATCGCCGTGTTGATGGCATCCTCGCACATGGATCCCATCAGGATCATCTCCCGGTTCAGATTGTTCAGTTCCTCATCAAATCTGAGTCTCATCAGCCAAACCTCCCTGTGATATAGCGCTCCGTGCGCGGATCCTTCGGCTTCGAGAAGATATGATCGGTCTGTCCGAACTCGACCATGTCGCCCAGAAGGAAGAATGCCGTCTTGTCCGAGATACGCACCGCCTGCTGCATGTTGTGTGTGACAATAACGATCGTGTAATTCTTCTTCAGTTCTTCCGCCAGATCCTCGATCTTCGACGTGGAGATCGGGTCCAGGGCGCTCGTCGGCTCGTCCATCAGGATAACTTCCGGCTTCACGGCCAGCGTGCGCGCGATGCAGAGTCTCTGCTGCTGGCCGCCGGACAGTCCCAGAGCACTCTTGTACAGACGATCCTTCAACTCATCCCAGATCGCCGCCTGCTTCAGACTCGTCTCCACGATCTCGTCGAGCTTCGCCTTGCTGCGCACCCCGTTGATGCGCGGTCCGTACGCCACGTTGTCATACACCGACTTCGGAAACGGATTCGGCTGCTGGAATACCATGCCGACGCGGCGGCGCAGCTCGATAGCGTCCATATCCTTGTAGATGTCCACGCCGTCCAGTTTCACGGAGCCGGTGATTTTCACGCCCTTCTCCAGGTCATTCATGCGGTTGAGCGTCTTCAGGAATGTGGACTTTCCACAGCCGGACGGGCCGATGAGTGCCGTGATCTCATTTTTCGCGATATTCAGGCTGATGCCCTTGAGCGCCTGAAAGGATCCGTACCACAGATCCAGATTATTCACGGTGAATTTATAATTTGTCTCGTTTTCCACTTTTGTTCCTCTTCTGTCATTTCTCACCGGTTGACTTCCTGTTTATGCGCCATGTGAGGATTCTGGCACTGATGCTGAAGCCAAGCGTCAGAAGAACCAGGATCATGGCTGCTACATTGGCAACCTCCGTGGAGTTGGCGTGCAGAGCGCCTTCTGTTCTCAGAACCCAGATGTGAAGCGCCAGCGTCTCGCCTGGCCGCATGGGGTTCAGCGGACAGGTGATGGACGTCAGGTTCCAGTTATTCCAGTTCAGAACCGTGCTCTGGCCGGAAGTGTACAGCAGCGCCGCCGCCTCACCAAAACCGCGGCCGGCCGCCAGAATCACGCCGGTAATGATGCGCGGAAGCGCCGCCGGAAGGAGCACGGTGGTGATGGCTTTCCAGTGCGTCGCACCCAGCGCCATGCTGCCCTGCTTGTAGCTTTTGGGAAGAGAGCGCAGCGCGTCCTCGGTCGTCGTGGTGATCGACGGCAGACTCAGAATGCTGACCGCAAGCGCACCGGCGAGCAGATTCCACTGAAATCCGAACGTGAGAATAAACACCAGATAGCCGAACAGACCGACCACGATGGACGGAAGCGAGGAGAGCGCCTCCATGCTCACCCGCAGCGCCTTCGTGAACTTGTTGTCCCCGGCATACTCCGCCATGTAGACGCCGGCACCCACGCCGATCGGCACGCTGATAAGAAGAGACCAGAACACCAGATACACCGTATTGAAGAACTGATTGCCGATCCCCTGCCTGGTAAATGACAGATACTCCGGCTTCAGATCCCGGAGACCTGAGATGATGATATATCCGGCCAGCACAATCAGAAGCACCAGAAAGAAGCCGCCGACCGCGTACAGAAGTCCCGTCATGAAGTGATTGACTCTCTCTGCCTTCCGGATCCGTTTCATTGAATCTTCATTCATAGAATATACCTCGAAATATAAGCCTGCTCACTTTCCCAGCATCTTTTTCTGACTTCTGGCGGAGATCAGATGGATCACAAGGATGCAGGCAATGGAGATCAGGAAAAGCAGCAGGGCCATGGACCAGAGTGCCATGTTCATCTCGCCGCCATTTGCCGAGTTGCCCATGTCCGATGCGATCGCTGATGTCAAATTGTTGGTCGGCGAGAGAATGCTGTCCGGGAACGCCCGGGTCTTGCCTATGACCATGGCCACCGCCAGTGCCTCGCCAAAGGCTCTGGCAAGCCCCAGGATGATGCCTGTCAGGATCCCCGGCATCGCAGCCGGAAGACTGATGTGCCAGATCATCTGCCAGCGTGTCGAGCCGAGTCCGTACGCCGCTTTGCGGTAATTGTCCGAGACGGAGCGGATGCTGTCCGCCGCTACGGTTGTGATGGTCGGAAAGATCATGACCGCAAGGACGATCCCCGCCGCCAGTACCGAATACCCGCCCATGGGAGCATTGAACGCGTCCCGGATCCAGGGCACCAGAACGGTCATGCCGACCCAGCCGTAAACGACCGACGGTATTCCGACGAAGATCTCAACCGCAGGCTGGAACAGCTTCGTCCCAAGTTCCGGAGATATTTCCGTGATAAAGACCGCCGCAGCGATCGAGAACGGCGCCGCAATGAGAAGCGCGAGGCCGCAGGTCAGCAATGAGCCGACGATGTAAATCGCCGAGCCGACACCTCCGCCGTATGCCCCGGCGGAATCCTCAGGCGACCAGTCCGATGAGAAAAGGAACTCCGCCACGGAATGATGGAACTGCGTGAAAGTCACCGAGCCCCGCACGATCAGGAAAATCGCGATGATAAGCGTCAGCACAATCAGAAATCCGCCGCAGATGGTCACCAGGATCCGCCCGGCATATTCGTTTTTAAATCTGTTCATCCGAACCCTTCCTTGCTTTCACTCTGTCTTGCGCAGAAGAAACTCATTCTCCACGGGTGGCGTGGCACCGGACGGAGAATGAGTTCCAGATTTTCACGGTCCTTACGGCCGGATCACTTCTTGTGCGCGTCGATCGCGTTCTGGGTCATCTTGGAAGATACGCCGTAACCCATGCCCTCGAGCTTGGACGAGTACGCATCGCCCATCATATAGTTGATGAAGGCTTCCGCCGCCGTGTTGTCAGCGCCCTTCTTCGTGTACATGTGCTCGTAGCCCCATACCTTGTATGAGCCGTTGTACGTATTCTCAAGAGTCGGAGCCACACCGTCAATCGAAACGGCCTGTACGCTGCTGTTGCTGACCAGATACGAGAGCGCCACATAGCCGATGGCGTTCTTGTTGTCTGCGACATTCTGAAGCAGTGTGCCGGAATCGTCCGTCTCCAGCGCCGAGGAAGAAGACTCTTCCGCCCCGTTCAGCGCCCACTCCTTGAACAGTGTGCGGGTGCCGGAGGACGACGGTCTTGTGATCAGCATGATATTCTCATCCGGACCGCCCACAGCGCTCCAGTTCGTGATCTCACCGGTGAAGATCTTCACCAGGTCATCCGTGCTCAGATTCGTCACGCCAAGATCCTTGTTCACGATCGGAGCCATGGTGACGGTGCAGACTTCATGATCCTCAAGCTGTGCCGCCGCGTCCGCATCCAGCTTATCCTCTGCAAAGACATCCGAGTTGCCGATGTTCACGGCGCCGTCGCTCACCTGCTTCAGGCCCTGGCCGGAACCGCCGCCGTTCACAGAGATCACGCAGTCCGGATTCTCTGCCATGAACGCATCCGCCGCATCCTGAACGAGCGGAAGCAGTGCGGAAGACCCCGCCGCTGTGATCTGACCGGACACCTTGGCCGCAGAAGCCGCCTTGGTCGTCGTACTGCCCGCCGCTTTGGTCGTCGTGCTGCCTGCCGCAGTCGTTGTGCTGCCTGCGCTGCTTCCGCATCCCACGGCGCCTGCCGCCATAATTCCCGTAATAACCAGTGCTGCTGCTCTGAGTACCTTTTCCCTTGTCATTCCCTTCGTCCTCCAAATCGTACCGTTCACGGGCTGTATCGTCTTTCGCCCGTTTCTCTTCCGGTCACGCTTAAACAATACAAGGGCAATGTAAAGTCTGCTTCCGGCCTCTTTTAAAGTTTATGTAAATTATCGGCCTTTTCTATAAATTCCGGTGCAGAACTCGCGCCCGTTTACAGAAGCAAAAAAGCACCTTTCCGGCGGATGCCGGAAAGGTGCCTGTAACCTTACTATGAATCGGAACATACGGAGGCAAGGAAAGTGCCCTCCCCGGGGCACTCCTTACCCGTTCACGCCGTACTGCTCGCGCACGAAGCGGCGCAGAACCGGGATCGAGCGCTTCACCTTCTCTGTGTCGATGCAGTACGCCATGCGGAAATACCCCGGCACGCCGAAGCTGTCAGAAGGAACCAGGATCAGGTCATACTTCTTGGCCTTCATGCAGAACGCGACGGCATCGTCCTCCAGCGCCTTCGGAAAAATGTAAAATGTACCGCCCGGTTTCACCACGGTAAAGCCCAGTTCTTTCAATGCTTTGTAAAGAATATTCATGTTGGTCTCGTAAACCGAGAGATCACTGGTCTTGTCGAGCACCTGCGCCACGGCGAGCTGGGACGTGGAGGAAGGACAGTTGTGCCCGATTCCGCGGCTGATCTGGCCACAGATGACAGCCAGGATGTCCGCGTCAGTCGCCTTCGGGTTCACGGCGATGTAGCCGATGCGCTCGCCCGGCAGCGACAGGCTCTTGGAAAAGGAGTAGCAGGACAGCGTGTTGTCATAGAAGCGGCTCGGATACGGGCTGTCAGCGCCTTCAAACACAATCTCCCGGTACGGCTCGTCGCTGATCAGGAAGATGTCGTGGCCGTATTCCTTCTGCTTTTCACGAAGGATATCCGCCAGCTTCTGAATCGTCTGTGTGCTGTAGGCGATGCCGGACGGGTTGTTCGGTGTATTGATGAGAACCGCCTGAGTCCTGGGATTCAAAGCTTTCTCAAACTCTTTGAAATTGATCTGGAAACTCTGCGTATCCGCCGGGACAAGACGCATAACGGCACCGGTGCGGCGTATGTACTCCCGGTACTCCGGGAAGAACGGCGCAAACACGATGATCTCATCCCCCGGCTGGGTGACCAGCCGGAACGCGTGCGCGAGCGCCCCAGCCGCGCCGATTGCCATGAAGATGTGCTTTGTCTCGTAGTTCATGCCAAACCGCCGGTTGAGGCTTTCTGCCACCGCGTGCCGCACGGACTCGATTCCAAGCGACGGGCTGTAGCTGTGAATATAGCTGGACGGCTTATTCCTGTACATGTCAATGACGACATCCGTGTAATCCTGCGGACATGGCACACTCGGATTGCCAAGCGAATAGTCAAACACATTCTCGTAGCCGATCTCTTTGCCGCGCGCCGTTGCATACTCGCTGAGCTCGCGGATGACCGATTTGCCCTGAAGCATCTCCTTATAAGACGGATTAATCATTTTCAAGCACCTCCCTGTTGCATATGTGATCCGGTCTGACGCCGTCCTCAACTTTCCGGATGTCGTCCCAGATCATGGCGTATCCTCTCTTCATGGACGACGTCGTGATCCCGCCGATATGACAGCTGAACACGATCTTGTCCAGCACCTCTTTATCCTGTCTAAAGACAGCATTGTCCGCCGTGACCGGCTCGCCGTCCACACAGTCAAGCCCCGCTCCCGCGATTCTCCCGCTGCCGATCGCGCGTCCGAGTGCGTCCGTGTCGACCAGCTCGCCGCGGGACGTGTTGATCAGATACGAGCCCGGCTTCATCCGCGCAAAGAACGCGTCATCCGCCATGTGGATGGTCTCCGGTGCCACCGCCACGTGCAGGCTCACGATGTCCGATGCCGCAAGCAGGTCATTCATCGGCAGATAGGTCAGTCCGAGAGCCTTCTCCAGCTCTTCGCTGCGACGGTGCCGGCTGGTGTAGACCACGCGGCAGCCGAACGCTGCGAGCAGCCTTGCCGTTGCCTGCCCGATGTCACCAAGCCCGATAAGACCGACCTGGCAGTCCGCAAGCTCCCGCAGTCCCGTGAGAAAATACGCTTCCTTCACCTGAATCTGGCGGCCCTTCCGGAACTCTCTGTCGTCGTGAATGACATGCTTCACGCAGCCAAGCATCAGCAGAAGCGCCTGTTCCGCCACAGCCGAAGAATTCATGCCCTTGCAGTTGCAGACCGGGATTCCCCGCTCCGTGGCCGCCTTCACGTCAACCCCCTGATACCCGACGCCTTCCGAATGAATCATCTTCAGATTCGGCATGCCGCAGATCACCTTTCTGCTGACCTTTCCGATCGCGTCCACGACAATGACATCCGCGTCACCGCCGGATGCGAGAATCTCCTCGTCCGGCGTTCCGAGCGGAACGTACGTGTATGTATGTCTCGCATACACCGCCGGGTCCGCGTGTGCCTGCAGCCGGCCCTCTTTTCCTATTACAAGAATCCGCATTGCTCCTCCCTTCCGGCTCCCTGATTGTTGATGATAACTTTATCACTTTAAATCCAAAGAGTCATCCCGAATCGCACAATTGTCGGATTTACGGCAATTGTCCCCTGACAAATGCCTCCAGACCCGCCCGGTCGGTCACCTGCACCCTCCCGTAGCCGCAGAAGATCCAGCGCTTCCGGTCAAAATACTTCAGCACCTCCGACACGGTGGTCCGGTTCAGCCCCAGCGCCACGGCCAGCTGGCTGTGCGTGTAGGGGACATTGCCGTCAAGCGTTCCCTTTTCCTCTGACTGGACGGCCGTCACATCCAGCAGATAACTGGCCGTCTTGCCATAGCGGTCCAACATGCACTGCTCCTCCAGACGCCTTGTCAGACGGTCCATACTGTCTGAGCAAAGCTGCAGCAGATGCAGCATAAGCAGCGGTTCAACACGAGCCGCCTCCGGCAGCCTGTCCGCCGGCATTCGGATGAGCACCGTGTCCGTCACCGTCATCACGTTGATCGGGCGCTTTGTCCCCTCCACACACCCGGCGAATGACGACTCGCCGAAGATGTGCCCCGCCTCGATCACATCGACCGTGACCTCCCGGCCGGAGGGAAATTCGTCAAAGATCCGCACGCGCCCGGATTTGATGTAGTACAGGCTGCCGGAAGGACTCCCTTTGCGGTACACGGTCTGTCCCGCCGCAATGGCCGTCTCCTGTCCGAAGCGCCCGATGAGCGCGATTTCCTGTTTCGTAAGTCTGCTGTCTGCCATACGTCTTCCGCTCCTTTTCCCCATCATAGCAGACACCGCGAAGAAAAGCCCCTGCCTTTTTCCGGCAGGGGTAAAAAGAAGAAAGATGAATAAAATGAAACGACCGCTATTCGCAGAATGCAAATAACGGCCGCCTCACTTTTCAGAACTATTCACTTGTTACTGCCTCTCGCCTTCCCGATTCGTTCCGGGAAGACTCTCTGTTTTGGAAGGATGCCAACCTTCCGGTTACTTGGCGCTGCAACTTGCTTTCGCTTGTGAATTTAAGGACAGGTACGTTTGAAAAAACTCTTCGGAAATTTTACGTCAGTGCATTTCCTTCGATGTTTTCTCGTCCTGCAGAACCCTACTTTTTCCGTCCCCTTTGGTTATCTTTTCGTCCCGACCAGCTGTCATCGGAACCAATCCGTTTCACAATCGTTTCTCCCAAAGGTTTTCAACGCTGCAGCTTCAGGTTCTGCTGCTTTCCAGGTCAGTATCATTGAACGGCAACGGTACCAACCTCCTTTCAATGGAATACGAGCCTTCTTTCGATGAAAGGCGGCTGCCTTTCGAAGGTCCCTTGTTCCTTTGACTGATTATAAAGTACCATGCTTTCTTCTTTTTGTCAATGCTATTTTTGAATTTTGCGCAATAATATTTTATTTAACGCGGATATATGATTATTATTCTGATTATTTTTGCTATAAAAATCCGGCTCTCCGGTCCGGTGCCGGAAAGCCGAATATTCAGAATTATTCGTTGTCCTTTTTCGCGGCGATTTTCTCCGCCTCCATCACCTGCGTCAGAGACGGCGAAGGCTTTTCGTCCCCCGCGTCGAAGGGGCCTTTGCCGCCCACCACTTCCTTCAGTGTCTGCTGCATGTGGATGATCCGCGCGGCTTCCTTCATGAGATAATGGTCCGTCTCAATCAGCTCCTGTGCCGAGATGTCGGTCATCAGCCAGTCCTTGATCATGGAAGCCACGCCGCCGCAGAAGAAATACGAGCCGGTCCGGATCACCTGGTCCTCACAGGCCGGAAACAGGATCTCCGCATAGCACTCCACCAGCGGCATCATGCTCTCGATGAAGGTATCCTTGAAGGAATTCTGGCCGCTGTAGGAAAAGACAGATCGGTAATACGTGCGCTCGGAGGCCAGATAGTCCAGCAGCGCGTCCATCATGTTCATGAAATTCTTGTAGCCGACCTCCGCCGCCCTGTCCATGAATTCATGGCGGAAGATCCAGCTGACCAGATCGTACTTGTCACGGAAATGATAGTAAAAGCTCTTGCGGGTGATGCCGCAGTTCTCACAGATCTCCCCGACGGAAATCTTCTCGAATTCCTTGCCTTCCGTCAGTTTCTTCAGGCTCTCCGCAATCGCTTCTCTTGTGTTTCCCTTCTCCATACACGCCTCACTTTGCCCGCAGCATGCGCATGGCATTCAGAATGCAGAGCACCGATACGCCCACATCGGCGAACACAGCCTCCCACATATTCGCTGCAGAAAACAGACTCATGATCATAACCGCAATCTTGACCACCAGAGCAAATGTTATATTCTCGTAGACGATCCGCATCGTCTTGCGGGCCAGCCGCACCGTCTTTGAGACTTTCCGGGTATCGTCGTCCATGAGGACGATGTCTGCCGCCTCAATCGCGGCATCCGACCCCATACTGCCCATGGCGAACCCCACATCCGCCCGCGTGATGACCGGCGCGTCATTGATGCCGTCCCCGACAAATGCCAGCCGGTCCTTCCTTCCCTCGCGCGCCAGAAGTTCCTCCACCTTTCCGACCTTGTCGGCCGGAAGAAGATCGGTGTACACCGCATCAATCCCGAGCTCTCCTGCCACTGCCTGGCCGCTCTCTTTTCTGTCGCCGGTGAGCATCACCGTCTTTGTGACACCCTCGGCATGAAGTTCTTCGATTGCCTTCTTTGCCTCCGGCTTCACCGTGTCCGAGATGACAAGCGCTCCGAGATACCGTCCGTCCTCAGCCACATACACGATGGTTCCGGGTGTATCGACTGCGGGCACCGCGACCCCTTCCGCGTCCATCAGCTTGCGATTGCCGGCGCAGATCTTTCGTCCATTTACGACGACCGCAACGCCGTGCCCGGCCGTCTCCGTATTTTCACCGATTCCGGAGGTGTCCAGCGTCTTCCCTGTCTCCTCGTACGCCCGGCGGATCGACACAGCTGCCGGATGCGTGGAGTATGCTTCTGCAGCCGCTGCCTTTGCGAGAAGTTCCTCTTCATTCACCCCGTCGGCCGGCAGAATCTTTGTGACGGAGAATTCACCGCGGGTAAGCGTACCGGTCTTGTCAAACACGACCGTCTTCAGCTTCGCCGCCGCCTCCAGGTAGTTGCTCCCCTTTATCAGGATGCCCATATGGGACGCCGCGCCAATGCCGCCGAAGAATGTGAGCGGAACTGAAAGAACAAAGGCGCACGGGCAGGAAACCACCAGAAAGATGCAGGCACTCTTGAGCCCCTGCTGCCAGGAGACACCGGTTAGCAGCGGGAGCAGGATCGCCACCGCAACCGCAGCCAATACCACGACCGGCGTGTAATATCTGGCGAACCGGGTAACGAAGTTCTCGGTGCGCGCCTTGCGGTCGGACGCATTTTCCACGAGATCCAGGACCCGGCTGACCGTAGAATCCTCATAGGCTTTCTCTGCCCGGATCTTCAGCACACCGCTGCCGTTGACACATCCGCTGATAACCGCATCGTTTGTGTGAACGGAGCGGGGAAGTGACTCGCCGGTGAGTGCCGACGTGTCCAGTATCGACTCGCCTTCCGTGACCACACCGTCGAGCGGGATCCGCTCGCCCGGGCGCACCACGAAAATGTCACCGATCTGCACGTCTTCCGGGTCAACCTGCCGGAGTTCCCCGTCCTGCTCCACATTGGCGTATTCCGGCGCGATGTCCATCAGCGCCGTGATGGAGCGGCGGGAGCGGTCAACGGCAAAGTCCTCGAAGAATTCACCCACCTGATAGAACAGCATGACGGCCACAGCTTCAGAGTATTCTCCGATTGCCAGTGCGCCGAATGTAGCCACCATCATCAGAAAGTTCTCATCAAAGATCTGGCCGTGGCGTATGTTGACAAGCGACTTGCGGACTACTCTCCATCCTACCATGAGATAGGGAACCAGGAAAAGCAGGAAGTTCACCGGGAAAAAGTTCAGCATGCCGCCCGCTCCGACGTGCAGAACAATGAGAATCAGCGCATAGACGGCGCCGGTAAGACAGATCCACTGCAGCTTGTTTTTCTGTTTCTTGTCCATATCTGTTTCCTGTCCTTCACAAAATCCCCTGATGCAGCCGCCTGCGGCTTACCTCTTTATTTCAAATTCCGGCTCGATCTTTCTGGCCGTCTTCTCCACGCTTGCGAGGAGCGCATCATCGATCGCATCTGCTTCCAGCGTCATCTTCTGCGTCATGAAATTCACCTGTGCTTTCAGCCCCGGCATCGCATTCAGCGCATTCTCGACCTTTGCCGCGCAGTTTGCGCAGTCTACAGCGATTGCAAATTTCTTTCTCATAGCCCTTTCCTCACTTTCCACTCTCTGCTTCCCGCACATGCTCAAGTCCCATGAAGAGAATAGTCCGCACATGATCGTCGTCCAGCGCGTAAAAAATCTGTTTGCCGTCGCGCCGGCTCCGGACAAGCCTTGCATCCCGGAGGATCCGCAGCTGATGGGATACCGCCGACTGAGTCATATCCAGCCGCTGCGTTATGTCAGTGACACTGAACTCACCTTCCATCAGCAGTCCCAGGATCCGCACGCGGGTCGGATCGCCGAAGATGCGGAACACATCGGCAACATTTTTCACCTCCTGATCGTCCATGAAAGCCCTCTCTTATTGAAATTTGAACATATGCTTATCTGTTCATGTGTTCATGATAATACCAACAAAATCGGATGTCAAGAACTATCCGGTGCCTGGCCTTGAAGTCTGCATGTATACAAAAAAAGACGCGCAGAGAACTGTCTTCCATGCTCCCGCGCGTCTTTTTTCATCTGCAATGTTGTGCTGTGTCATTCCCCGAAGATCAGATCGGAGATCTCCTTCAGGGCCGAGGTATCCAGTGACTCGACATTCCCGGCATCCACCGCGGCTGCCACAGCCGGATCGATCGGAAGTTTCGCCACGGCGCCGATGCCGTTCTTCTCGGCGATCTCGTCCACATGGCTTTCGCCGAAGATCGCGTGCTTCTGTCCGCAGTTCGGGCACACGAAGTACGACATGTTCTCCACGATGCCAAGAATCGGCACATTCATCATCTTCGCCATGTTGACGGCTTTCTCCACGATCAGGGACACCAGATCCTGCGGAGACGTGACGACGACAATCCCGGCCACCGGGACGCTCTGGAACAGCGTGAGCGGGACATCGCCGGTCCCCGGCGGGCAGTCCGCGAAGAGATAGTCCGTCTTTCCCCAGACCGTCTTGGTCCAGAACTCGCCGACCGTACCGGAGATGATCGGTCCTCTCCAGATGACCGGCTGTTCCTCGCCGATCAGAAGATTCATGGAGACGACTTTTATGCCGGTGCGCGTTTTCGCGGGTATGAGCGCGGAGGCGTCCTCATTGGCGAGGAGCCGACCGTGCAGACCAAAGGACTTTGGAATCGACGGACCCGTGATGTCAATGTCCATGATACCGGTCGAGTGACCTCTTCTCACGGACTCCACCGCGAGAAGCGACGTGATCAGCGACTTGCCGACGCCTCCCTTGCCGGACACGACAGCGATGACTTTGCCGACATCCTTGTTGTTTTCCGTTCTTTCTTTGCGGGGATCCTTGTATGGAACTCTCGCCTTCCTGGTGGTCTTTTCTTCGGCCATAATTTCTTAAATCCTCCCTAAACAAAAAAGCTCACACACACCGACGGGGTGAATGCGAGCATTTCTTTTGATGAGCCCACCGGGGTTCGAACCCGGGACACCTAGATTAAAAGTCTAGTGCTCTACCGGCTGAGCTATGAGCCCATTGAAGACCATCCGGCGCCTTTTACAGCAGGCACTTCTTTTCTTTCGTCTGCATCCCAGCCCGGCTGCAAGCTGGGCTAGTTGGATTCGAACCAACGAATGCAGGGATCAAAACCCTGTGCCTTACCGCTTGGCGATAGCCCAAAAACGGTCCAAGGGTGGGTAATGGGACTCGAACCCACGACCTTCAGAGCCACAATCTGACGCGCTAACCAACTGTGCTACACCC
>DGVL01000129.1 GCA_002394965.1 Lachnospira sp. UBA4285
CGACTCATATATACTATCATCCGCGCCCGGACGTGTCAACAACTTTTTCAGACATTTCTCAAAAAATCCGGGAAGTTTTCCACATCCTGCATGGACCTGCCGCAATCCCCTCTTGTCCGGAATCTTTCCGGCTCACCCGATTGCTCCGATTGCCTGGCTGATATTTTTCACTCCAATCAGGCTTATGCCCTCGGGGGCTTTGACTTTCCTGACCGAGACTTCCGGCATGATCACGCGCTTAAAGCCGAGCTTGGCCGCTTCATTCACGCGCTGCTGCGGCATGGCCACGGCTCGGACTTCTCCGGACAGCCCCACTTCTCCAAACACCACCGTATCCGGGTCCGCGATCTTATTGTTGTAGCTGCTGGCAATGGCCGTGACAATTCCCAGATCAAGCCCCGGTTCTGCCGCCTTCAGACCGCCCGCCACGTTGACGTAGGCGTCCTGACCGCCGAGGCGGATGCGTGCGCGCTTCTCCATGACCGCCATCAGCAGGTTGACGCGGTTGTAGTCGGCGCCGGACGCCGTTCGGCGCGGCAGCCCGAAATTGGAGTCGCAAACGAGCGCCTGCACCTCCACCAGCATGGGACGGGTCCCCTCCGCAAGGCAGACGACAATATTGCCGCTGGCGGTCTCCGAGCGGCCGGAGAGCATGTATTCCGACGGATTGGCAACTTCCTGCAGTCCGTCTTCTTCCATCTCAAAGACGCCGATCTCATTAGTGGAGCCAAAGCGGTTCTTCACACTGCGGAGGATGCGGTAAGCCGCGCTGCGGTCGCCCTCAAAGTACAGAACCGTGTCGACCATATGCTCCAGCATACGCGGGCCGGCGACGACGCCTTCCTTGGTCACATGCCCCACGACAAATACCGACGTGTCAAGTCCCTTAGCAAGCTGCATCAGAATTCCGGTCGCCTCCCGGACCTGCGCGATGCTTCCGGGCGCCGAGGTGACCTCCTCACAGTACATCGTCTGAATCGAGTCGATGATGACGACTTCCGGTTTCGTCTCCTCGATCGCCTCCCGGATGTCCGACAGATTGGTCTCGCAGAATAAAGAGAGGCGCTCCGAAAAGGTTCCCAGTCTCTGTGCCCGCATCCGTATCTGCTGCAGGGATTCCTCTCCGGAGACATACAGGACACTTCTCCCCTGGTCGGCAAGATTCCTGCACATCTGCAGAAGCAGTGTCGATTTTCCGATTCCGGGATCGCCGCCGACAAGCACAAGCGAACCTTTCACAATGCCGCCTCCCAGTACCCGGTCCAGTTCCCCGATGCCGGTCGTCTGGCGCTCCGACACATCGCGTCTCACTTCCGTTATCTTCACCGGATGATGCGTCAGTCTGGAAGCGCTGCGCACATGGGCGACACCGCGCACGGAGGCCGCCTTCGTCTCCGGCACCTCAACCGCTGTGTTCCAGGCTTTGCAGGCAGGGCACTGGCCGAACCACTTGGCCGACTCATATCCGCACTCCGAACAGTAAAATTGTGTTCCTTTCTTAGAAGGCATGTGAATCCTTTCTTTAAATAACCTGCTGATACAAACCGTTTTCCTCTGGATCCGGAAGGCATCAGGGAAATAAATCCGGGGTAAAATCCGATGCCGACCGGATCCCGGGAATGAAAGAGGCCGCCGGCCCCGGCATCCGAAAGCCGGTGCACAGCAGCCTCTGTGTCTGTCTGCAGGGATGCGTTATGCTCTTTTGATCACAACCTGTACCGGTTTCCCGGAGAATTCCACGGAGAGCACCAGCTTTCCGCCCAGGTTGGTCTTCATCGTGCCCATGTCCTCGCTGCCTACCTTCACGCTGTACTCGGTGCCTTCCGAAAGCCCGATGGTGATCTGGGCGTCCTCCGCACCTTCCACGGAGAAGCTCACGCCGTCGTCGGTCTCCTTGAAATGTCCGACCGCGGTCCCCGGGACCGATTCATACAGGAATGATCCGTTCTTCTCGAGCCGGGTGATCTCCCGGAATGTCTTCACGTAATACACATCTCCCTGGTGCTCGAAATCCTTGCGTTTGGTCTTGGCACTCAGATTAAAATTCCCGAAGCTCAGACTCCCGTCGCTTTCCGAACGGAGAAGTTCACTGACAACTGCCATTTTTAAGCCTCCACGTATCTGTTGATATTACGATTATTATACATGACTCTTGTTTTTTTTTACAATCGGCTCAGCTGTTTTTTCCGCGTTTTTTGCCGAAATGCAGTTTTCCGTCCTTCACCGTGATGAGCATGCGGCTGCCCGGCGCAATCTTGTCGCCCAGGATGAGATCAGAGAGCGGGTCCTCAATCGCCGACTGAATCTCACGGCGCAGCGGGCGTGCACCGTACTTCGGCTGATAGCCCTTTGCGACGATCCAGTCGATGGCCGCATCATCAAGTTCCAGGGATACCTTTCCAAGTTCCATCGTGCGCTTGTTGAGCTGCTTTATCATCAGGCCGACAATCTTGCGAATCTCGTCTTTGCTGAGCTGGTGGAACACGATAGTCTCGTCGATGCGGTTCAGGAACTCCGGGCGGAAATACTGCCGGACTTCTTCCATCACCTTGGCCGTCATATCCTTGTGTTTCTGCTCGTCCGTCTCCTTCGTGGCAAATCCCAGCGTCTTCGGCTCCACGATATTCATAGCCCCGGCGTTGGAAGTCATGATGATGACGGTGTTCTTGAAGTCTACAATGCGTCCCTGGCCGTCGGTTAGGCGTCCGTCGTCCATGATCTGCAGCAGCAGGTTGAAGATGGACGGATGTGCTTTCTCGATCTCATCAAACAGCACAACCGAATACGGATTCCGATTGACCGCCTCCGTGAGCTGGCCGCCTTCTTCATAGCCGACATATCCGGGCGCAGAGCCGATCAGACGGGTCACCGCGATCTGCTCGCTGTATTCACTCATGTCGAAGCGTATCATCGAATTCTCCTGGCCGAACAGAGCCTCGGCGAGCGCCTTGGAGAGCTCTGTCTTGCCCACGCCGGTGGGGCCGAGGAACAGGAACGTTCCGATAGGCCGGCTCGGATCCTTCAGACCGGAGCGGCCGCGGCGGACGGCCCGGGCGACGGCTTTCACCGCCTCGTCCTGTCCGATCACCCGCTCATGCAGCGTGTCCTCCAGGCGCAGAAGTCTCTTCTTCTCATCTTCGCTCACCGTCTTGACCGGGATATTGGTCCACTCGGAGATGACACCGGCGATATCGTCCGCTTTCACGACGAGGTCTTTCTTCTGCTGGCTGTCCTTCCACTGCGCGGTCTCTGTCTCGATCTGCCCCTGCAGCTCCCGGGTCTTCCTGTGAATCTCCTCAGCCTCCTCAAAGGCTTCCCTGGCTACCGCGTCTTCCTTCTGAATCTCCAGCGTCCGGAGTTTTTCTTCCTTCTGCGAGATGTCGTCCGGCTTTTTGTACGCAGCCAGACGCACCGCGGCACACGCCTCGTCCATCACGTCGATGGCCTTGTCCGGGAGATAGCGTCCGTTGATGTAGCGGGCGGACAGTTTGACCGCCGCGTCAATCGCCTCGTTGCTGATGGTCAGCTTGTGATGCTCCTCATAGGCGCCTTTCAGCCCCTGCAGGATCTGAACACTCTCGGTCTGTGTCGGCTCACCGACCTGAACCGACTGAAATCTTCTGGAGAGCGCGGAATCCTTCTGGAAATACTTGCGGTACTCGGCCGTCGTGGTGGCACCGATCACGTGAATCTCACCGCGGGAGAGGGCAGGCTTCAGGATGTTGGCCGCGTCCAGTCCGCCCTCCGAATCGCCGGCACCGATGAGCGTGTGGATCTCATCGATAAACAGGATCACATTCGGGTCATTTATGGCGTCATCGATCACGCGCTTGATCCGCTCTTCAAATTCTCCTCTGTACTTGGTCCCCGCTACCATTCCTGTCAGATCCAGAGACAGGATCCGGCAGTCGAGCAGGATGTCCGGCACCTCGCCGGCCACGATCTTCTCCGCGAGTCCCTCGACAATGGCCGTCTTGCCCACACCCGGCTCACCGATGAGGATCGGGTTGTTCTTGGTCCGCCTTGAGAGGATCTCGGTCACGCGGTGCATCTCCGCCTCACGCCCGATCACCGGGTCAAGCTTTCCGTCCTTTGCGTCCTGCGTGATATCGCGCGTCATCTTCTCCAGCTCGGACTTCGACCTGCGGCCGGCCGCGCCGCCGTCGCCGCCTTTCTGTCCGAGCGCCTGCATCAGGTCGCTGTACACCGCGCGGATGCCGTTGTCTCCGCCATTGGCAATGGCTTCGATCATTCTCTGGGCCGTGCACTCGATCTGCAGCAGGGAGATCAGGATGTGCTCCGTGCCGACCTGCCGGCTCTTGAACTTGCTCGCCACCGGGAAGGAGTTGCGCAGAGCCTGTCTGGCCTTCTGCGAGTACTCCCCGCGCCCGTCAAGAGTCGGCGCCGTGTCAGGAGATCCGCTCATCATGCCGCTGCTGAGCATCTCCGTCACCGCCTCAAACGAGACGCCGTTCTGATTCAGCACGGTATACGCCATGCTGTTTGATATTTTCGTCAGTCCGGCCAGGATATGCTCGGTGCATACCTGCCGGCTTCCAACCATGTTGGCGAAAGAATGTGCGTATTCCAGCACTTCCTTGGCCTTGTCCGTATAATCCATTGCCATAATTTAGCTGTCTCTCCTACTAGCTTTACTGTTTCTGTGCAGATACCGCGTCCACCATATCCGGCAGATTGGTCCGCAGGTAAAGGGCTCTCGCCTTTTCAAGTTCGTCGCCGATCATCTCTTTGCCGAAATACGTCTGCAGACTGGCGGGCTGAATCCGGATCATCAGCGCATAGATGCTGCCGTCGGTGTCTGCAGCCGGCCGGATGATGCCGGCATTGAGCCCCAGCCGGATCTGTGAGAGCATCACCAGTGCATCCGAATACGAGAGCATCCGGGCGTACTTCAGGGTCGCGTAACACCTCCACACCGCATCGATGGCATGATCCCGCTGCTGTGTGAAATACTGCTTCTCGTACGCCTGCTCCTGCGCCACGATCTGCGCCGTTATCTTCTGAAGCGAGGAGATGACGTCCTCCTCGCGCACGCCCAGCGTCATCGTGTTGGTGATCTGGTAGACATCCGCCGGGCTCTTGCGGCCCTCGCCGGTCACGGGCTTGAGCGCCACATTAAAGCGGCTGATCTCTGTCTTCACACTCTCGATCTGTCCCGCGAGAGCCAGAACCGGAAGGTGCAGAAAATACGAGGCCCGCATGCCCGTTCCGGTGCTGGACAGACAGGTCGTGAGATACCCGTACTTATCGCTGTAGACGTAGGGCAGGATCCTGCCGAGCTCGTCGTCCAGCCGGTTTGCCTCTTCAAATGCCGCATCCAGATGCGCGCCCGCGGAGAATGTCTGAATGCGGATGTGGTCTTCTTCATTGACCATGAGGGACACAGACCGGTCTTCGCTGATGAATCCGGCGGCTTCCTTCTGTCCGACCAGATAATTGCTGATGGAGTGCTGCTCCTGCATCTCCTGTTTCTGCGTCAGGTTCATGTTCCGGAAGTCATAGAAACGGCTGCCGCCGAGCTTCGGGTCCCGGCGTATCTGTTCGACAGTCTTGTCGATCATCCGGCGGGCCGACTCCTCGTCGAGCTTCGGAGAGAAGTTGTAACCGTCGATATTTCTGGCCAGGCGGCACTTGCTGGAGATAATGCAGCCTGTGTCACATATCTTTTTCTCAAACCAGGCCTCACTCATTCTTGTTCCCTTGCCTTTCTGATCGCGTCCCGAAGGCGGGCAGCCTCCATGTAGTCCTCCCGCTTCACAGCTTCCTCTTTCTGCTTCTCCATCTCGGCGATGGAAGGCGTCTCTCCGGCATCCGCGGCCGGCTTTGCCTCATCTGCCTGCGTTTTTTCTCCCGCGTCTTCCGCGCCTGCGCCATCGTCTGTCTTCTGCCTGGGAAGGGATGTCTCGTCTTTCCCGAGCAGAGCCTCGATCTGCTGGTTTTCGATGGACTTTCCGTACTTCTTTCCGATATGATGGGAATCGGCCTGGAATTTCTTGAATTCATTCTCAATCAGCGGACCGAATGTCCGGTAGCACTCCGGGCAGCCGAATTTGCCGATTTTGGTGAACTCACCAAACGTCATGCCGCAGTTGGGACAGGTTATCTGACTGTCCTTGTCGCTGCTCTCATCCGCCTGCTTTTCCGTGCCACCCAGCAGCCCCGACAGGAACCTCACAAATGGATTGTCCTCGCCGGAGATCCCCGCAAGCCCGGGTATGAGCCCCTCTTCCCGCGCGCACTGCGCGCAGAGGTAATGTTCTTTTTTTACTCCGTTCACGACCTCCGTGTAATGCACGGTGGCCTCGCGGATACCGCATTTTTCACAAAGCATACAAGCCTCTTTTCCTATTCAAATCCGGCGCTCCTTCAGGAAGATATACGCGCCGAAATACACAACAACAGCAACGACAAAAGCCGGCAGGAAGCTGATGATCACGCTGTCCGTGGCGTGATACAGCCCGGCATAGACAAGCCGGCTGGCCACACCCATGACAAGCGCTGACAGCAGCGGCCGCAGAAACAACCGGCTGACGGGCAGGCGGTAGTGCACCAGTTCGTGCAGCGACCTGAGGTTGAGCAGGAATACCACGAGTGGAAACTGCACATAGCCTGCGGCCAGGGAGTAGATCCCCATATGAAACCCCAGCAGCGCGATGAGCACCAGCACAATGTGGATGAGCATCGAGATGAAGGAATGAATGACCGGTTTCATCAGGCGGTCGATCCCCTGAAGTGCCGAAGTGGTGATGGTCTGCAGCGTGGTGAAAATCACCGAAACGGCTCCGATCCAGAGCATGTGCTCTCCCATCTGACTGTCATAGCGGGCGAAGAGAATGCGGATCAGCGGTTCCCCCAGCACGATCATTCCGATGAAGCAGGGCATCGCGATGATCATCGTGATGCGGATGGTCTGGGACAGCTTCCGGCGAACGCCGCTTCTGGAGTGTTCCGTGTACGACTTGACGACGCTCGGCAGCATGGATGCCGACATGGAAGAAGCGATCCCCTGCGGGATCGACAGCAGCAGGATGAAGCACGTGCTGTACGTTCCCAGCTGGGTGGCCACCTCCGTTGCGCTCATGGTCTTCACCGCGGTGCTGTTGAACAGGATGTCATCAAGAACCGAATTGATATTGGTAAATGTCTGCCCAAGAATGATCGGGATGACCGTCACCAGAATCAGCTTCACGGACATCCCCGTGTCAAGTGTCTCCCCGCTTTTATCGCTTTCGATCCTTTCGGAGAAAACAGAGCGCTTCACAAGCGTCAGTCCGAGAAAGAAAATCAGAGCCGACAGGGCACCCAGACACGTCCCCAGCGTCGATCCCGCCGCCCCGTGGGCAGCCTGAAAGTCCTGCCCTGCGTATGCCCGCATCAGGAAGTATCCGGCCGACACGGAGACAACCGCGTTGATGATCTGCTCGATGAGCTGCGACACAGCCGTCGGTTCCATCTGGCCATGTCCCTGGTAGAAGCCTCGGAATACACCGAGCACCGCAACGATGAGAACCGTCGGCGCCAGGACTCTGAGCGGGATCGCCATCCCCGGAAGTCCCGGGTACAGCGCTCTCTCAATCCATCCGGACCCGAAGTAAAGAAGCGCACAGGCAGCCCCGCCCGTTATGACGGAGAGAATAAGAGCGCTCCTGAAAATCCGTGCCGAATTCCGGTACTCGCTGTCAGCCAGTCTTGCCGATATAAGCTTTGAAACCGCCATCGGAAGCCCATAGGAGGACAGCACCAACACGATGTTATACACATTGAACGCCGCGCTGTAGATGCCGTTTCCGTCACTGCCGATGATATTGACGACCGGGATCCGGTACAGCATGCCGATCACGCGCACCAGAATGCCGGCAAGCGCCAGGATGCCTCCCTGAACCAGAAAATTGTTTCGAAGACTTTTATCGCTCATGAGGAACCTCTCCGGAATTACGGGATTTGGCCTTATTCTATCACAAGTACCGCGCCGGCGTTAGTAAACATCCACCGGCAGCTGTACCGTATCCGGCAGCTCCGGTATTGACATTTCGCGCGTTGATGTGCTAAAGTATCCCCTATGAATAAACTACGACTGGACAATCCGAATCTGACATTCGGCTTCATCGGTTTCGGCCTGATCGGCGGTTCCGTGGCACGCGCTCTGCGCGCGCTGTATCCTTCTTCCCGGATTCTGGTGATGAACCGCACCGTCTCTCACGTCAGGAAGGCACTCGATGACGGGATTGCCGATACCGTGAGCGGCACAATCGACGGGACGTTTCAGGCGTGCGACGTGATCTTCATCTGCACTCCCGTGGCGCGGACCGGAGACTGCCTTCAAAAGCTCGGGGGCATCGTGCGGCCGGACGCCATTCTCACCGACGTCGGGAGTGTGAAGAGCGCCATCTGCCGGTGCGCTGAAGAGCTCGGTCTTTCGGATGTTTTCATCGGAGGCCATCCGATGGCAGGGTCCGAGAGAACCGGCTACGAGAACTCCAGCGCCGGCCTGCTGAAAGACAGGCCGTATGTGCTGACGCCTTCTGCCGGAATTTTGAAGGACGCAAAGGAAAAACTGGAATTTATGAAGGGACTGATACAGCGGATGGGAAGCCGCGTGATGATCCTCACCCCCGAGGAGCACGACCTGGCTGTCGCCGGGATCTCACATCTGCCGCACATGGCGGCCGCCTCGCTGGTGCGCACCGTCATGGAAAGCGACACCGCGGACCGGATGATGTTCTCCCTTGCCTCCTCCGGTTTTCTTGACACCACCCGGATCGCCGCTTCCTCCTCCGAGATGTGGGAGCAGATCGCTCAGCTGAATCCGGAGGCCATCTCCCGCATGCTGACTCTGTACATCGGGTCGCTGGTTAAGCTGCGCGACGCCATTGACACCGGGCACTTTGAAGAGGTCGGAAAGCTCTTTGATCTGGTCCGGCCGTACCGGGAGGCGCTCAACCGCCGGCAGGCGTCATCGCCGGAGAATTAGTCCACCGCGAAGCAGCCGCCGCCGATGAATTCCCGCAGAAGCGAGTTGTTGGGGACAAAGTCCG
Organism: Lachnospira sp. UBA4285; assembly: GCA_002394965.1. GTDB lineage: Bacteria > Bacillota > Clostridia > Lachnospirales > Lachnospiraceae > UBA4285. The sequence continues at coordinate 9,057 of DGVL01000129.1, forward strand.
CGCGGCAGGGCAGGAAGTAATCCAGAAACTTGAGCATTCTCTTGGCCTCCGGGTACACCGGGCTCTCCTCCGGTACCGAGAACAGCATCGGCTGGGCGTAGGACTTCAGCACCGACAGCTCATAGGCCATCGCGGAATTGAACACCACGTCCGCGCTCTCCTGATACGGAAAGATATTTTTCTCTTCGCCGCGGCGCACCGAAGCCCAGCGGGACAGCGTTCCCACCGCCGGTGTCGCCCGGGTCCGGAAATCCCGCACCATCCGGCGCACCAGGCGCCCGTCCGCCGTCGACACGCGGTTGTGCGAGTCGACATTGAGCTGCGTCAGCGCGCTGATGTAGATCTTGAACTTCACTTCCCGCGGTATGGCGAATGTCAGCCGGTCGTTCAGGCAGTGAATCCCCTCGATGACAAGAATGTCCCCCGGCCCCATCTGCACCGGCGGCTGGTCAAAGACCTTATGGCCTGCCTTGAAATCATAGCGCGGCATCTTGACGGCCTTGCCCGAAAGCATGTCCTGCAGCTGCGTATTGAAAAGCGCCAGATCAACCGCCTCAATCGCCTCGTAGTCGTAGTCACCGCTCTTGTCTCTGGGTGTGAACTCCCGGTCGACGTAGTAGTTGTCCACACTGATGATGTGCGCGTGATATCCGTACGCTGCCAGCTGGATCGCAAGCCGGTTGGCGAATGTCGTCTTGCCGGACGAGCTGGGGCCAGCCACCAGCACGAACTTCACCGTCTTTTTCTCCCGGATCTTCTGGACAATCTCAACAATCTTCTGTTCCTGCAGCGCCTCCTGTACCAGGATCATCCGGTTCATGTCGCCCGCTGTGATGTGGTCATTCAGGTCAGCAACTGTCAGAAGCGACAGTTTTTCATTTAACTGCCTTGTCTCCTTTATCGCCTGAAACAGCTTGGGCTGATCCTCCAGCGCGCTCACGTGCACCGGATCCTTTACAGACGGAAACTGGAGCACAAACCCTTCGTCGTAGGGCATCAGGTCAAACCACTTCAGCACACCGGCCGACGGCACCATATATCCGTAGAAGTAGTCCCGGTAACCGTTCATGGAGTACAGATTGACCGTGGACGCCATGCGGTAGCGGAAGAGCCTCGCCTTTTCCTTCATGTCAGCCGATGCAAAGTACCGGATGGCCTCGTCGGTGGGAAGTGTGAGTTTTTCAATCGGAATATCCGCCTTGACGGCGGCCTCCATCTGTTCCTTCACCTTCCCGAGCATTCCCTCAGCCATCCGCTCGCCCCTGCGGAAGTGAAAATAGTAGGCATCCCCGATGCTGTGTTCGATGATAACGTGCAGCGAAGATCCTCCTTCCTGCTTCTGCACCTGCGTGAAGGCGTACAGCATCAGCATCACCAGGCTGCGGCGGTAGACGTCCATGCCGATCTTCTGCGCCGTCGTGATAAACTGCACGCTGTCCCCGACCCGGTCAAACTCCCCGGGCGTCCCCAGTTCCTTCAGTTTCCCGTTCACGGACGCGAGAACAACCGGCGCGTCCGCCCGCTCCTGCTCTGCCATACATCTCAGTGTCATACCAACTCACCTATAATACAAAAATGCCTTGTCAAGAAGCGCTTCCTGCCTGGAAAGCTGCGACAGTCTCAGTCTGGCCCCGGGGCTCTCCTTTCCCGTCAGCTGCTCCCGGATCCTGTCCGTCAGCTTTTTCTCGCGAACCAGGTAATCCCGAAGGACCGGATCGCGCCCCGTCAGCAGCTGTCTTCCGTAGTGCAGTTCAACGTCTGTCAGCGGCTCGACCTCTTCGCCTCTCTCCAGCAGCATCAGCGTGTAAAACTTCCCGTTCTCACGCACCATGCGCTCGCAGCGGATCCGCCAGCCTTCCCGCACGGCAAATGCGCGGAAATCCGGCACATCCAGCTGCGGCCCCGCGACGATGCGGCTCCGTTCTGTGAGCCGGTCTTTCCCGGCGGAGAGGATCTTTTCGATCAGGTGTCCGCCCATGCCGCAGATGACAAAGACATCCGCCTCACCTCTTCGCACTCCTTCCAGGCCGTCGGAGAGCCGGCAGGTGATGGAACCTGCAAGCCCTGCCTCCTGCACATGCTGCCTGGCTCTCTCAAGCGGCCCCCGCCGCACGTCAAGCGCAAGGGCCGAGTCTGCCAGACCGTGTCTCACCATGTAGATGGGCAGCAGTGCGTGGTCTGTCCCGATATCTGCAAGGCAGCGGCTTCCTCCGGGGGCAAAGCCTGCCGCCGCCAGCTGCGCGGCCGCAAGCAGTCTTTCTGAGATCTCTTCCATAGACGGTCACTCGAGGAAATCCTTCAGCTTCTTGCTGCGGCTCGGGTGCTTGAGTTTTCGGATGGCCTTCGCCTCGATCTGGCGGATTCTCTCGCGGGTCACGTCAAACTCCTTGCCGACTTCCTCCAGCGTCCTCTGTCTTCCGTCCTCCAGTCCAAAGCGCAGGCTCAGGACCTTGGCCTCGCGTTCGGTCAGCTCGCCCAGCACCTCGTTGACCGTCTCGCGCAGCATCTTGCGGGAGACCTCTTCCTGCGGGGACTTCTCCTTGTCATCCGGCACGAAGTCTCCCAGATGGCTGTCCTCCTCTTCGCCGATCGGCGTCTCCAGCGAAACCGGTTCCTGGGCGATCTTCTGGATCTCCAGGACTTTGGCCTCCGAGATTCCCATCTCTTTGGCGATCTCGGCCGGCTTCGGCTCTCTGCCGTACTTCTGCAGTAGGTCACGCGAGATCCGGGTCATCTTGTTGATGGTCTCGACCATGTGAACCGGAATCCGGATGGTACGCGCCTGATCCGCGATCGCGCGGGTGATGGCCTGCCGGATCCACCAGGTCGCGT
>DGVL01000037.1 GCA_002394965.1 Lachnospira sp. UBA4285
CGTTCATCGCCTGACGTGCAGCTTCTTCCGCTTTTTTCGCTTCAAAAGCTGCTGCCGTGGGATCTTCACTGGTCAGAAACTGAGAGAAAATATAACCTTTTTCGTTTTGCACGGCGACATGTGTCCATTCACCGGTCACACCGAGAACCTGGACCTGCTGGCCGTTCTGCATGCTGTCGATCACCGCGCCTTCAAGAGAAGGAGATTTACGGAAGCGGACTTCGGTTCCTTTCACGTAGGCGTACACAACTCTGCTGCTGTCTCCGCTGTCATAGCCGGTCACATCAGATTCTTTCTCTTCGGGAACTTCTGAAACGTAGAACAGGATCAGATCATTTGCGTTCTCAGACAGCGTAAGGTACTGATCCGTATCAATCGTGATCGTACGCTTGCTGTTGGGACGCATGGTGATCTTGACAGGTCCGTCTTCCTCTTCTTCAACATCCGCAGGGCCGACAGGAGAACTGCTGAGCTCTGCGGCAACAACCTGGGCTTCGGTACCGGATTGGGGAGGATTGGGAGAAACGTCGGCAGAAGACACCGGAGAAGCCGATGGGGAAGCGTCCGGAGAAGCGAACGGAGAAGGTACGGGAGAAGCTTCTGGTGAAGCCTCAGGAGAAACTTCCGGTAAAGGAGAGGGAGTCGAAGATGCATTCTTGTCTGTGGCAATTGTGAGTTCCACAGGGATGGAATTGTTGTTCAGAATGTCATAGACACCATAGGGAACACGGAATTCAATGACCGGTTCCTCATTCCCGCGGGCTCTGGAACGGGTTCCGTATTTGCCGGTCTCATCCCAGGACAGTACCAGATAATTAACCACGGGGGTATTGCGGTCAACTTCCGTGCTTTCCTTCCGAGGAAGATGAATCACGACAAACAGAACAAAAAGAAATGCGACACCGATGACGACCCAGGGACTGACAGACCACACATTTTTGGCCCAGCGTTTCAGCGTTCTGCTGCTGATTCTGCGCTTTTTGGGAGCGGAAGCGGATTTGACGGAGTCTGAAAATGCGGGATCGGGATCGTCGGGGAGCGTAGCCCCGAGTTCTTCGCGGCATTTTCGCAGAAGCGCGTGCTCGAAATAAGCAATCCGAAGCAAACCGGCATCGCTGCGTTCCGGGATTTCCAGCTGTCGGGCGAGCTCCTGAATGCTGTCTGCGCTGGCCTCCGGAAACAAGGTCTTGACCAGCATCCCGATGGGGACGAAACGGATTTCACCCTCGTGACCGAAGCGCTCAAGCAGGGCCCGAAGAAACTGAAGGGCGGTGGGTTCCGCGACAACCGTCTGGCCGGTCAGAATCCGCGCGATGCTGTCGGCAACTTGCTCCGCCTGATAATACCCGGATTCCGCAGAAACACCGCTGTCAGACTCCGAAGCAATCCGCACCACCGCTTCCTGGATAACCAGGTCATCTTCGATCTGCAGCATGGAGACCGAGGAAATGGCATTGAGCGAAGGGTTCGGCCCGGTGGTACGGACGTCAAGAACATAATAATCCGAGAGGGAAGCAATATCGGATGCCTTTGTGATTTGCTTGTATGTGATCATGAATACCTCCAGCCGAAAAGGACAGAAGTGATCAGATTGAGATTCCGAGAAGATGAATCAGCAATCCGAAAACAACTGCCAGCAGGTAGAGAAGAAGTGTAATACGCAGGTTTTCCTTCTGATCCGGATTTACCCGAAAGAGAATCAAAAGGCCGACGCCGGCGCCGTCCAGAAGACCTGCGATCAGATGACTTGCGGGCAGCACGCCGTGCAGGTACATCTGGGTCAGCAGGACGGAAGCGCCGCAGTTCGGAATCAGGCCGATCAGCGCAGAGAGGAACATGCCGGTGATCGGACGCGAAGAAATAACCGCGGTCAGGCGGTCCTCACCGAGAAATAGAAAGGCAAGATTCAAAAGAACCGTGATCGCAAAGACAAATAGTATAATATGAAGGGTATGCTTCAGTGCGGAGCCGACAATGCTCCCGCTTTCGCAGTGACAGTGTTCTTTCTCACACAGTCGCTCGATCAGAAAGTCTTCTCCGTCCTCCGGCTGACCGGTTTTCCGGCTGCTGCGAATATGACAGAAACCGTCGATTAAAAAGCCGCAGAGAATGCCGATGATCAGCTTGACCAGGAGCAGCTTCAGCATTTTCGTAACCGGGACGGCTTCGGAAATCATGATCGGGATCATCTCGTCCGAGGTGGAGAGAAAAATAGCGATCAGCGTACCCAGGGAAATCGCACGTCCGGCATAGAGATTGGAGGCGGCGGCTGAAAAACCGCACTGGGGGACCGCCCCCAAAAGACCGCCCCAGAAAGGTCCCATCCATCCGGCCCGCTTGACTAGGTCCCGGACCCGATCCTCGGTATGGCTCTCCAGATATTCCATAATCAGATAGGTGACAAAGAGGAACGGAAGAATTTTCAGAGAATCGAGTACTGCGTCAAGTATAGCGTCCAACATGGCAACCCCTCAGGAACGAAGATAGTGTATTATACGTCAGCTGTCAGGGCATTTCAAGTAACAGTTTGTAAATCCATGAAATTCTCTATTGAATTTTATCGGATGATGTGATATAGTAACTAAGCTATATGAGAAATGCGGATGTAGTTCATCGGTAGAACTCCGGCTTCCCAAGCCGATAAGGTGGGTTCGACTCCCATCATCCGCTCCATCGAGAAGCCCGCCTGGCAGATTGCCCGGCGGGTTTTCCTTTCGGATAGGCCTGTCATCCGGATCAGGGGAAAACGCGCCTGTCGGTTGAAGAATCGGTGTACCTGTGCTATAATCATTGCACTTCTCATAAAAAATGCATACGACAGGGAGAAATACAATGCAGATCCGGCATGCAACAGAAGAAGACTTTCCCCGGATGATGGAAATCTATGCTTATGCAAGGCAGTTTATGGCCGACCACGGCAATCCGAATCAGTGGGGACCGACCAATTGGCCGCCCGAAGCGCTGATTCATCAGGATATCGCGCAGGGATGCAGCTATGTCTGTGAAGAGGACGGCCGGGTCATCGGCGTGTTCTTCTATACCAGCGGGAAAGACATCGAACCGACCTATCGGGTGATCGAAGAAGGCGCCTGGAGAGATGAGAAACCCTATGGCGTTGTCCACCGGATTGCGGGAGACGGCTCCAGAAAGGGGATCGGTGCGTTTTGCATCAATTGGGCCTTTGAGCAGTGCGGCCATCTGCGCATCGACACGCATTCGGACAACGTGGTGATGCAGAGGCTCCTGGACAAGCTCGGCTTTGAGAAACGGGGCGTCATCCACGTGATGGAGGATAACTACCCGCGCTTTGCCTATGAGAAATAAAGCGATTCATTTGACAACAAAGGAATTCCTGCCATCATGAGATCAGATCAAGCATTACGGTGTGCCGGAGAGAAGAGAGACACGATATGAAGACAGAGAGACCATACCCGCAGCTCATCATATCCAAAAAGGGAAGCAGAAGCGTCCAGGCGGGACATCCCTGGATCTATGACGAAGAAGTTCTGACGCCGCAGGACCAACTGGAGAACGGCTGCCTGGTGGATGCCGTTACGGAAAACGGACGCTATCTCGGCACCGGGCTTCTGAGCCGGAAGAGCAGAATCCGTGTCCGGATCCTGTCCCAGAATGCCAACGACCGCTATGATGAAGCCTTCTGGAGACGGCGGGTTCAATATGCCTGGAATTACAGGAAGATCGTCATGGGAGAGGATGTCAGCTGCTGCCGGCTGATCTTCGGCGAAGCGGACGGCTTTCCGGGGCTGACGGTGGACCGATTCTCCGATCTGCTGTCGGTACAGTGCCTTTCCTACGGAATGGAGAAGAGAAAGGATCTGATCTATCCGCTGCTGCTTGAGGTGCTGGCAGAAGACGGACAGATGATCCGCGGAATCTATGAGAGGAACGACAATGCCCTGCGGGAACGGGAAGGCCTTGAACAGGGAAAAGGCTGGTTCAGCTGTCCGGGGCCGGAGAACCGGGGACTTCCGGAGACGGAGATCACGGAGAACGGGATTCGCTATCTCGTGGATGTGGAAAACGGACAGAAAACAGGATTCTTTCTGGACCAGAAGTATAACAGGCTTGCCGTCGAGCGGATTTCCAAAGGTCTTCGCGTGCTCGACTGTTTTACACATACGGGCTCTTTCGCGCTGAACGCCGCGGCGGGAGGAGCGAGCCATGTTACGGCGGTGGATATTTCCGAGAGCGCGGTGAAGCTGGCAAAAGAAAACGCCGAGCGAAACGGCCTGCAGGACAGAGTTGATTTTCTGGCGGCGGATGTGTTTGACCTTCTGCCAAAGCTGGCCGCGACAGGACAGAAACCCTATGACCTGATTATTCTGGACCCGCCCGCTTTCACCAAATCGCGCAAAACCGCGTCGAATGCCGAGCGGGGTTATCACGAAATCAACTATCGGGCCATGAAGCTGCTGCCGAGAGGCGGCTATCTCGCGACCGCCAGCTGCAGCCATTTCATGCCGGCGGCTCAGTTTGAAACCATGCTGCGCAGTGCCGCTGCGGATGCAGGGGTCAGTCTGCGGCAGATCGAAGTGCGGCAGCAGGCCGCGGATCATCCGATCCTTTGGAATGTACCGGAAACGGATTATCTGAAGTTTTATCTGTTTCAGGTCGTGTAAAGCAATTCGTTCATGATTCTTCCATTGATTTGACGGGAATTTTCCTGTATGATACAGTGTCAGAGGAGCGACGGCCGACTGTGAGACGGAATGCAAGACCGCGTTTTCTCCTTTTCCTGGCGGTGTTTATCCTGCTGGAAGGAATTGGGTGCGCATGGGCGGATTCGACGCCCCCCGTGATCCGCGCGGAAGAAATCGAAGGCTTGTTTGATGCCTACCTGGCGGAGAACGATCTCAATCCGGACCTGAT
>DGVL01000152.1 GCA_002394965.1 Lachnospira sp. UBA4285
AGGCCGAACTGGCGGAAGATACGGTCCATGACGAAGGCGACGCGAGCCATGTATCCGATGTCCTCAAGGATTGCCAGGCAGAAGAACAGCACGATCATCTGCGGGACGAACCCGAGTACGGAGCCCACGCCGGCGACAATGCCGTCCTGAATCAGGCTGTAGACAATGCCGGAATCGGACAGGTGAAGCACATTCAGCAGGAGCGCGTCGACCCACCCGGGAACCCACTCGCCGAAGAACACATCGTTCAGGAAGTTGGTGCCGATTGTACCGATGCCGATGCCGGAACCGAAATCTCCGTTGGCACCGCCCATCGAAAGCGCGTAGATGAGAAGCATCACGGCGAAGAAGATCGGAAGGCCGAGCACCCGGTTGGTGACGATCCGGTCGATCCGGTCGGATACCGTCATGCTGTGCTTTGCACCCTTTTTCTTCACAGCCGCGGAGACAACACCGGCGATGTAATCATATCGCTGATTGGTGATGATGCTCTCGGAGTCGTCGTCGAGTCCCTTTTCGGCTTTCTCGATATACTTCTCCATGTCCGTGAGCTGGGCTCTGGTGAACGTCTTTTCCTCGACGAGTTTTTTGTCGCGCTCAAAGATCTTCACCGCATACCAGCGGGCAAGCGCCGGGTTTATGTTGCTTCCGAGGTCAGCCTCAATACTGTCCAGTGACTCTTTGACGACGCCTGAAAAGAATTCCGGGATCTTGTACGGCTTTTTCTGCTGCACGGTCCGGATGCAAAGATCAGCGGCTTCATTGATGTTCTCGGCCTTCAGGGCGGAAATCTCGATGGCAGGAGCGTTCAGCTTCTCGGAGAGCTTGTGGATGTTGATCGTGTCACCGTTCTTGCGGACGATATCCATCATGTTCACAGCCATGACAACCGGAATGCCGACTTCCATGAGTTGGGTGGTGAGATACAGATTCCGCTCGATGTTCGTTCCATCGATAATATTTAAAATGACGTCCGGGCGTTCCTCGACAAGATATTTTCTGGATACGACTTCCTCCAGCGTATACGGGGAAAGAGAGTAAATGCCGGGAAGATCCTGAATGATCACATCATCGTGTCCTTTGAGTCTTCCTTCCTTCTTCTCAACCGTTACACCCGGCCAGTTTCCCACATACTGACGGGAACCGGTGAGCGCGTTGAACAGCGTTGTTTTCCCGCAGTTCGGGTTGCCGGCAAGGGCAATTCGAATCTCTGCCATAAAATCCTCCTTCTTTCTACTGCTTATAAGCAGACTCTGCCTTACTCGACCTCGATGGCCTGTGCGTCAGCCTTGCGGACAGAAAGCTCATATCCGCGGATATTCAGTTCCATCGGATCTCCAAGCGGGGCAACTTTGCGGACAAGAATCTCAACACCCTTTGTGATTCCCATATCCATGATCCTCCGCTTTGTAGGGCCTTCGCCGTGGAGTCGTTTCACAACGCAGGTTTCTCCGACCGCTACGTCTCCAAGAGTTCGCATAACCAGTCCTTCCTCCTTCTTCTATTCGTTCTTTTCCGCCGGAGCGGTTTATGAAAAAACCTTCATGGCAAGTCCGCGGTCGATGGCCACCCGCGAGTCCTTGACGTTGACAATAAGGTTTCCTCCGTTGTTCTGCACCACAGTTACCGTGGTCCCCGGGACGAATCCCAGCTCTGTGAGATGATGGCGGACAGAATCGCTTCCGGCGATCCGGCTTATGACAAATGGCTGCCCTGCTTCGGCAAATGCGATTGGCATTCCTTCACCTCCTTCCAGGGTGAGAGACGATTGAAGTAAAACACGTGCAATTATAGTTGCGTATGCAACATTAATATTGCCGCAGACTTACATGCGTTGCTCATCACTAACAGACAAATCATAGCATATCGTCGAAAAAGGTCAAGCACAAAATAAGGATATCCTATTTACAGTTGCATCAGACTTTGATAAGTTAGATATAGGTAACGTACATCACAGGATAAAAAGGAGCGACACGATGGATACAAAGATGCCATTCACCTATTATGTGGTGATTATCAATGACGGAGAGGGAAATGTCGGGGTACTGCAGAAAGGCCGGTATCTGAATTATTTCTCATTCGTGAACGGGAAAAACCGGATGCGGCAGATGCTGTCCGTGGGAGGAAGACCCTGGGACGAAATGCTGGATATGCTCATAGAATTAAAGGTGAAGATCGTCGTTGCCAGGCACTTTCTGCCGCGCGAACTGGCAGCGCTGCAACAAAAAGGCATCCGCTGCTTCACCTTTGACGGTGGAACGGATGCCGCATTTCAGGCACTGTGTGGAGGAAAGCTCACGGAGCTTTGAACGCCTTTCTCAACAGAAAAGCCGGTGCAGTGGTGTGCGCTCGATGAGAATGATGCCGACGCACATGAAGAGATGCTCGATGAACAGACTGATGATGATGCCATAGGCACTGATGAGAACCTTGGTCTGGAAGCCGTAGAAACTCAGCAGACCGGAGTAGGCCAGTAGAAGTCCGATGAAGGGCATACTCCTGCCGACTCCGGCGCACAGCCGCTTGAAATCCTTGACGGTGAAGTCAAAATACACGAAACGACCGGCGACCATGGCGCTCATCATGAAGATCAGGTTCATGTACGCGTGCTCACCGTAGCCGATGTAGATCGCGACGAGGAGAATCAGGATGTAGACCGATGAACTGAGGCGGATGTCAGCCATGGCATCGGGTGTCAGGGAGCGGATTCTGACGATCACATGGTCAAAGAAGATCGTTATGAAAACCGAGAAGAGAATCAGAACGAGAAGAAAGAAATTCTCCCAGTCGCTCCAGATGGTGGAAAAAGGTTCTTTAATCTGGCCTTCGTAGATCATGTTCTTGATGCAGATATAGGTGAACATCATCAGAAGCACGGACGTACTCGAGAAGACAAGCTCGTAGAACCGGTCCAGAAAGATCCGGGCGT
>DGVL01000070.1 GCA_002394965.1 Lachnospira sp. UBA4285
ACATCCGTGCCGGCGCCGCGGATATCCGCGCCCATGGCGTTCAGGAAGTTGGCCACATCCACGATATGCGGTTCTTTGGCGACATTTTCAAGGACGGTGTAGCCGTCCGCCATGCAGGCCGCCAGCATCAGATTGATTGTGGCGCCGACGCTGACCACATCAAAGTAGATATGCGCGCCATGCAGGTGTTCTGCCTTCGCGTAGATCATGCCGTGGTCCAGATCCACCGAGGCGCCGAGTGCCCGGAAGCCTTTCAGGTGCTGGTCGATCGGACGGCTTCCGATGGCACAGCCTCCCGGAAGAGCCACGCTGGCCTCGTGATACTTGCCCAGCAGCGCGCCAAGCAGATAGTATGAAGCGCGGATCCGGCGGATATAGTCGTACTCTACGTCAATATTGGTGATTCCCGTGCCGTTTATCTGCACGGAATTGCTGTACACATGCTGTACCTTGGCGCCGATTCCCTCGATCGCCTGCAGCATCACACCGGTGTCGCGGACATTCGGGACGTTGTCGATGGAAACCGTCGAATCCGCCATGATCGCGGCCGCCAGAATTCCCAGTGCCGCGTTCTTTGCTCCCCCGATTGTAACAGAACCTTTCAGCGGCGTGCCGCCTTTGATAATATATGCATCCATAGATCGCATCTGACCTTTTCTGTATACAGACGCCGGTATTGCTGCGCCTTCCCTCTTCTGGCAGCCGCCGGCTGCCGTTACACAAGTATTGAATTCTATCATACTTTTGCACTTGCTGTCACGGGAATCTTAACACAATGTACCTTGCCCGTCAAAATCACCGGTCAGTGCCGCGAGCCGTGTCTCCGCTTCTTCACCGAGAAGCCGAACGTTCCGAGCCGGCTGCCGAGTGCCCGGTATTCTCCGTGTGAATAGCACACAAGTCCCGAAGCGTTCAGCATCAGCTTCCCCGACGGTGCCAGGCAGCTCGCATCAGCCTGCACAGAGACAACCTTCGCGAGGAACAGATCGTGCGACCCGAGGTGTCTGACCTCTGTCACTTTGCACCCGATGTTCACCGGACTCTCCTCTATTCCGGGGGCCGTGACACCGGGAACAGAGCAGCGGTGCAGGCGGCAGCTTTCCCATTTGTCGAGGTCGCGCCCGCTCTTCACACCGCAGAAATCCGCCGGTCTTGTGAGACTCTCCGTGACCAGGTTGATGACGAATTCCCCCGATTCTGCAATCAAAGCATGGGAGAACCGGGAGGGTCTCACCGAGATCGAGACCATGGCCGGATCCGAGCAGACGGTCCCCGCCCACGCAATGGTCAGAATATTATCCCGGCCGTCTTTTCCGCGGCAGCTGACCATGACCGCCGGCACCGGATAGAGCATGTTGCCAGGTTTCAAGCTGATTTTCCCCATCTTCATCCCCTTCCGGCCTTCGCGGCGATTTTATCCAGCCCTTCCAGAATCACAGCTCCGTGATCTGCCGCCAGAAGATCTGTCTTCACCACCCGGTACTGCCGGTTCTTAAAGAAAGCATCCGTGCGCTCCGAGATCTCAACCTCCGTGTGCGTAGTCACGTCTGCGTCCGTGTTCCTGAGCGTCAGCTGCCAGTACTGATATTTTATTCCGCCTTCTTCTCTTGTCCGGAGCTTTTTTCTTGATATAGAGAACCACCCCGCATCCTTCGCGTCGTCGCCTGCCCTCTCCTTTACGCTGCCGTCCGGAACCAGGGCGATGTACGCCGTCGTGATGATCCGGGTCCGCGGGTCTCGCTCCACATCCCCGTATGTCTTCATCTGCTCCCCGGCGATCCCGGTCAGTCCGGTCTCCTCCGCGAGCTCTCTTGCCGCTGCCGTGTCGAGATCCTCATGGAACTCCACAAAACCGCCGGGGAGCGCCCACCAGCCGATACTGGGATGATTTTTTCTTTTTATAAGCAGGATCCTATCCGGCACAGGATTTCCCGCCGCGATCTGCCCGGCCGGCGCCTCAAAGATCAGATTGTCCACCGTATTGCAGGGCGAGTCATATTTCTTCGGATCGTATGCCTCCAGGAACTCCTGCAGAGTCAGCCCGTCGGCGTTTTTCTCCCCGGTCCCCGCAAATTTCCGGTTTTCTTCTTTCCGTAAAAATGTCATATTGTGCCGGCCTTTCCAGTTCTCACTGTCTCGTGTCACTGTCATCATACCATATTCATATTCATTGTACGGCTTTAAAATCTATGCTAAACTAGAAGAATCAACAGAAAATGAGCAGATGTAAATATTTACATCTGTGAAATCTGCCAAAAATCAGAGAAGCTCAGGGATCAAGGAGGAATCAACCGTATGGAAGGAAATGTTATTGTCGGTCAGTCCGGCGGCCCTACGTCAGTCATCAACGCAAGTCTTGCCGGTGTCTACAAGACCGCCAAAGACCGGGGCGCAAAGAATGTATACGGCATGATGCACGGAATCAAGGGCCTGATCGACGGAAAGTATGTCCGTCTGGAAGACAAGATCCGCTCTGATCTTGACATCGACCTGCTCAAGCGGACTCCTTCCTCGTTTCTGGGATCCTGCCGCTACAAGCTGCCGGAAATCCGGGAGAATGAAGACTTGTACAAAAAAATCTTCCGGCGTCTCACCGATCTGGACGTCAAGTACTTCTTTTACATCGGCGGCAACGACTCGATGGACACGATCAAGAAGCTCTCGGATTACGGCATTTTCATCAACAGCGACATCCGCTTCATCGGCGTTCCAAAGACGATTGACAACGACCTGGCCGTGACCGACCACACGCCGGGATACGGCAGCGCCGCCAAGTTCATTGCCTCCACCATGAAGGAGATCATCCGCGACGGCCTCGTATATGACTATCCGACCATCTCCATCGTGGAGATCATGGGGCGCAACGCCGGATGGCTCACTGCTGCTGCAGCTCTGGCCAAGGGCGAAGACTGTGAAGGCGTCGATCTGATCTATCTGCCGGAGAAGACATTTGACATCGATCATTTCATGGAGCGCATCCACGACCTGACGAGCCAGAACCGCTCGCTTGTCATTGCGCTCTCTGAGGGCATCAAAGTGGCTGACGGGCGTTATGTCTTCGAGCTGGCCGATCACGTCGAGATGATCGACGCCTTCGGACACAAGCTGCTCTCCGGTTCCGCCAAGTTCCTGGCCGACAAGATCGCCGCTGAGTACGGCATCCGCACCCGTTCCATTGAATTTTCAACGCTGCAGCGCTGCGCCGCCCACATTGCATCCCGCGTGGATATCACCGAAGCCTTTAATGTCGGAGGCTCTGCCGTCAAAGAGGCATTCGGAGGTGAGACGGGTAAGGTCATCGTGCTCAAGCGCATCAGCGATGACCCGTACATGTGCATCACCGAGGCCTGCGACGTCCACAAGATCGCCAACATCGAGAAAAAGGTGCCTCTGAACTGGATTACAGACGACGACTACGTGACGCAGGACATGATCAACTACATCCATCCGCTGATCCAGCAGGAACTTCCGCCGATTATGGTCGACGGCCTGCCCCGCCACCTGAACCTCTCCCGCTGCCCGCAGGACTGAGGCGCAGAAACTCTGATCTGCCATCCGGCAGACTTTACTTCACACGGTCGAAGTCTTCCGTGATCCTGCTGTCCGGCGGCGCCGTGACGAGACTGACCGCCACATTGACCGCAAGTGCCGTGAGAAATGCCGGGAGAAGTTCATAGATGTTCCAGACGCCGCCCAGAGGTCTCACGGCGAATTTCCAGACGAAAACCATCAGTCCGCCGGAGAGAATCCCCGCCAGCGCGCCGGCGCCATTTGAGCGTCTCCAGTAAAGGGCGAGCAGTACGACCGGCCCGAAGGCCGCCCCGAATCCTGCCCACGCAAAGGACACAATGCCAAATACCGAGCTGTCCGGATTCCAGGCGAGGAAGATGGCAACCAGCGAGATGATGAAGAGCGTTATGCGGGATACCAGGAGCGTCCTTTTCTCCGACATCTCCCGGTGAAAGAACCGGGTGAGAATATCATTGGAAACCGAGGATGATGCGGCAAGAAGCTGGGAATCCGAAGTCGACATGGTGGACGCCAGGATGCCGGAGAGCACAATGCCGGCGACTAAAGCCGCCAGAATCCCGTGCTGCGCCAGATTGCCTGTGATCTCCACGATGACCGTCTCGGAAGCCGATCCTGACAGAGGGGCGATGAGCCCCTCTTTTGTCATGCCCAGTCCTGCCACGCCGATTGCCGCCGCGATTCCCATTGCCAGGAGCGCCCATACAGATGCAACCCGGCGGGAGACGGAAAGCTTCTTTTCATCTTCAATGGCCATAAACCGCAGCAGAATGTGCGGCATGCCAAAATATCCGAGTCCCCAGGCCAGCGTCGAGACGATCGTCAGAAGGCCGTACGGCTTTGCCGCACCGGAAACAGGGTCATAGCTCTGCGTGAGAGACAGGTAGCCGGGCAGCGATCTGACACCCGCCGCCGCTGCGGCGGCACCGCCTGCCTTGTCAAGCGCAAACAGCAGGACAATGATCAGCGCAGCTGTCATGATGATGCTCTGGATCAGGTCCGTCAGGGATGCCGCAAGGAATCCCCCCGTCGAAGTGTAAAAGATGATGACCGCAGCCGAGACCACCATGGCTGCATAATAGTTCACGCCAAAAAGCGCCGAGAACAGCTTGCCGCAGGCCGCAAAACCGGAAGCCGTGTACGGGACGAAAAACACGATGATGATCAGCGCGCCGGCCAGAGTCAGAAGATTCTTTTTATCGCCGTAGCGCTTTGAGAAAAACTCCGGGACCGTGATCGCGCCGAGCTTTTCCGTATAGCGGCGAAGTTTTCTCGCGACAATGAGCCAGTTCAGATATGTCCCCGCTGCCAGGCCGACAGCTGTCCAGCCGACATCCGCCAGCCCTGACAGATACGCCAGCCCCGGAAGGCCCATCAACAGATAGCTGCTCATGTCGGACGCCTCTGCGCTCATCGCCGTGACCAGCGGTCCGAGCCTGCGTCCACCCAGATAAAAGTCTCCCGCCGTCTTGTTGCGGTCAGAGACCTTTACGCCGATCCACATCATACCGGCCAGATAGGCGACCATCACAATCAGAATTCCGATCTGAGCTGTAGTCATGAATTTCCTTCTCCCCTCAAAAAATCTTCAATCCTCTTCTATCACCTGCACATCCAGATATTGGAACGGGATCTCCTCCACGAAATTGTCCTGGCTGAAGCGGACGTGAGACGTCCGCTGAAAGTCCCGGATGTTGCTGTCAAGCCATATCGGCTCGGACAGATCAAACTTCCGGCACGCCTCTGTGATTCCGGCAAAAATCTTCTTCGTGCGGTTTATCCGGGGATCTCCGTCCTCATAGACGGACTCGCCGACTGTGTGCCGGCTGCCGTCGATCATCCTGCACCAAAGACGAAACATATCCTGCGCTCTCCTTTATCTGGTCCGGACGAACTCCTGCACCGCACCGACCAGATGGTCAATTGCCTTTTTTTCAAAGACATCGTAATCCATCGTCGCCGAACCGTCTGCCTTGTCACTGATTGCCCTAAGAATGACGAATGGGATCCCGTTCAGCCATGCCGCCTGGGCGATCGCCGCGCCCTCCATCTCCACGCAGGAGGCGCCGAAGGTCTCCCGGATCCATTTCTTCTTATCTTGATCTGAGATAAAAGAATCCCCCGACGCGATACGACCTGTGTGAATACCGATATCCGGAACGGCTGTGCGGCAGGACTCCTGCGCGCGCCGCATCATCTGTGCGTCGGCAGGAAACTCCCGCTGCCCGAGCTGCGGGATCTCGCCCGGCAGATACCCCCACACTGTGGCGTTGACATCATAATACAGGGCATCTGAGGAAATCACAATGTCGCCGATATCGATTGCAGCGTCCAGTGAACCGGCGATTCCTGTGTTGATGAGCCCGGTCACGTTATAGTCGTCTGCCAGGATCTGGGCACAGATACCGGCGTTGACTTTTCCGACACCGGACTTCACAATGACGACGCTCTCTCCCTCAAGCGTCCCGGCGTGAAAGACCATCCCGGCCTTCGTCCTTGTACTGTCCTCTTTCATCCTCTCTATCAGTTCAGCCACTTCTTCCGGCATGGCGCCGATAATTCCAAGCATGTATTCCCCTCCGGGTGTTTTTCGGCCAATTATAACATATTTTTATTGACCGACACATCCTCTTTTTGATTGTATCGTCCGATTGATAATGATATACTTTACTGGTAAGAAGAAATTTGCAAAGAAGGCCTTCTATGAAAAAGATTATTCTAACCGGCGGCGGAACCGCCGGCCACGTCACACCCAATCTTGCGCTTCTGCCTTCCCTTGAAAAGGCCGGATTCTCTGTATCCTACATCGGTTCCTATAACGGCATCGAGAAGACTCTGGCCACTTCAAAAGGACTGCCGTACTACGGGATCTCCAGCGGGAAGTTCCGCCGGTATGCCAGCGCGAAGAATTTTACGGATATTTTCCGCGTGCTGCGCGGCATCTCCCAGGCGAAACGCCTGATGCGCACGATCCGGCCGGACGTCGTCTTTTCCAAGGGAGGCTTTGTCTCCGTTCCGGTGGTGCTTGCAGCCGCCTCCAGGGGAATACCGGTCGTCATCCATGAGTCGGACATGACGCCGGGACTGGCCAACCGCATCGCCATGAAAAAGGCCTCAAAGATCTGCTGTACATTCCCGGAGACACTTGAATATCTTCCGAAGGACAAGGCCATTCTCACCGGCGCTCCGATCCGCGAGGAACTGCTTCACGGAAGCAGAAGCGCGGGGCTTTCCTTTGCCGGATTCACGGATGACAAGCCGATGCTCCTCGTCGTGGGCGGCAGTACCGGCGCCGTGAAGGTCAATGAGACCGTCCGGCAGATTCTGCCACAGCTTCTGAAAACCTTCAACGTCTGCCATCTCACCGGCAAGGGCAAGGCAGACCGGACGCTTGACGGCACGGCCGGATATGTGCAGTTTGAATATGTCGCCGATGAGATGAAGGATCTTCTTGCCGCCTGCTGCCTCGCCGTATCCAGAGCCGGTTCCAATGCGATCTGTGAGCTGCTTGCGACACGGACACCGGCGGTCCTGATCCCGCTCTCCGCGCAGGCCAGCCGCGGCGATCAGATTTTAAATGCCCGCTCCTTTGCAAAGCAGGGCTTTTCCGAAGTTCTGGACGAGGACACGATGAAGCCGGAGGATCTGCTTGA
Organism: Lachnospira sp. UBA4285; assembly: GCA_002394965.1. Classification (GTDB taxonomy): domain Bacteria; phylum Bacillota; class Clostridia; order Lachnospirales; family Lachnospiraceae; genus UBA4285. The sequence continues at coordinate 7,182 of DGVL01000070.1, forward strand.
CGCTGTCCGAAACGTCTATGAAAACAGAGACACCTATATCCAGGCCATGGAGAAAAGCCCGACGTCTGATGCTGTCAGAACGATCACGGACATTCTCAGGAATCTGGCCCGGGCTTAAAAAACACACAGGAAGAAAGGAGACTCCCATGGAAGTTCAGACCCGGCACAGTACCAGGCGCGACGCAGTCCTGGAATGCCTCAGAAAACATCACGACCACCCGACGGCCGACATGCTGTACAACGAGATCCGCAGGGATTACCCGAACATCAGTCTGGGAACCGTCTACCGCAATCTCAATTTCTTCGTCGAGCACGGAGAAGCCGTGCGGATTCCGGTGACCGACGGCCAGACCCGGTTTGACGGAAATGTAAAGCCGCATTTTCACTTCCGCTGTTCCTCCTGCGGCGCTCTTCTGGATCTGAATCTGGAGGACGAAAGGCAGCTGGAGGAGAGTCTGGATCATCCGAAGACTGACTTCAAAGGCAGCATAACCGGCTATGACCTTGTTTTCACCGGCCTATGCAAGGACTGTCTGAAAAAGAAGAAAGAAACCGCATAATTTTTGATAATGATTATTATTATTGTTGACATTTGCCGATGTGAATGCTATTCTAGGCTTGTCAGGAAGTTAAGAGTTATCTCTTGAAAGGAGAACAGAATCATGAAATACAAGTGCAAAGTTTGCGGTTACATCTATGACGAGGAAAAAGAGGGAACAAAGTTTGCGGATCTTCCGGATGACTGGAAGTGCCCGGTATGCGGCGTTCCGAAGAATATGTTCGAGCCTGTTGAAGAAAGTGCTCCGAAGACTGAGGAGAAGAAGGCGGACGCTCCGGTTAACACCGATGATCTTACATGGGCATCCGAGCATGTGATCGGTGTTGCGAAGGATCTTCCGGAAGATATGAAGCAGTTCCTGAGAGCAGAATTCGCCGGCGAGTGCAGCGAAGTCGGCATGTACCTGGCTATGAGCCGTGCGGCGATCCGCGAGGGATACACGGAAGCCGGCATGTTCTTCCGTCAGGTTGCCCTCGAGGAGGCTGACCACGCTTCCCGCTACGCTGAGATGCTCGGTGAGGTCGTTACCCCGTCCACAAAGGAGAATCTGGCTGTCCGCGTTGCAGCTGAGAACGGCGCCACAAAGAACAAGACCGAGTTCGCAAAGAAGTGCAAGCAGATGAATCTTGATGCTCTGCACGATTCCATCCACGAGATGGCTCGCGACGAGGCTCGCCACGGCAAGGGCTTCAAAGGCCTTCTTGACAGATATTTCGGCTGATCTGCGGTAAGACACTAATATATATAAAAGACTCCGGCAAGTGAAGAAACCTGCCGGAGCCTTTTTTTGTGACAGGACATGCCTGGAAATCCGCTGTCGCCGCTTTCTTTCGGTTCACGACGACGATCCGATAAGGGCGTTGTAGATATCTCTTTTTGATACGCCGCGGTCCTTTGCCGCCTGCCGCATTGCTTCTTTTTTGTCCATCCCCTGATCGACATACATCTGAACATGCTGTTCCGGCGTCAACTCCTCCCAGCGGCTGCGCGCCTCCTGAAGGACTTCTTCTTCCGGTTTTCCGCCGATGACCAGCACGTACTCGCCCCGCGGCTGCACCGTCTCGTAGCGCCTCACAGCCTCACCCAGCGTCAGCCTGCACACTTCCTCATGGATCTTCGTCAGTTCCCGGCAGATGCTCACAGGTCTGTCATCTCCCAGAACCCGGGCGAGATCTCCAAGTGTCTTCTCCAGGTGATGCGGCGCCTCATACAGCACGATCGTCCGCCGCTCCCCCGCAAGCTCATCCAGCACTTCCCGGCGGCGTACCTTGTCAGGAGGCAGAAACGCCTCGAAGCAGAAGCGGCGCGTCGGCAGGCCGGATATCGTGAGCGCCGTCACGCAGGCGCACGGACCGGGGATCGCACTCACCCGGATGCCCGCCTCGTGGCACTGCCGTACCAGTTCTTCGCCCGGGTCGGATATTCCCGGCATCCCGGCATCCGTGATCAGTGCTATATTTTCTCCTGCCAGCATGCGGCTCACAAGCACCCGGGCCTTCTCCACTTTGTTGTACTCGTGATAACTGGTCATCGGTGTGTGAATATCAAAATGATTCAGGAGTTTCAAACTGTTTCTCGTGTCCTCAGCCGCAATCAGGTCCGCCTCTCTCAGACACTCCGTCACCCTCGGCGGCATGTCCGCGAGATTGCCGATCGGGGTCGGGCACAGCACGAGAATTCCTGTTTCAGTAGGCATCTTTCACCTCCTGCGTGTAGCGGCCGTCCGGCCCGTATATGATGAGCGGAGGTTCGACCGTCATCTGTCTTCCACCGCCTTTCACAGCTTCCAGAAGAACCATGTTGGCGTCCTGTCCGGCCTTCGGGTACACGAGGCGCATCCGCTTGGGCTCAAGTCCATTCTCTGTGAGCGCCTCAAAGACCTCCGGCAGCCTCGCCGGGCGATGGACCATATACAACCTTCCCTTTACCTTCAGACACCGGGAAGCCTCCCGCGCCACGTCATCGATCGTGCAGAAAATCTCGTGCCGTGCCGCAGCCTTGGCCGCGTCCGGATTGAGCAGACCGTGTCCGCCTTTCATGTACGGCGGGTTGACCGTCACAACCGGAAACGCATCCCGGCCGAACACCTCGGAGGCGCGGCAGATATCGCCGCACACCACCCTGGCACAGCCCTGCATGCCGTTGAGGCGGAAATTCCGCTCTGCAAGGTCGGCGCTGTCCGGGTTTATCTCCATCGCCCGGTAATTTCTTCCCTTTCCGCGCGCTCTCATAAGGACCGGGATCACGCCGTTTCCCGTGCACAGATCAAGAACATCCTCATCCGGCAGCGCGCGCGCAAAACAGCCGAGCAGCACAGCGTCCATTCCGAAGCAGAACATCTTCGGATTCTGAATCAGGCGATATCCGTTTCTCTGAAGATCATCGATCCTCTCCCCATCCCTGATTCTGACCTGTGTGTCCGGCACCTCTTTTCCCTCCGAAAGCGGCTGTTCCTACATTCAGCCTCTGTCATGATCCATGTTGGAATTCTGTTCGCGGCGGTCCATGTCCTCCAGCTGCTTCAGCGACCGCTCCTGATTCTCTCTGGCAGCCTTCTCGATCCGCCTGCTGCGGCTCTTGTCACGCTCCTGTCTCCCGTCCCTGTCTGCGTGCTGACCCTGCGGCGGTCTGCGGCGATGCCTGGTATCACCATCCGGCCGTCCCTTGCTCTCATGCGCGGGCGCATTTTTTTTCGCAGCGTCCGCCGCCCCGGAGATATTGGCAAGCGTGCTGAAATCCTTCTCCGACATCTTTCCGTCGACAGCCCTGCGGTAGCTGCTCTTGTGAGCCTTGCGGCGCTCCATGGATTTCTCGAGCCGCTCGTTCTCCCTGGCCTCCTTGTTGGCCTCCGCCTGCGCGACCGCCTCCTTGAACCTGCGATCCGGCTTTCGCCCGCGGGTGAACGTAAGCTCGCTGACCGGATAGTCCCGCTGCTCGCGCTCGTCATTGTCAAGGTTGACGATGACCCTGGCACGCTGTTTCAGGATATCGATGGCCGCAACCTCTCCCTCCAGGTCGTCGGCGGTACGGACATAATCCCCTTTTCGCGGCATTCTTGCGTTCAGATAGGTATATGTCTCATCTTCAAAACTCAGGCAGCACATCAGCCTGCCGCACATTCCGGAGATTTTCTCCGGATTCAGACTCAGGTTCTGGTTCTTGGCCATCTTGATCGAGACCGGATAGAACCCCTGCATATAGGTCGTGCAGCAGAGCGGCCTTCCGCAGATTCCGATGCCGCCGAGCATCTTCGCCACATCCCGGATGCCGATCTGCAGCAGCTCAATTCTCGTGTGGAACGTCGAGGCCAGATCCTTGACAAGTTCCCGGAAATCCACGCGATGCTCCGCCTTGAAGAAAAAGATCAGCCGGTTGTTGTCAAATGTGTACTCCGCCCGCACAAGCTCCATATCCAGCTTGTGGTACCTGACCTTGTCTTCGCAGATCTCCAGTGCCTCTCTCTCCCGGATCCGGTTCTCCGCGTAATGCCGGTCATCCTCCGGCGTCGCGATCCGGATGACATTCTTGATGATCGCCGGAAGGCCCTCCGATGGAATCTCCCTCGGTGCGAATGCAACCGTCCCATACTCCACGCCGCGGCGGGTCTCCACGATCACGTGATCTCCAAGCTTCGGAGAAAGCTCCTCCGGCGAATAAAAATAAATCTTACCGGCCTGTCTGAATCTCACGCCGATTATTCTTGCCATATATCCTCCAAATTCTTTCTTCTGTACAGCGGCTGCAGTACGAATGAATCCGGTTCATGAATTCTCCCGGATCGTCAGGTACAGAAGCTCCATCGTGAGCGAAAAGCTCACATTGGCCTTCAGTCTGTGCTTCGCCTTCTCGAGCGCGGCGAATATCTCGCGGATACCGTTATAGGTACAATGGGAAGCCTGTTCCTTGAGATCCGGCAGATACCCGGTGAAAATCACCTGATTCGGATCCTGTGTGCTCTTCATGACCAGAACATCCCGGAACCACATGGCGATTACATCCAGATAATCGTCAATACTCAGCTTCCACGATGTCTGTGCGCTGCGCACAGCCGCCGCCATATCCGCGACGCTCATCGAATGAATATTCAGGAGCAGATCCAGAACACTCTTCACCATCAGTGAAAAATCTCCGGATTCAGAGATCTGAATTGCTCTCCCCAGCGCCCCCTGGGCAAATGCAGCCGCAAACTGCGCCTTCCGGGCGTTAACACCCAGATTTTTCGTCAGATATTCCGTCACCTGTGCATCCGGAACCGGCTTCATCGCAAGGCACACACAGCGGCTTCTGACCGTCTCCAGGAGCTTTCCCGCATTGGTTGTGAGCAGCAGAATCACGCCATATTCCGGCGGCTCCTCGATTGTCTTCAGAAGTGCATTCTGTGCCTCTGGCGCCATGAGCTCTGCATCCGGAATTATGTAGATTTTATACGGCCCCTGGTACGGCCGGATCTGAATATCCGAGACAAGTTGTCTGCGGATTTCATCGACCGAAAGGACTGTCGGCTTTTCATGCGTCACGATCCGGATATCCGGATGATTGTGAGAAATCGCCTGCAGACAGGAATGGCACTTCCCGCAGGGGTTCACCCCCTTCTCCTCACACTGAAGTGTTCTGGCAAACAGTTCTGCCATCGTCCGCTTTCCGGATCCTGCGCTTCCCGAGAATATATACGCGTGGGAAATTCTGCCACTGGCAATCGCCTGCTGAAGATGAGAGCTTACTGCATCCTGCCCGATCATCTGGGAGAAATTATCCATACTGTGCCCTCCTGTGCCATCTGATTTGCATTGTATCATGGGACCGGCAGGGCTTCAAGCGGCCCAAATCCTCATCCTTGTCCCACCTCACGGGGTATTCTCGAGGATGGCATGCCGGATCTTTTCCACACATTCCTCCAGAGAGCCGTCATTTTCAAAGCGCTCTGATATCCTGGCTTTCCGTATATTCTCCTCCGAAAAGTCCTCACTGTCCGCAAGAAACCGCCGGCAGACCTCCTGGTAGTCCGGGTGTTCCTGCTTCTGCTCCCGGTGTATGGCGCGCAGAAGCCGCACATCATCCCGTGACCAGATCAGAACCGGAAATACGTGTTCCTGGCCGAAATACCGGACGTAGGCCATGTAAGACTCCAGCGTTCCGATGGCAAGATAGCGCGTCTTTCCGTCCGTCAGAATCTGTCCGTCATCCACCGAGAAATAGTGCCACGGTCCCTGAATCGTCTCATATGTGCGCTTTTCAATGAGCCGGCCGGAGGCAAACAGCTCTGCAGCCTCTTCGCAGCTTACAAAGTGGTAATCCACACCCTGCCGCTCTCCCTGCCGCATCGGCCGAGTCGTGTATATGACGACCGGGTGCAGCAGAAGCTGGGGATCTGTTTCCAGTATCCGGCGTATTTTATCCTTACCGCTCGCGCTCTTCCCCATCAGAAATATTATTTCAGGCATCGAACCATCCCCTCGTGAAGTCCCAGAATCTGCAGCCCCGTCTCCCGCGCTGCCCGCAGCACAGCAATCTCTCTCCTGCCGAACATCTCGCCGGGCAGCACCGTAGGAATTCCCGGCGGATACAGGCACACCTGTTCTGCGGCGGTTCGGCCGCAGGCCTTCTCCAGCGCGACGTACCCGGCAGGCGCATCAAGAGCTTCGGCAATCCGGCATTTCCTTGCAGGAAGATCTCCTGTCAGGAACGCCGCAGCAGACGCTCTCTCCTGTGGAAACCGTACCGTGTCCATCTCTTCAAGCGCACCGGCGAATCGTTCCAGATCCCTGTCTGTGTCAACAGGTGAAGTCATGGCAATGAAATACCGCAGAGACGTCATCTCCAGCTCAATATGCTTGTTTTCCCGAAGCCACGCCGCAGCTGACGGACCGTCGGGCACACGCATGACGATCTTTCCGGGATCTGTCTGGCTGCTGTCCGGTGCAAAAAGCCTGGCGCCTGTCAGGGCAGACAGGCGCTTCCTCAGTCTGGCGATCCGCCTCCCGTACGACTGCATTGCATCTCTTCCGTCATCTTCCAGCCAGGAAAGGCACCGGCTCATACTTCCCATGATCACATACGAAGGACTTGTTGTCTGGAAGATATCCCAGTAGTGCCGAACGCGCGCCCTGTCAATCCATGGACCGCTTAGATGCAGGAGCGCTGCCTGCGTCAGCGCCGGCAGAGTCTTGTGCATGCTCTGTATCACTGCGTCTGCCCCGAGCCGGACAGATGTCTCCGGAAATCCTCCCCCGAAGCCAAAATGAGCCCCGTGAGCCTCGTCCACGATAAGCACAATTCCTCTCTCATGACAGATTCCGGCTATGGACCTGATATCAGATACTACTCCTTCATACGTCGGAGATGTCAGAATTATGGCTCGTATATCTTTATTCTCATCAAGAGCCTTCTGGACATCTCCCGGAAGGATAGAGCCGTAAATGCCACACGCCGCGTCCTCTGTCTCCGGAATCAGATATACAGGATCAAGGTTCATCAGTTCAATGGCATGATAGACAGATATGTGACAGTTGCGTCCGACAAGACATTTGTCACCTCGACCCAAGGCGCCGCAGATCGCCGCGAGAACAGCACCCGTCGATCCGTTCGTTCCGAAAAGGGTTTCATCGGCGCCGTAAAGAGATGCGGCCCGTTCCATTTCCTTCTTGATAATACCTTCTGGGTGATGAAGATTATCAAAATCCGTGATCTCCGTGATATCAATCTGAAACGGATCTGAAAATCCAGATGCCTTCCGTTTCCCGCCAGGCATGTGCATCGGCAGCATGTCTGAGGAAGAGAGTTTTAACAGACGGTTTACAAGAGAGTCTTTGTCTGACTGCGAATTCATGCAGCTGATGTCACCGTTCCTTTCAACACAGAATCTGAAAGACTGCTGAAACAAAAAAGCCTGCAGAAAATTCTGCAGGCTTCGTGCCTAGAACCGGAATCGAACCAG
>DGVL01000123.1 GCA_002394965.1 Lachnospira sp. UBA4285
CCGATCTTTTCATGAAGATTAAGCATAGGAAGTAATTGATCCTGTAAGACAAAAACCCGCCTTTTGGCGGGTTTTGTTGGTTTTTCCCGTATGATAATTTCTTACCCCAGATTTCCGCTCAGGGCGGAGATCAGCGCCTTGGACGGGACGATTTTCCATCCGTCCCCGGTGAGCGTAAGCTCCACCCGGCATCCGACGGTGCCGTAATAATTCTGCGGCTGTTCCAGAAGTTTCATCATTGCCCGATCATAGGCCATCCCCGCCGCTTCCGGGACATAGTTTCCGGAGGCGTCATAGATGCTCTCACGGTTCATCGTTCTGGCAAGGTCCAGCAGCTGAACTCTCGTCTCCGTCTGCAGGTCTTTCTGCATTTTTGAAAAATCCATCACCCGGAGCTGAATCTCCTGCCAGGCCCGGGTTTTCTCCACACTGCAGTTTCCGAGAAGCTGATGGCCCCAGCTTTGCTGCAGAGCATTTCGCACTGCCGCGTGCATTTCGTCCGTGGCCTCATTCAGGAGTCCGGACTGCGCGCCGTAAGCCAGGCAGGCATCCGCTGCCGCCGCATCTCCGCTCTCCAGCGCGCGGAAGAATCGGTCCACCGTGACGGGCGCCTCCTCTTCGGAGGCCGAGACAAAGCTCATCCCGCTCATTCCCGGGAAACACAGGATCATCGCCCCTGCCGTCAGCAGCACTGCGGCGATTCCGTACCAGAGATTCAGCCTGCTGCTCCTGTGCCGTATGGAGAACCAGATGAGGCAGGCAAGGACACCGGCCGCGATCAATCCCAGCGAGAGGATCGGGCCCAGTGTGAGTTCATGGATCCAGGTGTCTTCTGTTTTGGCCGCGGAAGGATTCTCCGCGCCTGTTTTGACCGTTTCTGCCCGCTGCGCGGTCTCCTGTGCCTCCGCCGCAGCTTCGGCCGCAAGCCTGTCCTGCTCCGCCGCGAGGGCGGCGGCCTGCTCTTCCTCTCTGACCCGTTCCATCCGTTCCGTGTACTTCTCCTGCGCATAGTCGCACATCAGCGTGCAGAAGTCCGTGAGCACACCGTAGGCGTTCTCCGTTCCCGTCGTGAAGAGGACAATGGCAATCGGGTCTTCCGTAAAGCACAGGGCGCAGTCGTTCAGATAGAGGATCGGATCCTCCGCATACCAGCCGTATTTATGGGCAATGTTAAAGCGCCGCTCCCGGAGCTTGAAATACTTCTCCGGCTCCGCGCGCTGCATGGTCTCGATCAGGCGGTCATAGCGCTCTCCTCCGTCATAAAGCTGACGCAGGCAGGTGATCATCTGCCGCGGAGTAAAGAAGTTGTTTTCATAGTATTTGTCGTCGACATTGTCTGGATCTTCACCCATGATCGGGGCAATCAGAATCCGGTAGCGATGGTACAGGGTGGACGCGGGGTTTGTCTCGATTGTGGCCCCGGCGTAGTCCCAAAGCAGCTTGGCATATTCGTTGTTGGAGTCGATGATGGTGCCTTCCAGAAGTTGGGAATACCGATATCCGCCGATGGACTCATCGAGTGTGATCTTTCCCTCGGCGATCCAGTTCAGAAACAGCATGTTCAGCGGCACCTTGTACATGCTGCCGCTCACACGGTACTGATCCCCGTTATAGTAGTGCTCCTCCCCTGTCGCAAGGTTGTAATACCCCGCCGCGATGGTATCGGGGTTTGCATCGTGTTCCTGCAGCATCAGCAGCAGCCTGGTCTCCCAGTCTGCCTGTCCGGGTACATTCTCTGCAGAGGAGCCGCCCTCTCCTTCCGTTATTTCATTTTCAGTGCCCGCCGTCTGCGGATCCTGCGGCGTGCTTCCTTCCGCCCACCCCGCCGGGAGCATGGAAAGCAGAAGGAACAGGCTCAGAAGCAGAGAAACCAGGCTGAATTGTCGTTTATTTCGTACTGTCATGGAAAGATCTTCTCCGGATATGCTTTATCAAGTAGTGTCTGGATTTTATTCTACCATTCCCTGTGAGAATTGCAAGGGAAATCTTTGCTCTCCTTTTCTCTCTACTCATAGGAGAGTCCGTTTTTTCAGGGGTTCTCCCCATAGTAGACGACCGATGATTGCGCATTTTTGAACGTTCGCTTGCCTTTTTCCCTATTTTGTATTATGCTGTTTCCAGCACCATGTAAAGGAGCGCTGAACAATGTCTTTTGTTGTCATGACCGATACGTCCGGCAATCTGCCGCGGCAGTATGTGCTGGACTATTCTTTGGAAATCATCCCGTTTTCCTATTATATCGACGGGAAGGAATACAATTCTGTAAAGGACCCCGATTTCGACGCTGAGGATTATTACGCAAAGATCAAGAAGGGCATGAAGGTTACCACTTCCCAGATCCCCCCGCAGCAGTATGCTGACTTCTTTGAGCCCCCGCTTCGAGAGGGAAAGGACGTCATTTTCATCTGTATGTCCTCGGGCATCAGCGGGTCCTGCAACTCTGCCAAAATTGCTGCCCGAATGATGATGGAGGCCTATCCCGACCGGATTGTGGAAGTGATCGACACCCGCGGCGCCTCTCTCGGCGAGGGCATTATCGCGCTCTATGCCGACCGGCTGCGCAGACTCGGACGCAGCACCGCCGAGGCGATTGCCGAGCTCTACGACCACGTGGAACGGATGTTCAACGTCTTCACGGTGGACGACCTGATGCACCTTCGCCGCGGCGGCCGTCTCTCCAACCTCTCCGCCGTGGTCGGAACGGTTCTCCAGATCAAGCCCCTCCTCAAGGGGAACGAAGAGGGAAAAATCGTAGCCTTCAGCAAGGTCCGCGGCAGAA
>DGVL01000047.1 GCA_002394965.1 Lachnospira sp. UBA4285
GGTATCCTTGTTGGCACCGCAGAAACCATCGATGACATAGAGCTTCTTTCCGGAGAGCTCCTTCTTTGCAAGCTCCTTGCAGGCCTTCCATGCTTCCTCGGAAGCCGGATGGTTATCGTTCGGATATTCGTCGCTTGTCCACCATACAGTGTCCTTGGAATTCTCGTCCATGACAATGAACTTGTCCTTAGGAGAACGTCCTGTATAGATACCAGTAAATACGTCAACAGCGCCCAGCTCGCTCACTCTGCCCACTTCATAACCGGTGAGTTCCGGCTTTGTCTCTTCCTTGAAGAGCTCTTCGTAGGACGGATTGTAAACGACTTCTGTCGTTCCTGTAATACCGTACTGTGTCAGATCAATCTTTGACATTTTCTGAAACCTCCCAAATCGTTTGGCTTTGTTCCATTACCACGAGACATTTTACCATATCCGCGGTCATTGTCGAGTAAAAATATTGTGAAATCCGCAACAATCTTAAAATTCTTTATGATTATGTCTCGTTTCTATCAGAAATGAATCCACGTTCTTTCCCGCGGCATTTACGAATCTGTCCGCAGCCTTTATAATAGTGACAGAATCATAAATCGTGTCTTAAGACCATTGCAGACAGACTACAAAGGAGGTGACTTCCTTGCGAGGTGTCAGAACCACCAAGAGCGACCTGCGGCAGAAAGTCTTCACCGAGATCGCCCGTATGGCCTACAGCAATGAAGGACCGGAGGCGCTGGACAATCTTCCTTATAAGATCATACCGGGCGAGATGGCTTCTGTGCGCTCCAATATATTCCTTGAGCGCGAGATCGTCCGCGAGCGGCTGCGCGTTGCCATGGGCCTTTCCATCCGGAAAATCACGGAACACCACAAAGTGTCCGAGGGTGTCGACGAAAGCATGATCGCCGAAAAATACTACGAACCCCCGCTCGTCGACATCATCAAGTTCGCTTGCAATTCCTGCCCTGTGAACCGGGTCTTTGTCACCAATGGATGCCAGGGATGCCTGGAACATCCGTGCGTCGAGGTATGCCCCAAAAAGGCTGTCTCCATGTCAGGCGGCCATTCCGTCATAGACCAGGACAGATGCATCCGGTGCGGCCGCTGCGTTGCCGCCTGCCCGTACCACGCCATCATCCATCAGGAGCGGCCCTGCGAAAAGGCATGCGGCGTCGGTGCCATTCACGCGGACAAGTACGGCCGCGCGGAAATTGACCAGGGCAAATGTGTTGCCTGCGGAATGTGCCTGGTCTCCTGTCCCTTCGCGGCGATTGTCGACAAGAGCCAGATCTTCCAGACCATCAAGGCGATCCAGAGCAGCACACCGGTGTATGCCATCGTCGCTCCCGCCATCGCCGGACAGTTCGGGAAAGATTTCACGCAGAACAGGATCCGCTCCGCATTCAAGGCACTTGGATTTACAGACGTGGCCGAAGTGGCTGTCGGAGCGGATCTGTGCACGATCGAGGAGGCAAAGGATTTTCTGCGCGAGGTGCCGGATAAGCTTCGCTTCATGGGCACCAGCTGCTGCCCTGCCTGGGCCATGATGGCCAAGAAGAATTTTCCGGATTACGCAAAGAACATATCCATGACTCTCACGCCGATGGTTCTGACGGCAAGGCTTCTGAAGGAATATCATCCGGAATGCAAGATCGCCTTTATCGGCCCTTGCCTCTCCAAGAAGCAGGAGGCCAGCCGGCGCTCTGTCAAGAGTTATGTCGACTTCTGTCTTACCTTTGAGGAACTCCTGGGAATGTTCATAGCGAAAGATGTTGACTTCACGAAACTGCCGGAAGACGAGCCGCTGCACGAGGCAAGTGCTGATGGACGCGGATTCGCGAAGAGCGGCGGCGTCGCGCAGGCAGTTGTCAATTACATCAAGAAGATCGATCCGGACCGCCAGGTCAAGGTGGAACGCGCTGACGGACTGGCCGAGTGCAGGAAGATGATGATGATCGCAACGAAAACGCACAAGTACGACGGATATCTTCTGGAAGGCATGGGCTGCCCCGGAGGCTGTATCGCCGGTGCGGGTGTCATTCAGCCGGTTGAAAAATCCGTGAAGAACCTGGGAACCTCCATGGATGAAGCAGATTTCCGACAGGCAGCTGATACGGAATTTGCTGACTGGATTCCATCTCTGATTAATCTGGACGACACGTTCCGGGAGTTTGAAAAAGAATCTGCGGCAGCAGATTCAAACAAGCGCAGGAAGACATCCAGAAAAGAAAAAGAAAAGAAAAAATCGTAATGTTCTTCCGGGAGATTTGATGACATGAACACAAATATAAAAAAGCTGACGACTGCAGCACTCCTGCTGGCCATCTGCATTGCCAGTATGTTTCTGAAAAATACGAGCGTCTTCATAACAGGCCCGATTGTAAATGCCTGTCTTATTCTCGCGGCAATCTGCTGTGGGCTGGAGTATGGCCTGATCTTAAGCGTCGTGACACCGGTACTCTCATTTTTCATCACCGGCAGTCCTGTCATCGCGGCAATCCCTGTGCTTATGATCATGATTGCACTCGGCAATGTCATACTTATCGTCATCATGTGGCTGTTCTCCGTGCGGCTTTCAAGACCCTCGGGAAAAGGCAGTCGTCTCGCAATCGGCGGTATCACCGGCTCGTTCATGAAGGCTGCCTTCATGTGGGGCTCAATCAGTCAGCTGATTCTTCCGGCATATCTTCCTGAGAAAATGCAGAAGATGCTGCCGGTTCTCCAGGCACAATTTTCCACAACCCAGCTCATCACAGCTCTGGTCGGAACAGGCCTTGCCGGTTGCATCTGGCAGGCACTGGTTCGCGCAAAAGTCGTGTCAAAAGAATAAAAAATGCATGTACGAAAACATGCATTACAAAGACTCCGTACACGGCCGGTAGGGACAGCGTGCTCTTGCCGATGCCTCAGCGCAGTCCGTAAAAATAAGTGCCGGAAAGGAAATTGATCCATCCCGGCACTTTTCTTTTGCTTATCTTCGAATCAGTATGTGCTGTCCATATCTGCATTCGTGGACTCGACTACATGCTCTTTCTTTACCGAATTCGCTCGCTTCTCATTAAGCAGCTTCAGGAACAGATCCTCGTCAAACGGGATCTCCACCGGCTGTTTGAGCCATGCCGACAGATGCATTGCGTTGGAGAGCGTCAGTCCGCGGATTCCTTCTCTTCCGTCCGCCACCAGCGGTGCGCCATGAAGGATGTGATCGGCAAAGGCCTGCAGGACGCCGTTGTGCTGCGGATTGTCTGTGCTCAGCTCAAAGTGCACTTCGTGTCCTGACGGCTTCTTGAACCCTTCCGTCGCCTCAAAGCAGTACTTGCGCTCGTTCTCATCCAGCTCATAGACGTAAAGCTTGTCGTGCTCGACGATGATCTGCGCCCTCTCGAGGTCAACCTCAAACCGGTTGTCACCCGGCGCATCGCCCGTCGATGTGATGAATACACCCGTGGCTCCGTTCGGGAATTCCATGAAGCAGGTCACGTCGTCTTCCACTTCGATGTGATGCCACTTGCCCTCGTACATGAACGCCTGAACTTTCTTCGGCAGACCACAGATCCACTGCAACAGATCCAGCTGGTGCGGGCACTGATTGAGCAGCACACCGCCGCCCTCACCGTTCCATGTTGCGCGCCAGTCGCCCGAGTCATAATACTGCTGCGTTCTGTACCAGTCCGTGATGATCCAGTTCACCCGCTTGATGGCACCGTACTGACCGCTTGTGACAAGCTCGTGCATCTTGATATACAGCGGATTCGTGCGCTGGTTGAACATCATGGCGAATGTGACGTCCGGATGCTTATCGGCTTCAGCGATTTCCTCGCGAACCTGCTTCGTGTACACACCTGCCGGCTTCTCCGACATGACATGCAGGCCCTTTTTCATCGCCCGGATAGCAAAGCCCGGATGATCGTAATGCGGCACGGCAATCAGAACAGCCGTCACAGCCGGGTCGTTCATCAGCTGCGTCTCATTCTCGTAAATCGCAACGGTATCCGGGAGATTTTCCTTCGCCCACTCGCGCCGGCTGCTCTTCTTGTCCGCAACCGCGACAAGCCGCATTCCCTTTATGTCTCCCTTCGCAATGCGCAGCGCATGGGAAGAACCCATGTTGCCGACACCGATGATGCCGATTCTCACTTCTTCACACATTTATCTGTCCTCTCCGTAACCACAGCCGGCCAGAATCTCCCGGAGCGCGCCGCAGGCCGCGTCAAAAGCCTCGTCGTTAGTCCGGTACTGATATACTCCGCCGATCATACTCTTTGCACCTTCCTGCTCAAGTCCCCGGAGACTGCCGAAAACCTTCAGGTGCGGCTCCACCGTGAACTCTCTTCCGCCCTGGGCAAGATATTCCCTGACGATTTCCGGCACATGGCCTTCGCCCTTTCCGGCCGGAACCACCCGCATGTCGGAGAATGCGTCTTTGATATGCATATAGAATATGTGGTCTTTCAGCATCTCCCATGCAGAAAGTGTTTCCTGACCGCACTGTACGAAGTTGGCCGGGTCGAAAACCCCGCGGATCCGCGGAACACTTGTCAGAATGTCAAAGCAGCGGCTCGCAATGTCGCCGTATATCCCCTTCTCGTTCTCATGACACAGCACAACGTCCTCTGCCTGCGCGATGTCAGCCATCTTGTTCAGGCGGTACAGAACTTCACCGCGGTACTTTTCCGGCTTGTCTTCCTCCGGATAGTAAAATGAAAACATCCGGATATACTTCGTGCCAAGAATGTGCGCAATCTCGATCGTCCGGCGCAGCTTCTCAAGGTGTTCCTCCCAGCTGTCCGTCACAATGTTGATCTTGCCAATCGGCGAGCCGATCGACCACACCTTCAGTCCGGCGTCATCCAGCTTCTTCTTCACCGCTCTGGCTGTGCCATCCGAGATCGCCGTCACGTTCACACCATCAACGCCCCGGATCTCGAGCCCCTGGAGGCCGTTGCGAAGACACGCCTTGATCTGCCCGTCGATCATCGGAGAGGCTTCATCGGCAAATGCATTCAGATTCAGCTTTTCCATTTTTCCCTCCTGTAACCTGATATGACCTTATTATACAATGAAAATATGTACGATAAAACTTGAAACTTCGCAAAATATATGTCGGTATTACACAATCGGCACACAAAAAGGGCTGCCGCCCTTCATGCCTCCTGGCACAATGAGCAGCAGCCTGTGCTTGTCAGACTTCCAGAATCAGTTGTTATCGCCGATGCTGTCTGTCGAAATAATGAACTTCACACTTCCGTCCATGTCTTTGGAAATGCCGCTGTAGTTCTTATATGACAGCTCATCACCGGTCACGGCTTTGAGTCTGTCCGTCAGATCGCTGACATCATCCAGCGTGTCTGTCAGGGAATCCGTGAGCTTGTTGATCGCCTCTTCCGAATACTTCTTCATGCCCTCGGCGAGTTCGTCCGCGCCGTCCGTCAGCTGGCTGATGCCATCCACAACCTGTGCGCTTCCGTCGGCGAGAGCGCCCGCGCCGTCCGTCAGCTGGCTCATGCCGCCGTTAAGTGCCGCATTGTTGGCAGTGATCTGATTCAGCCCGGAAAGAAGCTGTCCGGCTCCCGCATCAAGCTGTCCTGCGCCGTCAGCCAGAGCATCAGCTCCGGACGCGGCTGTGGCCACGCCGTCCGTGTAAGCATAGATGCCGTCCCGCAAGCTGCTCGTCCCATCCTTGGTCTGCGCCAGACCGCCGGCAAGCTGACCTGCGCCGTCTGCCGCCCTTGTAACGCCCTGATTCAGAGCATCCGAGCCGGAAGAAAGCTGCGACGTTCCGGCTGCCAGATGAGCAATACCCTGAGTCAGAACTTCCGAGCCGGATGCGAGGGCATTTACACCGTCAACCAGAGCCTGATTGTTGTCCGTCAGTTTCTGAAGCCCTTCGCTTATCTGCTGCGCAGCCGCTCCGGCCTGCTTTGTTCCGGCTGCAAGCGATGCAGCTCCGTCACGAAGCGCCTGGGACTGCCCTGTGAGCTGTGAAGCACCGGCATTGGCCTTCTGTACACCGTTTATAGCCGTGTCAAGACCGTCGTTCACCTTCGCAGCGCCTTTAGACAGCTCCCCTGCACCATCTGTCAGACTGTTGTAACTCTCGCTCAGTTTTGCTGCGCCTTCCGTCAGAGATGTAAGACTGTCAGACAGTCCTGTCTGAACACCCTCCAGGTCTTTTTTTCCATTTTTAATCTGGGTTCCGGCGTCATCCACTTTTGTCTGGATGCCATCCAGGGACGAACTTGTTTTTCCGACCTCATCCGCAGCACTTGAAAGTTTTGACGAAAGGGTGGTGGCATTGCTTTGAAGAGTCGAAAGTGTATCGCTGTACCCGGAAGCCGTGCCGTTTGCCGCGGCTTTTGCAGCCGTACCAGCCGCTGTGCTGACCGCTGCCATCACCTGCTTCTTCTGCTCTTCTGTGAGACCGCTTATACTGTCCACAGTCTGCTGTGCATCCGAAACGCCGGCATTTGTACCGGAAGCTGCCGCAGCAGAAGCGATCGTGCTTCCTTTCTGGTTCAGCTGTCCCAGGCCGTCGGCAATCTGACCAGCCCCGGAAGCAGCACTGGCAAGAGAGCCCTGAAGCGTCGAAAGATTTTCCTTTGACTGCTTCAGAAGCTCCGATGCCTTCTGCTGCGCCCCGCTGAGGTCTGTCAGAGCGGTGGAGATCTCCGAGACGCCTTTCTTTGCCGACTCTGCTGTAGCACTCATCGAATCTGCCGCACTCTTCATGCCGCCGGCTGCCTGCTGCACACCGGAAGCGAGAGTGGAAACACCGGTGGTAAGGCTTGTCACCCCACTTCTAAGCGCCGGAAGACCGGTAGTATCATCAGCCAGTTTCGCAGTACCTGCCGCCAGCGCATCGGTCCCGGCCGTGTAGGCGTCAACGCCATTTTTCAGGCTCTCAGCCCCGGATGTAAGTGACCGGGTGGTATCACTGCCGGTGTTCATCGCGGCAGAGAGCTGTCCTGCGCCGGCTGCAAGTCTGTCAGCGCCGTCCGTGTAATCGGAGACGCCCTGCGCCAGTCTATTCGTCTCATCCGGGAGATTTTCCGTCGCGCTCTTAAGCTGCTGCGCCCCGGCATTCACGGCATCCGCGCCGGATGTATAAGCCGCCACACCGCCTTTGAGACCGGTCGTGTCGGTCGAGGACAGCCCATAGAAAAGCTCCCGTGCCCCATTCAGCAGCTTGTCGGCACCGTCGTCCAGCTGACTGCTGCCGTTCCTGAGTGCTTCCGAATTGGACGCAAGCGTATTCATGCCGTCTGCCAGCTGCCCCGAACCGGAAACCGCCTGCGCCGTGCCGTCTGCAAGCTGTGCCGCGCCGTCCGCTGCCTGGGATACGCCCTCCGTGTACTGGCTGACACCGTCCTGTGCGCTCTCCGCGCCGTCTCTCAGCTCGCTGATGCCGTCATCCAGCTGCCCGTAGCTGTCCGAGAGTGTCTGTGTGCCGTCCGCGAGCGTCTGGCTACCGTCGACCAGCTGCGCTGTCGCGTCCTCAAGTTCTGTGATCTTGTCGCGCACCGTGTCGAGGGAATCCACATCGCTTAAGTCCACATCCTCAAACAGATTGTCCATGGCGACGGTGTATGTCGAATCAAGTGCAAAATCCGTGACGTCCGCCGTGATCGTGACCGTATCCGGAAGATCAATGTCCTCGAGCTTGTCCGTCAGGCTCTTTGCCTGATCCGAGAAGTCCCCGGCCCCGTCCGCTGCCTTTCCGGCTTTATCCTTGATTCCCGTCAGGTCCAGCGTATCCGCCAGCCCCGGGACACCGTAACCGAGCACAATGCTGCGGCTGCCGTCATTGAGGACCCGTCCGTTGTCGATCGTAACATTCGAGAACTTTTCAGACGGAAGGATCATGCCCGTCATCATGACAAATGGCGTGCTCATCTCCACATCCTTGCCGCCGACCTTCACCGTTTTCTTTGCGTTGTTCGAATAGGCGATCTTAATCGTGACCTTGCCGCTCTTGCCGGCCAGATCCGAAGCGGAAATCTCCTTTCCGTCCAGGTAATACGTGAACTTCACGCCAACCGGCAGTTCCTTGTCCGACTTGCCCTGGTAGAAGATGTCGCTTCCCTGCGCGTTCCAGCTCATCTGATCCCCGCTGCCGCTGTACGTCTCGTCGCCCTTGGTGTTCTGAATGTCTTTGAGATCAGACGAGTCCGATACCGTTCCGCTTCCGACACCGCTCAGCTGGTCAGATACCGTGATGTCCGATGTCTTTCCGCTTGCATCGGCATTGACATAGACGGTCTCATCCTTCGTCACGGTATTCCCGGCTGTATCCGCAGCCAGAACCGGCATCGCGCCGGCCCCGAGCCCTACCAGTGCAGCCATGCCGACGGCTGCTGTCTTTTCGGCTGTTTTTTTCATGAGAAGTTTCTTATTTCTGTTCATAGTCGTACCTCAAGCCCTTTCCGTCAACCATTGTTTCCGTCTGTATGTGATTCAGCTGCAATCCTGGCTTCCGGCGCGGACTGCGCTTTGTTTTTCTTTGTTGCTTCCTTCCCCAGGAAGTGCCATGAAGTGTGCTCAATCAGGCCGCCAAAGATCTTAAGCATGCCCGGGAGGATGAAGATGACAACGACTGTGCTGATCAGGGCACCGCGGGCAAGCATCAGGCACATCGAGTGAATCACGTCGATGTTGGAATACAGTGCAACGCCGAAGGTCGCCGCGAAGAATGAAAGACCGCTGGTTATGATGGATCCCATGCTTGTGCGGTGGGCGATTTGAATGGCTGTATCCCGGTCTCTTCCTCTCTGCCGCTCTTTCTGATAGCGGCTCGTCATCAGGATCGCGTAGTCAACCGTAGATCCCAGCTGAACCGTTCCGAGGATAATGCTGGCGACGAACACAACCGATGTGTTCGTGAAATACGGAATCGACATGTTGATGATGATAGCCGACTCGATGACCAGTTCCAGGATTACCGGAAGACTCACGGACCGGAACAGAAGGCAGATGATCACGAAGATGATGCCGAGCGACGCAGTGTTGACATGGATGAAATCGACATTGGTGACATCGACCAGGTCATGCGTCATCGGCGCCTCGCCGACCAGCAGCGCATTGGCATCATACTGTTTGATGATACTGTTGAGCTTTTCGACCTGTGCGTTGGCTTCATCCGACCCTACATAATATCCGGTCCCGACAAAACACATCTCATACTTGTCGGACTGCAGCATGCTGCGGACCTTAAGCGGCACCATGGAATCCGGGACGTTGCTGCCGACAAGTGAATTCATGCCGATGCAGTAGTTGACGCCGTCGACATCTTCCATGTCGGAAAGCATATCAGCCTTCTCTTTGGCCGGCATGTTCTTGTCAAAAAGAACCATGTCGATTGTGGTACTTCCGAAATCATCCTCAACCTTCTTGAAGCCGATCCGGGAAGGCAGATTTGACGGAAGCGACCCGGACAGATCGTAGTAGTTCTGAACGTGGTTGTTGCCGTAGACAGCCGGAACCAGGATGATGCAGAAAAGAACGATCCACAGTTTGAAATGCTTTGTGATGAAAGCAGACGCCTTGTCGAGGTTTCCCATCAGCGGTTTGTGTTTTGTTTTCTCGATTGCCTTGTCAAAGAACAGAACCAGTGACGGCAGGATGGTGACACAGGACAGCACGCCGAACAGCACACCCTTGGCCATGACAAGTCCGAGGTCAAGCCCCAGCGTGAAGCTCATGAAGCAAAGGGCGATGAAACCGGCGATAGTCGTCACGGAACTTCCGATGATGGACTTGAACGTGTTGGCGATCGCGTGGCCCATGGCGCGGTTGTTGTCGCCCGGAAAGCGCAGCTTGTTCTCGCGATAGCTTCCCAGCAGGAAGATGGAATAGTCCATGGTGACAGCCAGCTGAAGAACCGCCGCGATGGCTTTCGTGATATAGGAGATGGATCCGAACATCACGTTCGTTCCCATGTTGTAGACGACAGCGAATGCGATATCCAGCAGAAACAGGAACGGAACCGCAAAGGAATCCGTCAGGAGCAGCATCGCAATGAGGCTCATGAGAACCGCGATCCCGACATAGATCGGAAGTTCCTGATCCGTGAGATCCTTCAGGTCATTCATGACAGAAGGGATTCCGTTGATATAGCAGTCCGAATCCAGGACACTCCGGATCTGCTTCTCCGCTGCCAGCGTGCTGTCCGCCGACGAGGTGTTGTCAAGCAGCACCAGCATCATCGTCGCGTCACCGCTGAAGAATTTGCTCCGGAGATTTTCCGGGATCATCTGTACCGGCAGATTGATGTCCGCCACGTCGTCATACCAGAGCACGTCCTTGACATGCGGTATAGCCTCAATATCCTGCTCCAGCTTCGCCACATCCTTAAGACTCTTGTTCTCGACGACGACCATTGAGAACGCTCCCATACCGTACTGATCCACCACGATGTTCTGTCCCTGGACCGTGTCCAGATTCTCCGGCAGATACGTCAGCAGGTCGTAATTCGTTCTCGTGCTCTTGAATCCGAAATAGGACGGAATCAGCAGAAGCACGGCGAGAATCAGAATCAGGATTCTGTTCTTCGCAATCCATTTCCCGACCTTTACCACTTTGTGTTGCCTTCCTCTCTTCTTAAAATTTATGACTAGTGTTCATTTCTTTGACCGGAGTTATGATAAAACAAAAATGACCAAAGTTCAATAATAAAATTGACTTGTGGTCAATAATTGTGTAAACTTTCTATAAACAGAACCGCGGTGCGCGGATTCTGTCGGCAATATGGCAATGTCGTCCGGAAAGGTGACGAATACAAATGGGAAAAGCAGCTCAGAATAAACTCTACAAAAGAACATCCCTGCTGAATCACGCCTATGCGCTCTTCACCCAGCAGGGGTTCAACAAAACGACTATATCGGATATCGTCCGGGAATCCGGTCTTGCAAAAGGGACATTCTATCTGTATTTCAAAGATAAATACGACCTGCGCGACCAGCTCGTGGCCAAGATGTCGTCGCAGGTTCTTCTGGAAGCCGAGAAGGCGATCGCCGACGCGCCGGTCAAACCGGACAGCGTCGAGAGTTACCTTTTTTCGCTGGTGGATCATATCCTCTATCATCTGCAGCAGAACAAGATGCTGCTCAACTTCATCTCAAAGAACCTCTCCTGGGGTGTATTTGAACACGCCTTTGAGATAGCAGACAAGAGCGACACCAACAATTTCAACAAAATCTATCAGAATTTTCTGGCCGCCCTGCAGGCAAGCCATTATGCGTGTGACACGCCGGAGCTTCTGCTCTTCACGATCATTGAGCTCGTGAATTCCACGGGTTACAGCACAATCATGTACGAGACCCCCTGCACGCTGGATGAATATCTGCCGCACCTTCACCGCTGCATACATTCCATTCTCGCGTCCTACCGGGGGGATGGAAGCGCCAGGCCGGTTTCCGGCTGACGCTTTTGTCAGTGCGTGAGGAATCCCCGCTTCGTGAAGAAATTCCCCTCCATGTCTTCTGTCGTAGAGAGCCCGATTTCCGCTCCGGTGTCCGGCCAGTACCCAAGTTCAACGCCCTTGGCGTACACGCCGGTAGCCTGTGCTGTGTAGCCGTATCCATTCAGGTGGGTATTGTCGATCTCTGTATGCCGGAGCTTTTCCGATATGTCGCCGGCAAAAGCCCGGCGATAGTCCTGCTTGCCTGCCTTCAGTCCATTTAGTTTCAGCCCGTTCATCAGCAGATAGCGCCGGGCAAGAAACACGTGTTCTCCAAAGGCGTCCAGGAGTGCCTGCTCATAAGAAGTGTTGCTGATACCGAGGCCCTCGGCCGGTTCATACCAGATCGACTCCGGGTCATCCGGGTCATCCGTGGATGTGATGATGATATACCGGTCACAGCCAGACTTCTCGATCATCTCCTGATACTGCTCAATCAGCTCAGGAAGGCTGTCCCATCCCCCATTGTCGCCCATCTCGATGATGAGAATGTCGTTTGACTGGTCGCCGTAATCCTCCGAGCGCTGCATGATTTCCAGCGTATTCTCGCCGGCGACGCCGAAATTATTGGTCTTGATACCGGTCAGCTGTTCCAGCACATCCGGGTAGGATATCCCGTCCCCGTTGATCCCTTGTGTCATGGAATCTCCCCAGCAGTTGATGGTACTTTCATCCAGGACGGATTCCTGTCCGACAGGATCCGAGAAGATATCCGCTATAGCGGGCAGCCCCACCTGCACACTGCCCTCCGGATCTTTATCCGAATCGGAGCCTGCACTCTCCTTCCCGGAGACGAGCGCAGTCATCACACATAAAGACGCCAGCAATATGGCTGTGATAACACTGACCCGGGTCTTTGTTTTCTTTGCTTTTCCCCCCTGTCCTCCTTTTTCTGTCATTCACGCCTCACCTTATTCATATTCATGGATTTACAGAGCTTCCCGTATAAATCTTCGGAGTTTCCTGTCCGGTCAGGACCCGGTATGCGCCCGCTGCCATCGCCTCGTGCTCCAGCTCGCCGGGATATGAGTACACCGGTGCGATCCAGCCGCAGCGCGCCTTTACAGTCTGCTCAACTTCCGGGAAGCGCATCAGACCGCCTGTCAGGATAATTGCATCGACATCTCCTTCCAGCACCGCCGCCATGGAGCCAATCCACTTGCAGCACTGGTATATCCCGGCATCCCATACAGCTTTCGCTTCCCTGTCGCCCGACTCGATTCTCGCGTGGATTCTGTCAGAGTCAGACGTCCCGAAATAACTGCTGAGTCCGCCCGCCTGTGAACACAGATCGCGAATCTCCTTTGGCGTTTTATTTCGAAAGTACTTCAGAACATCGGTCACAGCCATACTGCCCATGCGCGTCGGGGTAAACGGTCCCTCACCGCCGCCCGCATCGTTTCCGTCAACCATGCGGCCGTGGCGGTGCGCTGTTATGGATATGCCGCCGTCAATGTGACACACAATGTAATTCTTGTCTTCGTACTTCTCACCCATGAGCGCGGCGTGGTGGCGTGCCGTGGCCTTCAGATTCAGCGCATGGGACACCGCCCGGCGCCGGATTCCCTTCACGCCGGTGTAGCGGGCCAGGTCCTGCAGCTCGTCGACAACCGGAGGATCTACCATCAGGACAAGGCCGCCGTACTCCTTGTGCAGCTGTGCCGCCATCTGAACGCCGAGCATGGACGAGTGATACAGTCCGCCCCGGCAGTTTTTCGTGTCATCGATCAGTTTCTGATTGACCAGATACGTGCCGCTTTCGCACGGGGCGCAGCTGCCGCCCCGGCCGACAATGGCGTCGAGATCAGACAGGTCAATATTATTGTCATTGATAAATTTCCTGACGACCTTCATCCGGTACGGGAGCTGGTCGTTAATATCCGGAAACTTCAAAAGAATACTGGAGTCGTGGAATACAGACGTCTGAAATATCTTCTTCTCATTTATGTGTAGCGATACTTTTGTAGACGTCGAGCCCGGATTGATACAAAGAATCTTAAACTGCTTCATCTCACTGAAAATCCTCTCAAAACCTTTTGAAGTTGATTCTAACACAACCTCGATATGATATGATAACAAAAAGCATTTCGGGGGGCAGGTAAAACCGTATGGCATCTTACTTTTATCTTATCCTGCAGACTCTGCTGTTCAGCTTCGGCGGAATGGCAATCAAGCTGACCGGCAATTTTCTCTCGCCGTTCATGACTTCACTTCTACGTTTTGTACTCGGCAGTCTGATTCTGCTGATCATTCAATTCGCAAGGCACAGAAAGCCCCGGCCGGCTTTTAGTCTTCTCATAGTTCTCGGCGGCATTTTCAAAGCTGTCCATTACATGGCCGAGAACTACGGCGTTATGGCCGGCTACTCGTACGGCACGGTACTCGTGCTGCCGTCGCAGACCATCACGGTTCTCATCGTATCCGCCATACTGGGTCAGGACCGGCTTACGCTTCGAAAGCTGCTCGGCACACTCCTCACGGTGATCGGCGTCGTCGCGGTCTCCTGGAACGGAGCTGAGGCATCGGAGTTCCTGAGCGGGCAGGCGAAACTCCTTCTCATTCTGAGTCTCGGCGGTGTCGGCGCCGGGCTGTTCAATGTAGTGCAGAAAAAACTGGTTGCTGACATGGACCCGGTCTCGATCAACTACTCCATGTTTCTTGTCGGAGCACTCGTCTGCCTGCCGTTCCTGCCTGTCGGCGGGCCGCTCATGACCGGATCGCCGACGCCGCTTTCCGTACTCGGCATGCTCGAGCTCGGCATGGTTACCGCCGTCGGCTTTCTGCTGCAGGCACTTGCCATGAAGCGCGTGTCAGCTCTCATTGCTACGATTATCCAGAGCTCCATGGCCATTCTGACAATATTCTGGTCTGCGGTTCTCTTTCACGAGCCTGTGACCGGATGGGTCATCGGGGGAACCGCTGTATTTTTCGCCGGCATCCTGATCGTCAATCTCAGAAAGGAGAAGAAAGCATGATTCACATCGCTTTGTACGAGCCGGAGATCCCGTACAACACCGGCAATATCGGGCGCACCTGCGTGGCAGCCGGTGCCAGTCTGCATCTCATCAAGCCGCTCGGCTTTCTTATCAGTGACCGGTATATTCGCCGGGCCGGTCTTGACTACTGGCCGCGTCTTAATCTGCATATGTACGAGGATTTCGGGCAGCTGCAGAAGGAAGCCCTTGCGGCGCACCGCCGGATATGGCTTGCGACAACAAAGGCTCATCTCGTGTACACGGATGCCGCCTTCGGACCGGACGACTACATCATGTTCGGGCCGGAGAGCCGGGGGATTCCGGAGGAAATACTGGTGGAGCATGAAGAGGACTGCATCCGCATTCCTATGGTGGAGGGCGAGCGCTCTCTGAATCTCTGCAACTCCGCCGCCATCGTGCTCTATGAGGCGTTGCGGCAGAATCATTTCCCGGGGTTGATGGAAAACGGGCAGCTGCACAGGCTGCACTGGAGGGATGCGACATGACGGTACAGGAAAAAGCGCTGGAAGTAATCCGCAGATTGAAAGAAGAATACCCGGCGACTCATTGCACGCTGGACTATAAAGACGCCTGGCAGCTCCTCGTTTCGGTGCGGCTTGCCGCGCAGTGCACGGACAGGCGGGTCAACATCGTCATGCAGGATCTGCTGGAGAAATATCCGAGTGTGGAGACTCTCGCCGCGGCGGACCCGTCTGACATTGAAAAAGTTGTCCGTCCCTGCGGACTCGGGCACAGCAAGGCACGCGACATCAGTGCCTGCATGAAGGTGCTGCGCGATCAGTATGGCGGCCGGGTTCCGGAAGATTTTAACGCTCTTCTGAAGCTCCCGGGTGTCGGGCGCAAGAGCGCGAATCTAATCATGGGAGACGTCTTTGGAAAACCGGCTATCGTGACCGACACGCACTGTATCCGGCTGTCTAACCGTATCGGACTTGTCGATAATATAAAAGAGCCGGCGAAAGTAGAACGGGCGCTTCGGAAAATCATACCGCCCGAAGAGGGAAATGACTTCTGCCATCGACTCGTCGACCACGGGCGCGCTGTCTGTACGGCAAGAAATCCGGAATGTCAAAAATGCTGCCTCGCCGATCTCTGCACATACGCAGAAGACCGCCGGGGCAGCAAAACCTGAAGCTTAATTCATTTGTAACTGGCAGATGCCGCCTGATGCGCTCTGAGCGCCGGGCACATCAGATGTCAAGCATCCGGCTGTACTCGGAAAGCGCTCCGTCTGTCTCGTGCGCAAGGACTTTCTTCGCAAGGATCTTGCCCAGCTGAACGCCTTCCTGATCGAAACTGTTCAGATTCCAGCAGAATCCCTGGAACATAACCTT
>DGVL01000137.1:0-13234 GCA_002394965.1 Lachnospira sp. UBA4285
GCGTCGCCCGGATGGACGCTCCGCCCGCGGAACCTGACCTCGGCGCCGGCCGCGTTGAAGTTTTCATATTCGACGATGCCGTATTCCCCGCCGTCAACCGTGTAGGCCTCCGGCGCCGCGAACGTCTGCAGGTCAAAGAATTCCGGCCCGGCGCCGATCTCCTCATCCGGTGTGAACGCGACGCAGACAGGACGATGCGGCACGTCCGGGTGCTCACAGAACCAGCTCAGCATACTCATGATCTCCGCGACGCCGGCCTTGTCGTCAGCCCCGAGGAGCGTCGTCGTATCCGTCGCGATCAGCGCCTCGCCGATGTGCCTGGCAAGATCCGGGAAGTCCTGTATTTTCAGATACGGATCATCGCCGCTGTAGGCCGGAATAACCCGGATCTTCACATCCGTGTCCGTGACGGCCGGTGAGGTGTCCATGTGGGCGATAAACCCCAGGGGTTTTCTGTTTTTTCCGCTCCCGCATCCCGGCAGCTTCGCGTACACATAGCAGTGACCTGCGTCTAACGTCACATCGCGTATGCCCATCTCGCGAAGCTCCTCCACGAGCATCTTCGCAAGCACCTTCTGTTTCTCCGTGGACGGATGAAGGCCGCTCGTCTCACTGGACTGCGTGTCCGTCTCCACATACCGGAAAAATCTCCGGAACAGATCTTTCTTCTCCAGTTCGTCTCTCGTGATTTCCATACCAGAATCTCCTGCCTGTCAGTGATAGCAGCGGTCGACATCCGACGTGTTTCCGATCACAAGGATCGTGCGGCCGCCGGTAAGCTCCTCGTCCGGGTCAAGCTGCAGCCGTATGGTTCCGTTCTCGCGGATCCCGACCACATTGATGTTGAAGCGTTTGCGCACATCCAGTTCCCGCAGCGTCTTTCCGACCCATCTGGGCGGCATCTCGATCTCGATCAGAGCAGTCTTGCGGTCGATGGCGAAGTAGTCAAAGACATGCTCCGTTCCGTATCGGAACGCCGTCCATTCCGCCACGAACTTCTCGGGGAAGACAATCCGGTCCGCTCCGATCCGGAGCAGCAGTTCCTCCTGCACGTCCGTGACCGCGCGCGACACAACGAATTTAGCCCCGCAATCCTTGAGCTTCGCTGTAACCTCCATCGAGCTCTGAAAGTCATCGCCGATCGCCACGATGCACAGATCAAAATCTCCCACGCCGATCGCCTTCAGGAACTCCGGCTTCGAGGCATCTCCGATCACCGCGTTCGTCGCGAAGTGCATGCACTCGTTGATCCGCTCCTCATCCTCGTCCACGACCATGACCTGCTGGTCCATCTCGGAAAGCTTCTTTGCGATCCGGGTTCCAAACCCGCCCGCGCCGATCAGCAGAATATTTTTCTTCATGTCTCCTACCTCCAGCCTGATTATCCCACGCTGACCGGTTCCTCCGGGTAGCGCAGACTTGTGCCCTCATGTATAGCCGCATACAGAATCGTCAGTCCCCCGACACGCCCCGTGTACATGAGCAGGATCAGAATACAGTGCGATACGCGCCCGAGCGTCGGCGTCAGGCCGAGTGTCAGCCCGACCGTGCCCAGCGCGGATGCCGTCTCGAAGGCCGCCGGCAGAAGTGATATGCCCTCGGTCCGGCTGATGATGCAGGATGAGAGCAGAAACAGCGTCAGATACATGGTCATGATCGCCGAGGCCGTGCGGACAGTGTCCCTCGAGATCCGCCGGTGAAAGACGGCCACATCGCGTCTGCGGAAGAAAACCGCGAACATGGTCAGAATCATCACCGCCGCGGTAGTTGTCTTCATGCCGCCGGCCGTGGAACCCGGCGACCCGCCGATGAGCATCAGGACAATCATGAGCATCTGGTTGTCCTCCTGCAGCTGCGTGAGGTCTGCCGTGTTAAAGCCGGCCGTCCGTGTCGTGACGGACTGAAAGAAGCCGGACAGCAGGGCCTCCGGGAGCGGAAGATCCCCGTACTCCGTCAGAGTGAACCATATGCCCGGCGCTACAATCAGAATACAGGTGGTGATCAGCACGATGCGTGTCTGCAGCGAAAAATGGCTGAAGCGGAAGTGACTGTCCGACATATCCTTCCATACATAGAATCCGAGGCCGCCGATCACGATCAGCGACATGATGGTGATATTGACGACAGGATCCGCCTGATAAGCGGTCAGGGACGAAAACGGCTCCCGGATGCCCATCAGGTCAAATCCGGCGTTGCAGAACGCCGAGATCGAGTGAAAGATGCCGTACCAGATCCCGCGAGCCCATCCGAAGTCCCGGATCATCACCGGCATCAGGGCGATGGCGCCGGCCGCCTCGAATATAAAGACCCAGCGGATCAGGAATATGGACAGCCGGATGATGCCGCCGACTGACTGCGCGGATATCGAGTCCCTCAGGATGCCGCGCTGCCGCAGCGATATGCGGCTTCCCAGAAGCACGCTCAGCAGAAATGCGATGGTGAAGACGCCCAGACCGCCGATCTGAATCAGGATGATGATGACCAGCTGTCCGAAAAGGCTCCAGTGCGTGGCCGTGTCAAAGACAACGAGCCCCGTCACGCAGGCCGCCGAGGTCGACGTGAACAGGCAGTCCAGCCAGGGCGTGACAGTGCCGTCGGCACTTGCCACCGGCAGCATGAGAAGCAGACTTCCCAAAAGAATCATCGCGGCGAAGCTCCCCATGATGATCTGTGATGATGTCAGTTTCCCGAAATATCTTGCCAGCATAGTTTCCGATGCCCCCGCGGAAGATGCCAACGCAGCCTCCGGTAAGTTGCGATAAAAAAGGCAGCGGCCACCTTCCGGCACCGCTGCCTCAAATGCCTCAATCGGAATGACAGGACTTGAACCTGCGGCCTCTTGACCCCCAGTCAAGCGCGCTACCACCTGCGCTACATCCCGATATGTCGGTATTGTAGCACACTCCTCCTGAAAAAGCACGAATTATTCAATTTGTTCAGGCGGGAATCTTCAGATCCAGTTCAGCATGATGCTCGCCGCGATGCCGGACACAACCGAAACAGAAACAATTCCTCCGATGATCATCTTCGGCATGATGTAATCCATCACGATATGGATCTCTTCCTCGTCCTTTCCGACCGCATCGGATACCTCGCGGGACAGGATGAAGGTGCCCGGGAATCCAATCAGCGCCGTGACGGCAATCGCGAAGGACATCCTCCAGCCAAGGTGTACGATCCGGCCGACCAGAACCGAGACAACAAAGCCGATCGCGAGGCCCAGCGCGATGACAACCAGCAGACTCGGGAGCATGGAGAGAACCACCTTCGGCGTCGTGTTGGCAAGTCCTGCGAACACCGTGCACATTGCGCCCGCCATGACGAATGTAAAACCATTCGACTTGGTCAGACACGCCTCATCCAGGAAGCCCAGCTCATGGAAGAGAATACCGAAGATCAGGCAGTAGATCAGCTGGTTGACCGGCGTGATCTTGCCAAGGTACAGTCCTGCCAGCGCCAGAAGCGCCGTCTTGAAGAGAATGAAGTTCGCGCTGTTGTACTTTTCCGGAACCGACGGGAAGATCTTGAACGCACCGAACAGACCCGGATTGTCCTTCGGCTCTGCCGGCGGGATGTACTTTCCGTCTTTCCAGTCCTGCAGAACCCTCACGCCTTCTTTTTTGCACAGCTGCGAAGCGATCGGGATTCCGGCCAGAGCCTGAAGGGAGATGACCATCAGAGCGAAGACGGCAACATCGTCGCGGCCGACCACATCGCCGACGCCTTTGATCACGAGATATGCGACCATGCCGCCTGCAATCGTCGGGCCGCCCACAAGGGCATAGTAGCGGTCAATGATAAACTGTCCTATGAAGTACACGCCGAACGCAATCAGAAGGGTCGAGATCAGCGAGATCAGAACCGTCTTCCACTCTGTCATCAGATCCCGGAGCTTGATCGTACTTCCGACATGAACAAGGAACATGCCGATTGTGACCGACGCGAAGGCCATCAGCCCGGAATCGGTGAAAATCGTGGCCGGCGCTCCAGCCCAGAACCAGATCATAAATACGATGGCACAGGCGAGCATGCTCGATACGATCGCCTTCGTCTTCGTGGCGACCAGATCCCCGAACGCAAAGACGAGGAAGATAATCGTCATGGCAAGTAAAGCATTCATGTGTGTTCCTCCAGACTTTTCCGCAAGGTTCCAGATTTCCTGTCCGCAGAAAATTTTCATTAAAATTAACACACTTTTAAGAATGTTTCAAGCATTAAAGCGCTGAACTTCACCGCATTACCGCGATTCTTGACACGCCTGAGTGCCGATGCTACAGTAATCGCAGTTTCCGAAACGTGCAGGCAGTGCGAATCTGCCGTCTGCTGCTCACAGGAGGTATACAGTGACCGATTATCTGAAGGAAGCACAGGATATAAAAGAGGAGATCGTGAGGAACCGGCGCACGGTTCACCAGTTCGCCGAGCTGGGGCTGGACCTGCCGGAGACGTCTTCATTTGTCATGGAGAAGCTCAGAGAATACGGATATGAGCCGAAGCGCTGCGGGAAGTCGGGCGTGACGGCCGTGGCCGGGCAGGGCGGCAAGGTGATCCTGCTGCGCGGCGACATGGATGCGCTGCCGATGAAGGAGGAGTCCGGGCTGCCATTCGCGGCGACGGGCGCTGCCTGCCACAGCTGCGGCCACGACCTGCACACGGCGATGCTGCTCGCGGCGGCCAGGCTGCTGAAGATTCACGAGAAAGAACTCAAGGGGCGCGTGAAGTTCATGTTTCAGCCGGGCGAGGAGATCCTGGGCGGCGCGACAGAGATGATTGCGGACGGGCTCCTGGAGAATCCGCACGTGGACGCCGCGCTGGGCATGCACACCTGCACCGGCCACGGCAGCAACTCAAAGACCGGCCTGATCACATATAAATCAGAATATTCCACCTTTTCCGGGGACTATGTCAAAGTCACGGTTCACGGCCGCAACGCCCACGGAAGCACGCCGGAGATGGGCGTGGACGCCATCAATGTGGCAGCGCACATCGTGACCGGGCTGGAGGAACTCATCGCGCGGGAAGTGTCCAACACCGAGCGCTCGATCGTCCTCGTGGGGCGCATTGAAGGCGGCGACTCCTGCAACACGGAGGCCGGGACCTGTCAGCTGGATATATCCGTCCGCGCTGCGTCCGAAGAGCGCCGACGTTTCCTGAAGCAGCGTGTGAAGGAGATCGCCGAGGGCACGGCGATGACCTTCCGCGCCACGGCCGATGTGGATTTCGTGTACGGCATGCCGCCGCTTTACAATGACCCTGCGATGTGCCGCTGCATTCCCGGCTATATCCGGGAGATGCTGGGAGAAACTTCGGTAAAAGAGGTCCACGAGTTCGGCGGAACCGAGGACTTCACAGCCGTAGCGGAGAAAGTTCCGAGCATCTACCTGAACATCGGCACCGGCAGTATCGCCGGCCCGGACATCACACATCACAATCCGAAGATCATCTTCGACGAGGACGCCCTCCCCATCGGCGCGGCCGTGTATGCACAGTGTGCCGCGAGATTCCTGGAGGATCACCAGTAAAAAGCCCGGGGCTTGCGAAAAAAGCCCCGGGCTTACTTTTTCAGACACATCACTGCCTGATTCTGTCCCAGATCTGCTCTGTCTCCTCGCACATGAGAAGATACGCGCCCACGCCGTGGAGGTCGTTGGTCGATGTCGGGCGCTTCAGATAGGAAGCATAGTCCATGACTCCGGTGCCGATGCACACGCCGGAGATCTGCACGTGTCCGGCCGCGTCATAGGTCAGGCTGTGCGTGACAGCGTCAAATGCGCGGCACACGGCCCGGCCGTATGCCTTCTCCCGCTCTCCTGCCGCAAGCCCCAGCCGGATGGCCTTGCTCATCGCGGCGGCGTACAGACAGGTGGAGCTCGTCTCCGGCCAGTTCTCCGGATCGTCTGTCTTGTCGACAATCTGGTACCAGAATCCGCTCTTCGTCTGGTACTTGAGGAGCGCGTCGAGCAGGTCCGTCGTCATCTGACGCATCGCCGGAACCCAGGGTGCGTTTTCATCCATGAACTCCAGATCGTCAAGCAGCGCGACCGGAACCCACCCGATGGCGCGGCACCAGAACTCCGGCGAACGGCCGGTTTCCGGATCCGCCCACGGCGCCTTCTTTGACTCGTCCCAGGCGTGGTAATACAGCCCGGTCCTGCTGTCCTCACAGTGCTTGCGCATGAGAAGCGCCTCGCGGGCGACTGCCTCAAGATAATCGGCCCTGCCGTACCTTCTGCCGTACTCCGCGAAGAACGGACCGGACATGTACATACCGTCAAGCCACATCTGCTGCGGGTAGCGCCCCTTGTGCCACAGGCCGCCCTCTGACGTCTTCGGGAAGTTGCGCAGAATTACGGAGAAATACTCCAGAAGCTTCTCATACGATCTGTCGCCGTTCCAGTCCATGATCCGAAACAGCAGAACAGCCGGCTGAATGTCGTCGAGCTCCGTCGGATTCGCATTGCCGGGCATCCTGTCGCTCTCAAGGCAGCTCTCCACCCAGTCCCGGATGTATGTCATATACCGCTCATCGCGGCACAGCCTGTATGTCTTCTCCATACCGGAGAGAAAGACGCCCTGATGATAGTGAAAGTGTCCCTTCGGCGGCAGATCCTGCGGCGCAAAGCGGTCCATCATCATCTCGCAGGCTTCGACGGCATACTCGATCGGTCTTGTTTTCACGTGTCCATACCTCTTTTCTGTTCTGCTTGTAAGTGCTTCCATCTTACAATGCCACAGTCTCCCTGTCAAAGCGCATGCGCCCCTGCAGATGCCGGACGCGGGTGCCCCGCAGGCGGTCCGGACAGACAGATTGATTCTCTGTTCAGGCAGAAAAACCGATGAAGAATTCTTTCTTGACAAAATTCACTTTCTTTTTATAATTAGTCTGTCTGAGAGAATAGAGGCTGCGGTGCAGAAGAGTAAACAGTTGAGCCGGCAGGCTTTGAAGCTGCTGAAAGGTAATCACCGCCGAACGAAAATCCCCGGCAGAGGATTCTCGTGGGGACAGAGGACAACATCCCTGTCACTCCTTCATTTCCATGTGAAGAGGCGCTATTGGTATAGATGAAGAAGATCTGTATGCTTTAGCGGCATGCAGGTCCTTTTTTATGTACAGTTTCTCCTCACGCGTATCTCTCACACCGGTCCTGGCTGCTGCACGCGGCAGCTGCGTAAAACCATACAGGGAAAGATAAAAGGAGGAAAACTGTATGATTCAATTCTTAGGCTGGCTGGACGGCATTTTATGGGGCACCCCGCTGCTCGTCCTCATCATCGGCGCCGGCATCTACTTCACCGTGCGCTCCCGTTTCTTCCAGTTCCGACACTTCGGCTTCATCATGAAGAACACCATCGGCAAGATCTTCACCGGCAAGGCCGACGCTGACGAGACAAAGACCGGAACGATCACACCGTTCCAGGCGATCTCGACTGCCATCGGCGGAACCGTAGGATTCGGCAATATCGCCGGTGTCGCGACCGCAGTCGCGGCGGGCGGCGCAGGCGCCATCTTCTGGATGTGGATGAGCGCGCTGCTTGGCATGATCATCAAGCAGGTCGAAGTTACGCTCGGCCTGTATTACCGCCACAAGAGAGCTGACGGCACCACGACCGGCGGCCCGACCTACTATATGGAATACGGCCTCGGCCAGGAAAAACACTGGGGCAAGGCATGGAAGATCCCGGCCATCATCTTCGGCATCGGTATCTTCAGCACATACTTTGTCACCTCTTCCACCCTCACCGCCTCGCAGGTGGTTGCCGGAGCCTTCAACCTCGGCTCCCTTCACATCGGAAGCTTCACCGTCGAGGGCATCATTCTGGTCGGCGTCGTCATCACCATCATCGACTACATCATCACGGATGGCGGCATTGAGAAAATCGCCTCGATCTTCTCCAAGCTCGTTCCATTCATGAGCATTCTCTACCTTCTCATGGGAATCGCCATGATATTCGCCAATGCAGGCAATGTTCCCTCCGTCTTCGGATCCATCTTCCACGACGCCTTCACCGGCCGCGCGGCTGTGGGCGGCTTCGCCGGCGCCACGGTTTCTTCCATGATCCGCACCGGTGTGACCCGTTCGGTTTACTCCAACGAGGCCGGCTGGGGCACCTCTCCGATGATCCACTCATCAGCCAGGACGCCGCACCCTGTCGAGCAGGGGATCTGGGGTTCCTTTGAGGTATTCTTTGACACGTTCATCGTCTGCTCCATCACCGGCATATCGATTCTCCTGTCAGGCCAGTGGACCAATGGAACAAATGGCGGAACTCTCGCCATCTCCGCATTCCAGTCCAGCTTCGGCCTCATCGGCAGCATCCTGCTCTCCGTGATCATGATCATCTTCACATGCACCACATCCGGAGGCTGGTTCACCTACTATCTGTCGATCTTAAGCCATATGGGCCGCAAAGACACGAAGTTCAACCGGATCCTTCACAAGATCTTCTACGCGTTCCGCGCGCTGCCAGGGCTGCTCTGGACCATCTATCTGGTCAAGACCAACAATCAGGGCTTCATCTGGACCATCGTCGACATCACGTCGGCGGTTCCGACATTCGTCAACGTATTTACAATCGTCGTTCTCTCGGGGACGTATTTCCGTCTGTTAAAGGATTTCAAGGCCAGAAAGTTCGGCGTCGGCAAGGTCGACCCGGATATGCCGCTGTTCTATGAGGATAAGGTGGTAAAGGAAAGCAGATGAGCAAGACAGTCTATTACAATGGAAACGTGTACACAGGAACGCTGCCCCTCGTCACGGGATTCGTGACGGAGGGCGGACGGATCCTCGCAGCGGGAAGTGACAGCGAAGTGCTGGCGGCCGCGCCGGACGGCGAAAGGGTGGATCTGAAGGGAAGATTCGCCATGGCGGCCTTCAACGACAGTCACATGCACCTGCTGGCGTACGGAAACGCGCTGCGAGCTGCCCGGCTTGACGAGCACACCGGGAGTCTGTCGGGGATGATTGCCTACCTGAAGGATTTCCTGCGGGAGCACCCCAGGAAAAGCGGAAGCTGGCTGTCCGGGCGCGGCTGGAATCAGGACTACTTTGACGACGTGCACCGGATGCCGACCTGTCACGACCTGGACCAGGTGAGTGCTGACATCCCGATGTGCATGACGCGCGCCTGCGGTCATATTCTGTGTGTGAACTCGAAGGCGCTTGAACTTCTGGGCGTGACCGATGACACGCCGGCCCCGGAGGGAGGCGCCATCGGTCACGACGAGAACGGCCACTTGAACGGCATCTTCTCGGACAACGCGATGGATGAATATGTGTACCCGAAGATACCGGTGCCGGATAAAGCCGAGATCAAGGAGATGATCAAGGCCGCATGCCGTCAGCTCAACCGCTTCGGCGTCACCAGCAGCCAGACAGACGACTACTGCATGTTCCGGTCTGTGCCGTGGCAGACGGTCAATGAGGCATACCGGGAGCTGGAAGAAGAAGGGGAGCTGACAGTCCGCATCTACGAGCAGAGCAACTTCACGTCGCTGGACGACCTGAAGGAATTCTACGCGGAAGGCTGCACCACCGGAGCCGGCACCGACAACTTCAGGATCGGGCCGCTGAAGATGCTGGGCGACGGCGCCTTAGGCGCCCGCACCGCCTATCTCTCGCGTCCCTACGCCGACGATCCGTCCACGAGCGGATATCCGCTCTTTGACCAGGCCACCTTTGACGCGATGATCGGCTTTGCCAACGAGCACGGCATGCAGGTGGCGGTCCACGCCATCGGCGACGCCTGCCTGGATATGGTGCTGAACGCCTATGAGAAGGCATTTGCCGCGCATCCGCGCGCTGACCACCGCTGCGGCATCGTGCACTGTCAGGTGAGCCGCCCGGAGCAGCTTAAGCGTATCGCCGCCATGCATCTGCACGTCTATATGCAGAGCATCTTCCTGAACTACGACATCCACATGATCCGTGAGCGCGTCGGAGACGAACTTGCCTCCACCAGCTATGCCTGGAAGACACTGGCCGATGCCGGCGTATCTGTATCAAACGGGACCGACTGCCCGGTCGAGCTCCCGGACGCGCTTGCCTGCATGCAGTGCGGCGTGACCCGGAAGACCCTGGACGGTTCCCTTGGCCCGTACCGCCCGGAGGAAGCCTTCACGGTACAGGAGATCCTGGACAGCTACACAGTGAAGAGCGCCGAGGCAAGTTTCGAGGAACACGTAAAAGGGCGCATCGCTCCCGGCTTCATGGCTGACTTCGTCATCCTGGGTGAGAACCCGTTCGCGGTCCCGGCCGCGCACTTAAAAGACATCCCCGTCGAGGCGACCTTCATGAACGGGAAGCTGGTTTACGGAAAAGTGTGAGGAGCAGACTTCCATTCTCTAAAGTATCCCGATGTCCTCCCGGTTATTCAGCCGGAAAGGCATCGGGACTTTGTTCTCTGTAAAAATTTAGCACATAGCGCAGGATTTCTGAGTTGTCCCGCTTCCACCGGCCATCTTTCATTCCGCAGCACGCTCACGTCCCTGTAAGCCGTCAATGCGGTTTCATCCGCGCTGACAATTTTCTCCACGGTCCCGTCTTCTATGACCAGCGCACAGTTTTCCCGCGCCGTGTCGGAAATCCCGTCCCAGAGATATTTCGGGCAGATAATCTTGCGTTCCATTTTCATCCTCCTGATCGAATACGAGCGAAAAACGCCGCCCCCGGGCAGAACCACGTTGTCCTGCGGGAGCGGCGCTGAAATGGGTCACCGGATATATGGTCAGAACGTCGGGAAAAGCAGTGCTGCCAGCGCAGCTCCGATGAGGCCGCGGATGATGCCGGGCACGATGCCGGCCTTGAAGATCGTCTTCATGCTGTAACCGCCGGCGTTCATCGCCATCGGCACGACGGCTGTCGAGAGCGGCGTGATGAGCGAGGACATGGAGGCCAGCGCGCACATGATCACCGGTCCTCTCGGGTCGCAGCCCATGGAGCCGCAGGCGATGACAGCAAGCGGAACCAGCACGGTGCTGACCGCACGGTTGTACAGAAGCGACGTCATGATAAATGCAACAACGTAGAACGCGAGATTGATGACAAAGCCGCTGTGCACATTGCCCAGTGCACTTCCGAGCCATCCGCCCAGCGTGTCCGCGGCTCCGGTATTCGCAAGTCCGGTTCCGAGCACAGTGACACCGACATACAGAAGGATCGTCGGCATATTCAGGTTCTCGACTGCCTCCCGCTCGGTGAGCACGCCGCTCACGACCAGAATGACCGCACCGGCCAGTGTCACCTCCCAGCTCGTCAGCCCTGCCATGAGGCCAATGATGACAGCGATGAAGACCGCATAGCCGAGGAACTCGCGCACCGGGGACAGCGGCTCCTTTTCCTGCAGGCTGCGGGCATTGGAAGCCGCCGCCACCGGAACATCCGGCTGATCCGGAAGGAGCTTCGGCACGACAAAGATCGCAAGAAGGATTGTAACAATGCCGACCGGCAGCAGAACCGAGGTCTCACTCCACATGCCGAGCCTTGTGGCCGTCCAGCCGTAGGACTCCAGATATCCGTTCTGTGTCACATACCACGCCGCGTACGGCCCGATCGGCTCAATGATGAATGCCGTGGAAACGGACGCGATGGCCACCGGGAACATCATCTTCGACGGACTGATCTTCATGCGATCACACATGTTCTGAACCAGCGGATACACCAGCGCAAAAAGCGCCACAATGCTCGGCACGAACTGCCCGAGGAGACAGGTGATCAGAACATAGGTCGCGAGGACCTTCGTGAAGGATCCTTCCGTCACTTTGTAGAGCAGCGAAGAGATCTTGTTAATCATCTGCGTGCGCGTCAGACCCGCAGCGACGACGAACATGGACGCCATGGTGATGACCGTGTTGCTGGCAAAGGATGACAGGGCATCCTTTGGTTCCACACAGCCGGTGAACACCAGCAGCAGAATCACCAGCATGGCACTGAAGGACATCGGGATTTTCTTGATGAAGAAAATCACGATCATGAATACAAAAATCATCAGACAGATGGTTGTCTGGCTCATATGCTTCTCTCCTGTCTTTTATATCTGCGGTTGTACATCTTCCGGAATCGGGCATACATATTTTTTCCCGCCCGTCCTGCGCTTCATCTCTTCCTTTGCCTCTGCGATGACAGCCGGATCCGTCAGCGCGTCGATTGCCGAAGCCGCCATGACTTTCGCGGCGTACAGCATCCCCTTGTGCGCAATAGAGCTTTTCCCTATTGACACCACCTGCCAGGAGTGCATCGCAAGCCCCGCCGGCATGGTCGTGCCGTTGATCTGTGCCACCGGACAGTTCCAGCTCACGTCCCCGACATCAGAGGACACAAATCCGAAGCTCTCCCCGGCCAGCGGCAGCGGAAGCGCGTGAAGCGGCAGATCGCGCTGGACCTCGAAGCTCTCCCGGTCTTTCGCGCTGGCGCACGCACTGTACAGCTGGTCAAAGTACGTCTGTCCGGAACCTGCCGTCTCCTGAAGCGCCCGCGCGTATGCAAGCTCCTCCCGGCTGTAGGACGGAGCCGGGATGGTTGTCAGGTTGTCCTGCATGACGCGGTTTAACCGGTCATTTAACAGGATGTTCGAGCAGGCCTTTACAAACTGCGCCTCCACTTTGGTCTCGGTCATCGTGGCCGCACCCTGCGCCACCAGATTCACCCGGCGGTAAAGTTCCCGCACCTCGTCAAGGCTTCCGGCCCGCATCAGGTACACAGCCTCGGAATAGTCCTGCACGATGCCCGGGGCGCAGCCGCCCGTATCGGTGATGGCGTAGTGAATGCGCGTGTCCGCGGGCACATGTTCCCGCAGAAACTGTACGCCGACATTCATCAGCTCCAGCGCGTCCAGGGCGCTGCGCCCGCGCTCCGGTGCCATGGCCGCGTGAGCGGCTTTACCGTAGAAGCGGTAGCGTATCTGATAATTGGCCATCGTGGAGCTCACGGACACGCTGTTGACCTCCCCGGGGTGCCAGGTAAAGGCCGCATCGACATCGTCAAACACATGGGCCCTGGCCATGAACCCTTTTCCGGATCCGCCTTCTTCCGCCGGGCAGCCGAAGAAGATCACGGTGCCCGGAAGATGATTCGCCTCCAGAAAGCGCTTCACAGCGACGGCGGCGCCAAACGCGCCGACACCCAAGAGGTTGTGGCCGCATCCGTGCCCCGGCGCCCCTTCCTGCACAGGCTTCTTCACGAGGACCTCTGCTTCCTGACTCATTCCCGGCAGCGCATCGAACTCCCCCAAAAGCCCG
>DGVL01000137.1:13280-25158 GCA_002394965.1 Lachnospira sp. UBA4285
ACTCCCCCAAAAGCCCGATGACAGGCCTGCCGCTCCCGTACGTCCCGGACAGAGCCGTCGGAATGCCGCCGAGTCCCTTCTTGACGGCAAATCCTTCCTCCTGCAGCTTTTCTGCAAAAAGCCCGGCCGCGTACGCCTCCCGGAACTTCACCTGCGGATGATCCCACAGCGCGTCACTCATAGAGCACAGCAGATCTCCGATCGCGTCGACTTCGGACACTGCCGCCCCTTTCTCTTCTGCCATATCCGCCTCCTCCAACTGATTTTTTTAAAAAAAGGTGCGCAGGCAGCTGCCTTTGCTGTCCGCGCACCTTTGCTAACTAACTATACCACTGCACCGTGGTACATTGTCAAGTTTCCTTTGTATCGCTCTCCGCTTCCTGCGTCTTTTCATCTTCCAGATCCAGCCCGCCAAGCACATCCCTGAGCACATCCGCCGACTCCTGGAGCCGTCTCTGCTCGTCCATGGAAAGACTGATCGGCATCAGCCCCTCGACGCCCTGGGCGCCCACGATGGCCGGCATGGACAGCGACACATCACGGATGCCAAAAGCGCCGTGCTGGATCGTGGAGACCGGCAGCACACTCTTCTCGTCCCGCACGATGGCCTCGCATATGCGCACCACGCTCATCGCGATGCCATAATATGTCGCCTTCTTTTTCTGAATGATCGTGTAGGCGCTGTTCTTCACGTCCGCCTCGATCTGCCGCATGGAGTCCATGTGATCGGTGTATCCCCGCATCTCGCACACGTGGCTGATCGGAACACCGGACACATTGGCACTGGACCACACGGCCATCTCGCTGTCCCCGTGCTCCCCGATGATAAATGCATGAATACTCCTGGCATCGACCTCCAGGTGCTCGCCCAGCAGGTACTTGAGCCGCGCCGTGTCCAGAACCGTTCCGGATCCGAATACCCGGTTCTCCGGGAAGCCTGTCATCTTTGCCGCCGTGTACGTGAGAATATCGACCGGATTGGCCACGATGAGAAGGATTCCGCCGCAGTCGCGCCTGCGGATCTCCGGCATGATCGAGCGGAAGATGCCGACATTTTTCTTCACGAGATCGAGCCGGCTCTCCCCCGGTTTCTGTCCGGCGCCAGCCGTCACGATGATGACCGCGGCGTCCGCGATGTCATCATATCCTCCGGCGTAGATCTGCATCGGCTTGGCAAATGGCAGACCGTGCGCGATGTCCAGCGCCTCGCCCTCCGCCTTGTCTTTGTCCGCGTCGATGAGCACCATCTCCGAAAACAGGCCGCTGTTCATCAGGGCGAACGCCGATGCACTCCCGACGAATCCGCATCCGATCATCGCGACCTTTCTTGTGTTGATCTCCTTCATTTCCCATCTCCTCTGTTGTTCGCGCGATGCCGCGACGCTTTTTCGTCGCGGATCTCCTGTATGCGCTGTGTGATTTCCTGCTCCTGCTGCTCAAGTTCCGCATCAGTGTACTTGCGCAGCAGAAGTCCCTCGGCGATCTTCGCCGTCCGCTTTCCCCTCTTGCTCTCGTAGAAGTAGCCGATGACGCTGAAGACGATCGCCCCAATAAAGTTTACAAACAAATCCTTCATCGTGTCAATGATGCCGATGTCAAGATACCCGCCCGAGACGGTGACGGTGCCGCCGTCAGCTGTGAAGATCTCTGTCTTCACGATATCGGACACGCGCACCGGGATCTGCGAATGCGTCGGGTCGAGCATCACCGATCCGATCGTCTGCACAATGGTATCTTTCTGCATGTCCAGAAAGAAGAGCTGGTCAGCGGAGAACTCGATAAACTCCCAGCACACACCGATTGTCATGGAGAAACAGAACGCGACGACTGCCAGATACAGCGGTGAGAGGCTGATCCGTCTGCTCTTGCGGTTTAACAGATCCACCATGGAGAATCCGATCGCCGCGCACAGGAACCCGTTGATTGTGTGGAGCATCGTGTCCCAGCCCGGAAGCAGCGTGTAGTAGTGGTTTACTTCCCCCAGGATCTCCGCCGCGTAGATGAACAGGTAGATAGCCCCCTCAAAGAGAGGCGGGATGTCGACCTTCATCTTCGTCTCAAAGAATGCCGGCAGCAGAAAGAGCAGCAGCGACAGGATGCACAGCGCCACGCCCTCGTAATTCTGCATCAGAAAGCATCGCACGGCAGACAGTATGACCAACGCGCGGAGCACGGAATACAGGATGAAGGTCTTTTTGTCCAGGCGGATCCTCTCCCGCAGTCTGCGAATCTTTTTACCCGGTGTTGTCATGTCCCGAACTCCTCTCCTTCTGTCACGCCCGTTGATTGTCCCGCGCAGGGGAAAACGGCCGTCCTCACCAGCGCACCATCCAGCGCTCGGAATACGAACCGTCTGCCTCTTCTGCCTTTACGCTTCGCGAGGCGCCGGTTTTTCTCTCTTCCTCCTGTTTTTCCCGAAGCCGGGCCAGATATTCCGTCTCATCCAGCGGCAGGTCGACCCACTTTCCCGTCCAGGACGAGAGGTAAGCCGCGTTCGTGATCTCAAGTTCATGAATCCCCTCAACTCCCGGTGAGAGCAGCGGTTCACCATACAGAACAGCCCGCGTGAAATTATTCAGGATCCCGATGTGCGCCGGCTCCCGGCCTTCCTGGACCCACTCCCGGTACGTCGTGTCCGCCTTCGGGCTCGATCGGTCCGCTGTGTACGTCACCGAGTCAGTGTCGGCCGCATTCTCCCAGAACATAAGCTTTCCGTTTTCGATGACAGCCTTGCCCTTTGAGCCGGAGATTTCCATCCGGTTCGTGCCCGGCTGCTCGCCCGTGGACGTGACGAATACCGCCGTCGCCCCATTCCTGTAGACGCCCGTGATCGTCGCCTCATCCTCCACGTTGATGTGGTGATACCGCGAAACGCCGCACTCCGCCACGATCCGGTCCGGCACACCCAGGATCCACTGCCAGATATCCAGGTTGTGCGGGCACTGATTCATCAACACGCCGCCGCCCTCGCC
The DNA here is from genome assembly GCA_002394965.1 of Lachnospira sp. UBA4285. GTDB lineage: Bacteria > Bacillota > Clostridia > Lachnospirales > Lachnospiraceae > UBA4285. The sequence continues at coordinate 16,253 of DGVL01000137.1, forward strand.
GTTCCAGGTCGCGCGCCAGCTTCCGGAATCATAGTAGGCCTGCGTGCGGTACCAGTTGTTCACGATCCAGATGAAGTGCCGGATGCGGCCGAGCTGCCCGCTCTTCACCAGCTCCCGCATCTTCTGAAACAGCGGATTCGTGCGCTGGTTAAACATAATGGCGAATGTCCGGCCGGACTTTTCCGCGCAGGCGTTGAGCTCCAGCACCGAAGCTTTGTCGATGCCCTCCGGCTTCTCTGTGAGGACGTGATATCCTTTGGAAAGCGCCTCGATCCCGATGACCGGGTGCAGCGGATGCGGAACCGCGATGACGACGGCATCCGCGGCGTGCTCATCCAGAAGCTGATGGTAGTCCGCATAGATCTTCACGCCGCTTCCCAGTTCCCGTGCGGCCCAGTCTCTTCTTTCCTCTCTGATGTCACACACGGCAGTGAGCCTGGCCTGTGCCACCGCCCCCTGAGCGATGTGGCTTGCATGTGCAGAACCCATGTTGCCGATTCCGATCACGGCAATTCTCAGTTCATCCATTTTTTGTTTTCTCCTGTCTCCGGGAGCGGTGCGCCTGCGCCCGGACGTTTGCATACTGCCTATAGTATAGCATCTCAGCGCGCGTATGCCTCTGCCCTTTTGCTGAAAAAATGGAACAGTTTTTCGGCGGAGCCGGACACAGAGCGGTCCGTCCGCCGAATGAGACAGACCTTCGTGCGAAGAGTGTCTTCGGAGAGCTCCCGCCTGGCAAGTTCCGGAGTGAGAAGCAGCACCGACTCCGGCACCAGAGCCACTCCGATCCCGGCCCTCGCCCACTGAACACAGGTTCTCGCGTCGTCGCTCATACAGAGGATATTCAGCTTCGCCCCTTCCTTCGCCGCTTCTTCCCGGATCGCGCTCTGCCATCTCCGGTACAGGATGATGGGCGTGCGGGAGAGTCCGGCCAGGCTGCACCGCCCGTCCGGCGCGCACACGGCACCCGAGAGCAGCTCTGGGGTGCCTGCGGCAAAAAAGCTCTCTCTGCGCAGCACCACGCTCTCCAGACTCCTGGTCTGAAACGGTGTGCGGATCACCGCCAGATCGATCCGCTGCTTCTCGATATCCTGCTGCAGCTCATAGGTGTTCCGGTCAAAGATCTGGAATGCGATATCCGGATACTGTCTTCTGAATTCCGCCAGCCCCTGCAGAAGCTCCGGGCATTCGCCAGACGATATGATCCCGAGGCGCAGGCTCGTCCGCTGGCCTGCCTTCAGGCTTTCCAGATCGTCCTCCGCTGCGCGCGTCATCTCCAGAATGCGAACGGCATACTCATACAGCACCTCACCGGCCGGAGTTACCCGCGCGCGCCTGGCGCCCCTGTCCAGCAGTCTCACGCCGTACTCTGTCTCAAGATTGCGGATCTGTATGGAAAGCGGCGGCTGCGAGAGATGAAGGCGTCTGGCCGCGGCGGAAATACTGCCTTCCTCCACGACCGCCGCAAAATACTGAAGCTGCACCAGATTCATGGCATTCCTCCTCTCATCATCCATAATCATATCATATAGTTTCATTAAATATATATATACTTGATATGTCAGGAACCGTAGTATCATGAAGCAGGCTGCGAAAGCGCCCGAAAGGAGAAACGCATGTACCGTCTGCGCAGATTTTTAAAAGATTACCGGAAGCAGGCCGTTCTGGCCCCGATCTTCAAGCTCCTGGAAGCTCTCATGAACCTCCTCGTGCCGCTGGTTGTCGGCGCCATCATCAACAGCGGAATCCGTGCTGCCGACAGAGGATTCATTGTCCGGATGTTCATCGTCCTGTTTGCTCTGGCCATCCTGGGCATGCTGTTCTCCTTTGTCGCGCAGTGGTACGCGGCCAGTGCCAGCGTCGGATTTACCACCCGGATGAGGCAGGCGCTCTTTGATCATATCCAGAAACTATCCTTCACCGAGATCGACGCGCTGCACCCCGACACACTCATCACGCGCATGACCAGCGACGCGAATCAGGTGCAGAACGGTCTGAACCTGGCCCTCCGCCTGCTGCTGCGCAGCCCCTTCATCGTCTTCGGCTCAATGATTCTCGCATTCACCATCGATGTGAAGTCCGCTCTTGTCTTTGCGGTTGCGATTCCGCTGCTTTCCGTCGTGGTCTTTGCGATCATGCTGGCAAGCATCCCGCTCTTCACGAAATCCCAGAGAGCACTCGATCATCTGACCGCTCTCACGCGCGAGAATCTGTCCGGCGCGCGTGTCATCCGCGCATTCTGCAAGGAAAAGCAGGAAGTGGATGAATTCGACCGCAGGAACCGGGCACTCACCCGTCTGAACGAGACCGTCGGCCGGCTCTCTGCCCTCATGAATCCGCTGACCTACGTCATCATCAACATCGCGACCATCGCGCTTCTTCGCACAGGCGCCCTGCAGGTTTCCCTCGGCGCGCTGCGCCAGGGTGACGTTGTGGCGCTCTACAACTACATGGCACAGATCATCATCGAGCTCATCAAGATGGCCAGTCTCATCATCACCATCAACAAGTCTCTGGCCTGCGCCGACCGCATCGCCGATGTCTTCGCCATTCAGCCGGGCATGACCTATCCGGCTGCGGGAACCGCCCCGGAAACCATCGCAGAAACCGCCCCGGCGCCGGCCGTGTGCTTTGACCACGTCTCCTTCACGTATGCGGGGGCAGGAGACGCGGCGCTCTCGGATATCAGCTTCACGGCAGAAAAGGGGAGCACGATCGGCATCATCGGCGGGACCGGCTGCGGCAAATCCACCCTGGTCAGCCTGATCGCCCGCTTTTACGACGCAACAGAAGGGTGCGTGAGAGTAAACGGGCGCGACGTCCGCTCCTGCCCGGAGGGCTTCCTGACGGACCGGATCGGGTTCGTGCCGCAAAAGGCCGTTCTCTTCCGCGGGACTGTGCGGGACAATCTGCGCTGGGGCAGTGAGGCGGCAGATGATGCGGCGCTCTGGGAGGCGCTCTCCGCCGCACAGGCCCGCGACGTCATTGAAAACAAGCCGGGGAAACTGGACTTTGCGATCGAGCAGAACGGGCGGAACCTGTCCGGAGGACAGAAGCAGCGCCTCACCATCGCCCGGGCGCTGGTGAAAAAGCCGGAGATTCTGATCATGGACGACTCCGCCAGCGCTCTTGACTATTCTACTGACCTGGCACTGCGCCGGGCAGTCCGCGCCATGGAAGGGAGCATGACGATCTTCATCGTATCCCAGCGCGCCTCCAGCATCCGGGACGCCGACCAGATTCTGGTACTGGATGACGGGCGCCTGGCGGGAAAAGGCACGCACGAAGAGCTGCTGAAGTCATGCAGCGTATATCAGGAAATATATTATTCCCAGTATCCGGACGAGAGGCCGGAGAACACGGCAGCCGGAAAGGAGCAGGCATGATGAATATCCGAAAAGAGACAGGAAAGAAAACAGCGGCCACCTTCCGGAAAGTCCTGACATATATCGGCCGCTACCGGATTCTGCTTTTCTTAAGTCTGCTGCTTGCTGCCGCAAGCGTCGTCCTGCAGCTGTTCATTCCGATTCTCTTCGGGCGTGCGATCGACTGTATCGTATCTCCGGGAGAGGTCGATTTTGCCACACTCACCAATCTTGCGGGCCGGATCGTGATTCTGCTTGCCGCCGCGGCTCTTTCCACCTGGCTCATGAATCTGATCAACAACCGCCTGACCTACAGGACGGTGCAGGACATCCGCGCGAAAGCGATCCGTCAGATCCAGAATGTACCGCTGTCATATCTTGACGCGGGCAGCGAAGGCGACATCGTGCAGCGCGTCATCGCCGATGTGGATCAGCTCTCGGACGGCCTGCTCATGGGCTTCACGCAGCTTTTCTCCGGGGTCGTGATGATTGTCATGACGCTTGTCTTCATGCTGATGCAAAGCGTCTCGATTTCTGTCATGGTAATCGTTCTCACGCCGGTCAGCTTCCTGATTGCCCGCTTCATCGCGAAGCACTCATTTGCCATGTTCCGGAAGCAGACGGATGTCCGCGGACAGCAGACAGCCCTGATAAGCGAGATGGTAGGCAATGAGAAGATCGTCCGCGCATTTAACTACGGGGCGCGCGCTTCAAAGCGTTTTGAAGCGATCAACCGGGAACTGCAGAAATACTCGGTTAAGGCTGTCTTCTTCAGTTCCCTCACCAATCCGTGCACCCGCGCCGTCAATGCTGTGATCTACGCGCTCGTCGCGCTCGCCGGATCGTTCATGATTCTGGGCGGATCGCTTACTGTCGGCACACTGACGGTCCTTCTCACCTACGCCAACCAGTATATGAAGCCGTTCAACGACATCAGCTCCGTATTCACGGAACTGACCGGCGCAATGGCCTGCGCGGGCCGCGTTTTTGAACTGATTGAGGCCACGCCGCAGTCACCGGACCCTGTGAAGCAGCTCCCCGCGCCTGTTTCCGGTTCCGTCCTGATACAGGACGTGTCGTTTTCCTACACGCCGGATCACCCGCTCATTGAGCACTTTACCCTCAGCGCGCGCCCGGGGATGCGCATCGCCATCGTCGGGCCGACCGGCTGCGGCAAGACGACGTTCATCAACCTGCTGATGCGTTTCTATGACATTCAGGCCGGCACCATCGCGATCGACGGCACGGATATCTACACGGTGTCCCGGAGCAGTCTGCGCAGACAGTTCGGCATGGTCCTGCAGGACACCTGGCTCGCTAGCGGCACCGTCCGTGACAATCTGGCCTTCGGACGCCCGGAGGCCACCGACGAGGAGATCATCGCCGCGGCAAAGGAAGCTCGCAGCTGGGATTTCATCCGCCGGATGCCAAAACAGCTTGACACCGTGATAAGCGATGACGATCTGAGCCAGGGCCAGAAGCAGCTGCTGTGCATCACCCGCGTCATGCTTGTCCGCCCGCCGATGCTTATTCTGGACGAAGCGACCTCCAGCATCGACACCCGCACCGAGCTTCTGGTCCAGGAAGCCTTCGACAGGCTGATGGCGGGACGCACAAGTTTCATCGTCGCCCACCGCCTCTCGACCATCCGCAGCGCCGATGTCATTCTCGTGATGCGCGACGGAAAAATCATCGAACAGGGCACCCATGAACAGCTCATGGCAGCCGGCGGGTTCTACACGACTCTGTACAATTCACAATTTGCAGGTGCTGCGATCTGAATGCCACAGGCTGCACCTCTGCCGCAGATTTAAAAAACACCGGAGCCTCTCCCCACACAGGCCCCGGTGTTTTGCTGTTCTCACTTTCCCCGGTATCAGGAAAAATCGAAGATGTTCAGACCGGTATTGCCGATATCATCGATGCGCCGGCCTACTGTCCCGTCAAGGCGGGTCACAAAAATCTCGGCTGTCCCGCCGATCACAAGGCGCTTCAGATGTCCGCCAAGCGCCCTCTGCTTCCGGTCTGCCGCCGTCACGTGCACGTGCAGATACGGTTCTCCTGCTTTCTGTGTGATGTTCCCGACAAGAGAAGTTATCTCCAGCGGCTCATGCCACTCCTGGCAGATAAATTCCCGGGAAGACACATCATACAGCCCGGCTGTCATCTCCTGTGCCGCGCCCAGGCCCTCGATCTTCCCGGCCTGGATCTTCTGCTCTCTGGCCAGCCTTTCCAGGCAGCTCATCACTTCTTCCCCGCGGTCAACCCGCAGGGCATACACATCCCCAAACTGTCTGTACTGCATCGTTTCAGTTCTCCTTTCTCTGTAAAAGCCGCGCGATGGCAGTTCTGTGCACCTTCATGGCTCCGACCGGGCAGAACTCCTGACAGCAGAAGCACCGGATGCAGATGCTCCGGTCAATGTGCGGGACCGCCCCTCTGCCGCTCACGGCTTTTCCTGTCCTGGCAGGTTTTGCGGCTCTGCCTGATGCCTTCATCGAAATCGCGTGCGCCGGACAGACGCGGAAGCACTTTCCGCAGGATATGCACTCGGACGGCTCCACCTTCGGCACCTGGCGCATGGCCTGCATGAGCAGCGCGCCGGTGAACCTGCCCAGCGCGCCGCTCCCGGAGAATGTCACACTCTTCCCGGCCGCTGCCTTGAAGTCCGGTTTCCGGTATGCGCTCGTGTCCGCTCCCGTCCGTGTGACCTCCGAAAGATCTGCGGGGCCGAGGCCCCTTGCCGCCGCGCGGCAGATTGTCGGGACATCGGATGCAGCCAGTCCGATCAGGTCCGCGCACACCAGGTCCAGATCGTAAGGACTTTCGCTGGCCAGAAGCAGCCCGATATCCCGCGGCGTGCCGGCGGTCGGCCCGTTTCCCTCCATACAGCTCACCGCGTCGACAAGATTCAGGGACGGGCGGAAATACTCGTTCAGATCAATGAGCATGTCGGCGAAGGCGTCCGTGTCGGGGAACCGCATGTGATACTCCGGTTTTGTCGTGCCGGGAACCGATCCGAACATGTTCTTTACCGACGCGGTCAGCCGCATCATGCCGTGCGTCTTCAGCTTTGCGAAGTTGATGATCACGTCTGCATTCTGCAGCCAGGACGTACAGGTAAAGACGTGCGCCGCTGCCGCCTGCGGAAAGCTGACATCTCCGGTTGATACATCAAAATTCAGCTTCGCGCCGGTCTCCTCCACCCGGTCCATGCCGCTCACCTTGTACACATGCATCAGAGCTTCCTTCGTGAACAGGCCGCCCGGGCTGTCGCCAACCGTGACGAGCGCGCCGCGCTTCACAAGCTCACGGCAGAGTCCGCACACCAGTTCCGGGTGCGTCGTGGCCGCCGTCTCCGGCGCCTTCGCGCTGACAAGGTTCACCTTCACCGCCACTTTCGTGCCGGGTTGTATCTTTGAAAAGCCCTCCCACTGCGTAAGCAGACTGCTCAGTGCCGGTCTTACCGTCTCCGGGCGGTAGTCCGGGCAGACAGCCGCCGATACAGGGGCTTTTCTTCCCCGCGCGGCGGGGACTGCTGTCTCATCTGTCATTGGCTGTTTTCAAGCCTCCTCTGCATTTCCATCAGTACTGACGTGAACATGTACACGCAGATCCCGGCTCCTGCCTGAAGCGGATACAGGTACACCGCCGTCTCCGGAATCAGCATGGCCAACAGCGTGATCGCGCCGGCCGGCGGCATAAAAAGCCGCGTGCGGAATAAAACAAGCAGTATGAGCACCGATGCTGCCGCCGCGGACAGTGTGAGCGGCAGGCCGAGCGTCATTGTAAGAAGAAAGCGTGCACCGGCTCCAATCGCGGCGCCGCCGGTCAGCAGGGCGATGACGCGCCAGGGCTTGAGCGGCGATTCAAAAGTCCAGTGCTCCGACAACTCTGTGAAGGCCACGAGAAGCGGCGGGGCGGCGATATACCGCCATCCGGCAAAGACTGCCGGTGCCAGAAGCACCGCGGCGACGGCTGTGCGGATAAGCATGTCTTTCCAGCGCATCTTCCCGGGCCCCGGCAGGACCCGGAATGCTTCCCGCCTTCGGTATCCTTTTTTCTCCAGCAGGCGCCGCAGCGAGATGATAAGCAGTGTCAACGCTACAGCCGAAATCAGATACGAAAGTGCCCTCGTTCCGATCAAAACCGGCAGCACCACAGCAGAGATCATCGGGGCAAGCGTGGTTCCCGAGAACAGATACAGAATTTGCGCGATGACATATGCGAATAACACCTTGCCGTACAGGCCGCCGGGAAACCACAGACTGATGAGCAGCCCCAGCAGCGCGCCTCCGCCGATGAGGGCCGCCATCCGGCGCGAATTCACCTGCCACGCCCGTTCTGGTGCGCACAGGTATCCGATGGCAAGCGCAGCAATCTCCGGGAAGATGATTTCCGAGTCATGCAGCAGCTCCGAAATCATGCACATCGCCGCGATAACTGCGACTGTCATGAGGGCCGGAATGATTTCCCCTTTTTCTGCCTGTTTTCCCGGTATGTTTCCGGATTCTTCCCAGGGTCTGTTTCTCCTCAAAATCTGTTTTCCCTTTCCGTACAGAGTGCCCTTTGCCGCCTGTGCAGCACGGCAAAAGCACTTTTATTGTACCATATATCTGGGGCGCCGGCTTTGCACTGGCTGTTTTTCCGTTTCCCTCCCGCCGGCACTTTTACCGGCTGACATCCGGCAGCTGACCGGACAGACAAAATCTTTCTTTCCGTCTCAACAGGACTTATACTATAGGCGAGAAATTATCTTTGCGCCATCGCGGGCGCAGGGTAACCGCACGGACGACATATCAAAACACACGCCTGCCATCGGCAGGTTTTTTGCACAGGAGGTGCAAGATGGATGATTTGGATGAAGGACTGAAAAAGATTCTTCTGGCCGGCATTGGCGCTGCTGCCGCAACCGGCGAAAAGGCGCAGAAGCTTTTCAATGATCTGGCGGAAAAAGGTGCCGCGACGGTAGAGCAGAACCGGGATCTGAATGAAAGATTTCAGAAAAAGGCGTCAGAGGCCGCTTCCGCTGCCAAAGACGTCTGCCAGAAGATGACAGAAGCACAGCGCACCCGCCGCGAAGTGGCCCAGACACTCGCCGGTATGTCTGACGCCGAACTGAAACAGTTAAAAGAAGCTCTCGACAGCCTCGGCTTGCGGAAATCAGAAGGCGAAAACGGAACTTCCGGGGAACAGGCGGCAGAGACAGCCGAGACGGCGGAAAAATCTGCCGTGGAATCCGCCGCGGCTGCTGCAGACACCGCGGAAGAGAAACCGGCCGCTGACAACACCGCCGAAAGCTGAAAGCAGGCCCGGGCCTGCGGCATGGTTCCATTCCGAAAAACAGCGCGGGCTGTAACAGAAATTTGTCATTTGCCGCTTGACAAGCCTTGAGGCGTATCGTATACTAATCAAGTCGCGTAAAGCGGCAAACATGTGGGATTATAGCTCAGCTGGGAGAGCATCTGCCTTACAAGCAGAGGGTCATAGGTTCGAGCCCTATTGGTCCCACTTACTATATGGCGAGGTAGCTCAGCTGGC
>DGVL01000006.1 GCA_002394965.1 Lachnospira sp. UBA4285
TTTTTAATAGCAGCGCCGCAAGAATCCGCCTCAGATTCCCGCCTGTCCCGCCGATGAACGCGGCATCCGGCGCCGGAAGCTCTTCAAATGCGTCCGGCGCTGTTCCCGCAACAAGGCGCACATTGCCGCAGTCAAACCGCTTCGCATTGGCTGAGATGAGGCCACAGGCTTCCGGGTTGTTCTCGATGGCGTAAACGGAAGCTCCCGGCGCGCTTAGCGCCGCCTGGACGCTCACCGATCCCGTCCCGGCTCCGACGTCATAGAGCACGCTTCCCGGGCGCAGGTGCAGCTTCGCACAGACGATGTCCCGCACCTCTGCCTTGGTCATCGGCACGCGCCCGCGGATAAACGCTTCATCGCTGATCTCCCCGGATTCCTCTTCAAAGGCGGGGTTTTCCCGCCTTTCGCCGCTTTCCTCTCTGCCGGAGATTGCGCCCGTGCCCGGGACTGCCGCCTGCACAATCAGACAGCAGGGAGACGGAATGTCTTCCGGAAGATCCCCGGGCGAAACGCAGACGGTCATTTCGTCCGGGTATCCGAGCCGGGAGCCCAGAAAGAGCTTCACGTCAGAAAGGCCGACTTTGATCAGGGATTCCTGCAGCCTGGCGAGATCGCTTCCGCTGCCCGGCAGGACGAAAACGCTGCCGTGCTGCCTCAGCGCGCCAATCACATCGCCCTCACACCCGTGCAGCGACACGACCGGCATTTTCTCCCAGGAGAGCCCGAACGCGGCGCAAAGAAGCTGCAGGCTGGATAGCCCCGCGACCCGCCGCACGGTAAAGCCCGCCGCCTCGAGTGCTGTCTGCACACCGGCGGCGCCGCTGTAGAAGCCGGTATCGCCCGATACCAGCACGCAGCCCTTTTCCCAGGAGTCATCTTCTGTAAAAAAGCGGACTACTGCTTCCGCGCGCCAGTCCGCCAGCTTCGGCACGCCGCCACATCCGAGCGCCTCCGCCAGGTCAAGCATGCGCCCGGCCCCTGCCAGCCGGTCCGCCTCAAGAATCGCCTGTCTCGCCCGCGCCGTCAGGTCCTGCGGATCACCGGATCCGATGCCCACGATCGTTATCAGACGCTGCATAGCCGCTCCTTTCCTGTGCCTGCCGCGCAGGCATTCCCGCGAATCTCTGCCCGGCGCCTTCCCGGCTCCGGGAAGCCGAAGGAGCCCTGTGCTCCCGTCAAGCGCCCCCGGCGGCAGATCAAAGAGCTGCGCAAGGTACCCGTCCCCGAATATCTCCTCCGGAGGCCCGACGCGCGTGATCTTCCCGTCCGCCACGCACGCGATGCGGTCGCTCGCCTGCCGCGCCAGATCCAGCTCGTGAAGCGACATGATCACGGCCACATGCCGCGCGGCCGCCAGTGCGCGGATCCTCTCAAGGACCTCCAGTCTGTAGCGCAGATCGAGGAATGAGAGCGGCTCGTCAAGCACCAGAATCTCCGGCTCCTGGCACACCGCCCGCGCCAGTTTGATCCGCTGACGCTGCCCGTCCGACAGCTCGGCGAATGGCCTGTCCGCCACGTCCTGCGCAAGGAAGAAGCGGATCGCCTCATCCGCCTTCTGCCGGTCAGCGTCCGTGAGAATTCCAAGGCGACCGGTGTAAGGGTACCTGCCCATCTCCACCACGTCCCGGCCGGTCATGTTCTCGGGGCGGATCCGGTCTGTCAGAACAACAGCGCAGCGTTTCGCGCGCTCCGCCGCCGAAAGCGTCTCTCTGTCCTGCCCGAGGTAGAACACACGCCCGGCAAGGGCCGAAAGCTGCCCCGCTATCGTCTTCAGGATCGTCGACTTGCCGGCGCCGTTGCATCCGATGAGCGTCATCACCTCGCCCGGCGCGACACTCAAGGAAACGCCGCCGGCCACGACGCGCTTTCCGTACCCGGCAGACATTCCCTCCGTCTTCAGGCCCTTCTCCGCACAGCCTGTCCATTTCTCATTTCTCTTTTCTTCAGTCACGCCGCGCTCCTTTTCTGCGGATCATCATCGCGACGACCACCGGTGCCAGGACCACCGCCGACACGCTGCTGGCCGCCACCTCCGTCGGCGCGAACAACAGGCGCGCAAGCCCGTCACAGGCAAGCGTCACCGCCGCCCCACCAAAGAAACACACCGGGATCAGCACAAGCGGCCTTGCCTCGGCTGTGGCCGTTTTCATCAGGTGCGGAACCGCGATGCCCACAAAGGAAACAGGCCCGGCAAATGCCGTCGCCGTCGCGGAGAGCAGGCTTGAGAGCAGAATCAGCGCCGCCCGCAGCCACCGCACATGTACCCCCAGGCTTGCGGCGAGATTCTCCCCCAGCTGATACGCGCCGACAGGCTTTGACAGAAGCAGCGCCGCCGTGCACGCCGGCACGATGACCGAAGCCATCAGCGCGGCGTCCGCCATGTTCAGCCCCGAGAACGACCCCTGGGACCAGTTGTGCAGGTTGACGATATTCGAATCATCGGCAAAGGTAACCAGCAAATCCGTCACCGCAGAGGCCGCGTACCCGATCATGATTCCGCAGACGACCAGCACGGACATATTCCGCACGCGCAGCGAGATCAGGAGGACAAATCCCGTGGCAAGCAGCGCTCCCGCGAAAGCCGCCAGGATCTGGGCACCGGCGGAGACGGCCAGGCCGCGGGATATGAAGGCGACCATGACCAGCGCCACAAAGAGCCTGGCGCCCGAGCTGATACCCAGAATGTACGGTCCCGCGATGGGATTCGCAAAAAATGTCTGCAGAAGGTACCCGGATACAGACAGAGCGCCGCCCGCGAGCAAGGCACAGAGAATCCTCGGCAGCCGGATCTTCAGAATTACGTCTGCCTCAGACTTCTCCTTCTCCCCGCCCGCAAGTATCGCAAGGATCCGCTCCACCGGGATCTTCGTGCTGCCGGCGGACAGATTCCAGAACACAAGTACTGCAAGCGCCAGAATCAGTCCTATAAGAACCGGGATCCACCGTTTCCGTGCATCTGTCATGAGAGTTTCTCCATCGTGAGCAGATTGTCCGGGCTGTCCCCGGTGAGGATTCTGTTCACGTCCAGAATAAAGTCGCAGCTGCTCGTCACGCACTGGAAGAAGTCCGCATCGGTGCAGTACACCTGCCCGCTCTTCACCGCCGCGAAGTCCGCGAGCACGGAATTCCTGGCGATAAGGTCGCTGATGCTTCCGATCTGTCCCTCGATCGCGCTGTTGTAGATCAGGACGTCGCAGTCCTTCGCCTCCCGGTAGAAATCTTCCATCTGTACATGCATCGTGGAGAGCGCGTTCTGATCTCCGGACGAGATCGCAAGGCCGTTCAGGGCGTAGACGCCTCCGCCGTATTCAATCATCTTCGCGATGTAGCCGCCCGGCTTGTGCACGGTCACGGCGCCGCCTGACGTCACCGAGAAGAACGCGACCGACCTGCCCGTGCTCTGCGCCAGAAGAAGCGGCTGAACGCGCGCCTCCTCTTCCTGAAAAAAGGCGTCCGCTGCCTCCTCTTCTCCGAACAGTATCCCGTAGAGCTTCATCCACTCCAGCCTCCCCAGCGGGTCGTCCTCGTAGCTTGAGCGCTCCACGAGCACCGGAATGCCGAGTTCCTCCAGTTTCTCCTTCACCTGCGGGGAGTGATAGATCATCGTGTTCTCGATGGCAAGATCGCATCCGCCCGACAGCAGCATCTCGTAGTCCGGCTTGCTGTACTTTCCGGCGTAGGTAATCGCGCCGCTTTCCATCGCCTCTTTCGCATCCTCCACATACCAGTCCTCGGCCTTCAGGCAGGAAAAGGCGACCTGCCCCAGGCCGCCGGCCGCATCGATCAGATCCATCGCCGGCGTTGAGGCCACGTAGACGTGCCGGAGCGGCTGCTTCAGCACCACAGCCCCCTCCGGCACCGACTCCGGAACCTCTTTTCCCTCCGGCACCACCAGAAACTGCCCTTCGTCCCGGATGTCAACAAGTCTGCATCCCTCGTAGTCCGATACGGAAAACATCGTGGCATAGGAGAGTTCCGGCACCTCCGCGCCCGCATTCGAATCGCTTCCGGCGGTCGCATTCGCATTGCTTTCGCCGCCCGCATTGCTTCCGGCGCCCACCTTGCCGCACCCGGAGAACAGAAGCATTGACGCAATGATGCAGGAAATAAGCCTTCTTTTCACTATTTTCATAATTGTCCGTCCACTTATTTTCGGGTCACCGCTGCGCATCGGAAAGCTAGTTCCAAGAGAGATTCCGATGACACCTTTCATTTTCGGGTCGCCGCCGCGCATCGGAAAGCAAGTTATGTGGCTTGCCCCGATGCTTCCTGCCAGCCCGGCTGGCTGCCCGTCGGCGGAAGTCCCTCCTGTCACTCCTTTGAGAAGATCAGGGTGTACTCGATTTCGTGCGGTCTGCTCATGACTGTCGTGTCGGCAATCACGTCGATGGGGGTGTCATAGCCGCTGACCGGAATCGTGAAGGTTGAGCTGCCGCCTTCATTCTCATTCAGATACCTGGTGCCGTCAACGACCATATAGTCGTAGTTCGCGGAGTTCCAGACGATCACGGCCTGTGTGATCTGACCGTCCACCTCGGTGATGCTGCACGGGCTTTCGACGGCAGCCTTGCCGCTTCCGCCTTCGAGGGTCACCAGAGCTGTCCCGGTCGCCTCGTTTCCGGACGCGTCGCGTCCATTGCTGTCTGAGAGCGCCCCGGAGCCAGCGTCAGAGGACGAGCCGGAAGATGTACCGGTGACCACGCCGGAAGCCACGCCGAAAGAAGCGCTCTCCGGCTGCGGGTCGGTCACGCTCACCTTGTGATCGTACCAGACCCCCTTTGTCCCCAGGATCGCAAGATCAAACTCCTCAGCAAGTGCCGGCACCGGGATATCGTATCCGTATACTTCCTCCGTAGAGCCGTCGGCGTACTGCACCGTGTCAACCGTCGGGAAAAGAAGCGCCGCGCCGTCTTTCTGCGCGTCTTCCGCCGTACCGGCGAAAAGATTAACAATGCTCTCAGACGGAAGCGTGATGTGAAGAGACATCGCGCCGTCCTTCACCGTGAGCGTCCCGCGTCCGTCACATGCCTCATTGACATGAAACATCGAACTGTCCGTGCCAAAAGCGGCACTGTAGGTGCCATCAGAAAGAGAATCGGGCGACGCCGCACCCCTGCCGGGAGAAAAGGCCTCTGCCATGGAAGCGATGGCATCCTTCGTGTGAGAGACGTACAGGTCCTGAATCTCCTGAATCTCGCCCAGCCCCGCGATCTGGCAGGTCACGTACGAAAACGCGCCGGACGCCGTGAACTGACTCTTCCAGGAATCCGCATCATCGCCCGCCATGTCGTTGTTGGCGTGATCGCCCGCGACCACCATCAGCGGCCGAAGGACGACTTTCGTGAAGCCGGCATTCCTCACCTTTTCAATGACCGCATCGCAGGCGGTGTCCGAAGGCTCACCCTCAACCGTACCGATAAACACGTTGCCGTAGCCCAGATTTTCCATCTGGCTCTGCATCTGGTCATATGTGATGCTCGCCGTGTGGGACGTCCCGTGTCCCATGAAGACAAATGCGGTCCCGTCCGCTTCGGCCTCTGCCAGGCTGCCGTCCCCGGCGGTCTTCACTGCCTGCGCGGTAACTGCCCTTGCCACCGTCTCCTTGTCGGAGTTGACGGTGCCTGTGCTCTGGCCGACCTCGCCCAGAAGCGGCTCCGCCACGGTCACGGTCTGAAAGTCTTCCCGGTAACTGTCCAGGCTGGCGACAATCTCGTCATACTCCGCGCCGTGCATCAGATGTGTCGGCTGCACGACAAGATTCCTGACGCCGTTATTCACCGCGCGGTCAAGCGCCTGCGCCATGTTATCGATGGACTCGCCGTCGCGCGCCTCAATGTGGTTGATGATGATCTGCGAGCTGAAGGCGCGGCGGACCGACCAGTCCGGATACGCCGCCTGCAGCGCCTTCTCGATGCCGCCGATGTCATCTGCCCGGCTGTCATTGTAGGATGTCCCGAAACTCACGACCAGGATCTCATTTTCGCCGATCCCGTCCGCATTCAGCGGATCATCCTTCGCCGCGTCGCCCGTGTCAAGCCCGAAGTACTCCGGCGTTGCGTTCTCGCCTTTCACCAGCGCTTTCTGCGCGTCCGTCAGCGCGTCCCACGCGTCTTTTGCCGCTCTGCACTGTGCGTCCGTCTCATCCGTGCGCTCCTGCACATAGATCGCGTCGATCAGATCCGCGACGTGCTTCGCCGCCTCCATGTCCGACGCCGACGCCGTCGTCTGCGTCCCTCCGGACGCACCGCACCCCGTGAGAAGTACCGCCGCCATCAGCGCCGCCGCAGCAGATGCGGCCGCCCTTTTCCGTTTCCTCATGAATCCTCCTGCAATCCTCAAGCTGCCTTCACCGGACCCGGACGCACAAAGAGCGTACGATAAAAAAGGCACCTCTGAAATCTATTCAGAAGGCGCCGAAACAAACCATCCCGCCAGGGCGCATGAAAAAAACCCTGAAGAACGTCTGTACGATCAA
>DGVL01000081.1 GCA_002394965.1 Lachnospira sp. UBA4285
CTGTTGACAGCTACATCCCGACTCCTGAGCGTGACACCGATAAGCCCTTCCTGATGCCCATCGAGGACGTTATGACGATCTCCGGCCGTGGTACGGTTGCTACCGGCCGTGTAGAGCGTGGTGTTCTTCATCCTGCTGATGAAGTTGAAATCGTTGGTATCACCGATGAGACCAAGAAGGTTGTCGTTACATCTCTCGAGATGTTCCGCAAGACCCTTGATGAGGCTATTCCGGGCGATAACATCGGCGTACTTCTCCGCGGCGTTGACAAGGACGGCGTAGAGAGAGGTCAGGTACTTGCAAAGCCGGGTTCTGTAACTCCGCACCACAAGTTCACCGCTCAGGTTTACGTACTGACCAAGGACGAAGGCGGCCGTCATACACCGTTCTTCAACAACTACAGACCGCAGTTCTACTTCAGAACAACGGATGTTACCGGCGTGATCAACCTTCCGGAAGGCGTAGAGATGTGCATGCCTGGCGATAACGTTGAGATGACTGTTGAGCTGATTCACAAGGTTGCCATGGAGCAGGGACTTCGTTTCGCCATCCGTGAGGGCGGCAGAACCGTTGGCTCCGGTGCCGTTGCGAAGATCATCGAGTAATTTCAAAGTATAACTGTATCGTCATATACTTGACAGGGCCCTGCGGGCCGGCCGGGTTCATCAGGAACCCGCCGCCTGCAGGGCTTTTTCTCTGCCGCAGCCTGAAGTCTTTCCGTGGCAGCGCCTTGGACAGCGGGGTGATATAGGCACAGACTATAATGGGTGCTTGTTTTTTGAAAGTTCCCAAGGGTTACCCGGAATGGTAGTATAGGTAACATCCGCAGGGATGAGAAAGGTTCGACTCTTATATGATTGAATTAAAAAACATCAGCAAAACATTTGTCACGAAGGAAGCGACAGTCCATGCGGTGAAGAATGCGACGCTTTCCATTGCGGAGGGTGAGATCTACGGGGTGATCGGGTACTCGGGCGCCGGTAAGTCGACACTCGTGCGCTGCATCAATCTGCTGGAGGTGCCTGAGAGCGGCACGCTTTCGATCGACGGCTTCGGTACCGTGACGATGCAGCCGGGAAAGAAGAAGCCGGACTTTGAGCCGGCAGACGGGAGCGGGAAACGGGCGCTGACCGAAAAGGATCTGCAGAGGCTCCGCAAGGGCATCGGCATGATCTTTCAGCACTTCAATCTGCTTGACCGCAGTACGGTGTTTGACAACGTCGCTTTTCCGCTTAAGAAAAGCGGCAAGTCAAAGGAAGAGATCCGAAGCAAAGTCGCCGAACTGCTGAATCTGGTAGGACTGACGGAGAAGGCTAACTCGTACCCGAGTGAGCTCTCCGGCGGACAGAAACAGAGAGTTGCTATTGCGAGGGCGCTCGCGAATGAACCGAAGATACTGCTGTCCGATGAGGCCACCAGCGCGCTGGATCCGGATGTCACCGAGTCGATTTTAAAGCTTCTGAAGGAGCTGAACCGCAAGCTGGGACTGACGATTGTTCTCATCACACATGAGATGGCCGTCATCAAGGAAATCTGCAATGAGGTCGCGGTCATGGAGAATGGTGAGATCGTCGAGACAGGCCATGTCTACGACGTGTTCAATCTTCCGACATCCGACATCGCAACAAGCTTCGTCGAGAGCTCGAGCGGACTCAAGCGGATCGACAAGCTCTTTGCGGGAAGATCACCTCTTGTTCAGAAGACAGAAGCCGGCGATGTGCTGGTGCGGCTCGTCTTTGCCGGCCCGAGTGCGGATGAGGCGCTCATCACGGAGACGGCAAAAGAGACCGGATGCCGCGTCAACATCGTTCTGGCCAATATCGATCTGCTCGAGGAAAAGCCGCTCGGAAGCATGATCGTCATGATCAAGGGGACGAAAGAGCAGACAGCCGCCGCGGTGAAAAAGCTCAAGGACAGCGGCGTGCGGGTTGAGGAAGTTGCAGACGACGATGTGAGAAAGGAGGAAGAGCAATGAATCTGCAGACATTGATGCCTAATGTAATGCAGTACACAGACAAGCTGCAGGCGGCCATCGCCGCGACGCTGCAGATGTTCCTGATCTCCGGGATATTCACGCTGATCTTCGGATTCATCTTCGGAATCCTGCTGATCGTCACGAAGAATGACGGCATCGCACCGAACAAAGTCGTCTACTACATCGTGACGGTTGTCACGAATTTCTTCCGGGCGATTCCATTTGTCATCCTGCTGATCTTCCTGATCCCGTTCACGCGGCTTCTTGTCGGGACGTCGATCGGCGTGACGGGCGCCATCGTGCCGCTGGTATTCGGCGCGACACCGTTCTTCACGAGACAGGTTGAGTCGGTTCTGGCAAGTGTCGATCCCGGAAAGATCGAGGCTGCCCGCGCGATGGGCTGTTCGGTTCCGGACATCATCTTCCGGGTATATCTGGCGGAGGCGGTCCCGGATCTCTGGAGGGCGATCACGATCACATCGATCAGCATCGTTGGTCTCACCACAATGGCGGGCGCGGTCGGCGCCGGCGGCATCGGAAGCTTCGCCATCAACTACGGCCAGAACCTGCATCACCAGGATGTGGTCAATGTGTGCGTTGTGATTCTTCTGATCTTCGTCACGGTTCTGCAGACAGTCGGGAACCTGCTGGCGAGGAAGACGACGAATCGGAAAATATTCGCAAAAAAGGTAACGCTCTGATTCACACGGGCAGGGGCGGCGGCCAGCCCTGATTCTGGCCGGAAGAAAGGGAGGATTACATGAGGAATTTCAGCAGATTTGCAGCGGCAGCAGCAGCGGCAGTTCTTTCAGCCGGCGTTCTGGCAGGGTGCGGAAGCACCGGTTCGACCGCGAACACAGCGGCTGGCGGCTCGGCAAGTGCGGCGGCGACGACCAAGGCTGCAGCAAAGGCAAGCGGAGCGGCTGTTAAGATCGGAATCCCGGACGACGCGACCAACGGCGGACGCGCCATCAAGCTTCTTGAGGCGGCAGGCCTCATCGAGGTAGATCCGGCAGCCGGCTACACACCGGAGACGAAGGATATCACCAAGTATCTGTACAACATCGAGGTTGTCCCGGCACAGGCCAACACCCTTCCGTCCACACTTGATGACTATGGCGCCTGCGTCATCAACGGAACCTACGCGATCCCGCAGGGACTTGTTCCGAGCAAGGATGCACTGATCGTCGAGAAACAGGACACCGGCAGCGCCGAGAACCCATATGTCAATGTTATCGTGGCACGCTCGGCTGACAAGGACAACGAGACCTACAAAAAGGTTATTGACGCGTTCCAGACCCAGTACGTCGGTGACTACATCGTAGCGAAGTACAGCGAGGCATTTATCCCGTCATTCTCCGCCTATGACGCTTCCAAGCAGGAGGACAACACCGCGGAGGTCGACGCATATCAGTCTGACAAGAGCGGCAAGACCGTCGTCAAAGTCGGTGTATGCGGATCTTCCAACGATCACTGGAAGGCGGTTCAGAAGGTGCTCGATGACGAGAACGCCAACATCTACATCGAGCTGGTTGAGTTTGACGCGTACAATCTTCCGAACGAGGCGCTGAACTCCGGAGAGATCGACCTGAACTCGTTCCAGCACAAGGCATATCTTGCCAATGAGGTGAGCACGCAGGGATACGCGATCGAGTCTATCGGAGACACCCTGATGGCTCCGCTCTCCCTGTACTCGCACAAAGCGACAAGCCTTGACGAACTCAAGACACTTGCAGGAAAGAAGGAATAATATCATATGAGTTTGACGGATGACACAATTCGTCAGCAGGCAGAGGCCGACCGCGATTACGCGGTCGGTCTTCGCGAGTTCTTCCACATGCACCCGGAACTCTCCGCAAAAGAGTTCCACACACAGGAAAAAATCGAGGAAGAACTTCACAAGCTCGGGCTGACGACAAAACGGATTGCAAAGACCGGTGTACTGACGGAAATAAAAGGAAACCTCCCGGGCGACAAGACCATTGTGCTTCGCGCGGACATCGACGCGCTGCCGGTCCAGGAGATGCATGAGTGCGCCTACATGTCGCAGAACGAGGGCGTCATGCACGCCTGCGGCCACGACATGCACTGCTCCGCGCTGATCGAGGCGTGCCGGCTTCTCGTGAGAAACCGCGACAGCTTCGGCGGCACGGTGCGCGTCACCTTCCAGCCGGGTGAAGAGATCGGGTACGGTGCCCACATCATCGTTGGCGAGGGCGATATCGACGGGTGTGACCGCAGCTTCGGCCTTCACGCCGCCTCCGACATTCCGGTCGGCAAGGTCGCCGCAGTTCCCGGCCCCAACAACGCCTCTGTGGACTGGTTCAACATCCATGTGACCGGAAAAGGCGTCCACGTGTCAACGCCGCAGCTTGGCGTCGACGCCGCCTACATCGCGGCGCAGATCGTCGTGGCGGCGCAGGCACTCGTTACCCGCCGCACAGACCCGATGGAGAATGTGCTGCTTGGTATCGGGAAGATCACAGCCGGAAACGCCTACAACGTTGTGGCAGAGAAGGCCGACATCGAGGGCACTATCCGCGTGTTCAGCCAGGAGACCCGTAAGAAGGTGCGCGGCATGCTGACGGATCTGGCCGAAAAAGTCGCCGCCGTATACGGCGGCAAGGCCGAGATCAAGTTTGAGGACAACACCTCACCGCTCATCAACGACCCGGAGTCAACAAAAGAGGTTCAGGCTACGCTGGGCCATCTCATCGGACCGGAGAACGTCGTCACAGACCGCAGGCCGTCGCTTGGCGGAGATGATTTCGCCGAGTACAACCTGCGAGTACCGGGATGCTACGCGTATGTCGGAACCAGAAATCCGGAAAAAGCAGAGACCACCTGCGCGCACCACGACTCGCACTTTGACATTGACGAGGACGCCGTCGTGATCGCCGCGGAAACTTACGCCGCGTACGCCATCGACTACCTGAACGGGACGTTCTAAGCGGGAAAAGATACAAAGTAAGAAAGACATCAGATAATATGATAAGCCGCCGCGCCATAAGAGCGCGGCGGCTTATTTGGTCAGCAATCCCGGCTGTAGTGATTATTAAAGAAAATGCTGATGATGAGCATTACGCCGGAACTGAGTATAAAAATGTCAGCCAGAAGCGGCAGGTTACAAACATGACGGATAAGAAAACTGCTCAGAAGCAGAATAGCTGGAGAGTGCATTAAAAGATAATGAGGGATTTTTGACATATGCCCCTTTCACTGTGATACAAACCAGATAGATTGATCATTTATTGCAAAATATAGATTTAATAAGTATACCCTCATTATACAATTTTATTTGCATAGAGGGAAACTTTTATATTCCAGCTGAGGACAATTCCGGGAATATGTATAATGACAAAAAGTGAGCCGCTGTGTTAAAGTATCTGATGATCAATCTATACGGAGGGGATAACATGCCATCAATTGCAGAAGTCAAGCACGCCGCCGAGAGACAGGCTGTGAGCGTGATGATCGACGGGCTTATCAAGAATCTTAAAAATTCCGACGACAGAACCAAAACATATATGAGCATGATCAGCCTTGCGCAGAAGTTCTTCGGCAAGGCGTTCACACCGGAGAAGGTGGAGAAAGTCAAGGCTGCCATTCAGGACCCGGACAACCGCTGGATGAAATTCATCAACAAGACGATTGATGAGATCAATCCGAACTTTGCAAAGATGACGCTCCTGAACCTCGGCTATGAGGCGTTTCTGCGCGGGACCAAGACGATCCGCGAGAACCGGGAGAAGTACAACTGCAATATTCCGTGGCTGATTCTGTTTGACCCGACTTCCGCCTGCAACATGCACTGCGTGGGCTGCTGGTCCGGCACATACGGCCACAAGAACAATCTGACATTCGAGGACATGGACAAGATTGTCACCGAGGGCAAGAAGCTGGGCGTCTATCTGTATCTGATGACGGGCGGTGAGCCGATGGTGCGCAAGAAGGATGTGCTTCGCCTTATCGAGAAGCATCATGACTGCTACTTTGCCGCATTCTCCAACTCGACGCTTATCGACGAGGATCTCTGCAAGGAGCTGGTTCGTCTCGGCAACATGACGTTCTTCCTCTCCATCGAGGGCACACCGGACACCAATGATGCGCGCCGCGGCGAGGGCCACTATGCAGCAGTCATGAAGGCGATGGACCTGCTGAAGAAGTACGGAATCCTCTTTGGCACCTCGATCTGCTACACCAGCAAGAATATTGAGGCTGTCACGAGCGATGATTTCTTCCATCTGCTCGAGGAGAAGGGCGCAAAGTTTGGATTCTACTTCCACTACATGCCGGTGGGCCAGAATGCGGTTCCGGCGCTGATGCCGACACCGGAGCAGAGAAAGTACATGATCGATCGTATCCGCTACATCCGCAGCAACAAGAGCGACATCCAGTTCTACCCGATGGACTTCCAGAACGACGGCGAGTACGTCGGCGGATGCATTGCCGGCGGAAGAAACTACTTCCATATCAATTCCAGCGGCGACGCGGAGCCGTGCGTGTTCATCCATTTCTCGAATGCCAACATCCACGACAAGAGCGTTCTGGAGATCCTGCAGAGCCCGCTGTTCATGGAGTACCACGAAGGTCAGCCGTTTAATCGCAACCATCTCCGCCCGTGCCCGATGCTCGAGAATCCGCAGCTGCTGCGCAAGATGGTGAAGGAGTCCGGCGCACATCAGACCAACGAGGAGGCACCGGAGTCCGTGGAGGAACTCTGTGAGAAGTGCGACGATTACGCGCAGAAGTGGAAGCCGATGGCGGCGGAAATCTGGGCGAGCGAGACTCACAAGAAGCCGACCTACGAGAACTACACGAAGCTTCACCGCGAGCATCCGGAACTGGCTGCATTCGAGAAGCCGGAAGAGGCGGCGAAGTAAGCAGTAAGCAGATGGCTTGCGGCAGGAGAACTGCATAATACAGGAAAAAAGAGCCGCTGCGGAGAAAAGCAGCGGCTCTTTTTTTCGGTACCGGGAGCTGGCCGCTGTGACTTGATCGGAGTGAAAGCGGAGGAGGAAACGCATGGGACGGAGAAGTGTCTATGATATGAAACTGGCTGAAGTTTATCCGCTTCTTGCGGCGAAAGCCATGAAAAAGGGGAGAACCAGGGCAGAGGTGGACAGCGTGATCCTCTGGCTGACCGGATGGGACATGAAGAATGTCGATATGGAGATGCCATATGGCGATTTTCTCGCGGATGCCCCGGCGTTTAATCCCCGCGCGGATCTGATAAAAGGATCTGTCTGCGGCATAAAGGTGGAGACAATAGAAGACCCGCTTGCGAAGAGGATGCGGCAGCTCGACAAGCTGGTCGACGAGCTCGCGAAAGGCAGGCCGATGGACAAAATATTGCGGTAAGAGTGCGCTTTCTCTTGAAACCGTTTTCCGCCGGCTTTTGGCGCGGGATGAACGGCGCAAAAAAGCCGGCGGAAAGCAAGTCTGTACATCTAAAATTATCAGCCGTGCAGGCCCTTTGACTGTCTCACCATGTCTTCCACGACGATGTCGTAGATCTCGCCGAGACTGCGGCAATATTCGAGCACTTTCCAGGGCTCATCCGTGTGAAAGTGAATCTTGATCGGGTCGCCGTCGCCGCCGACGGCGAGCAGGCAGTCGCCCTTGAAATTCTTCGTGAAGTAATCGCGGATCTCGTCCTCGTCCAGGTCGTCACCGTCGATTAGAAGCTGTGTGTCATAGCGGTAGCCGGTATATTCTTCCATCTGTTTTCCCTTTCTGAAAATGAATTTCTTCCAGCATTATAGCATACCGTCCGGACTCGTGGCAGTTTTATATGGCTAACACGGTCAAATTTCATGAGCCGTATGCTATAATATTCCAAGCTGATGATTGGGAGGTTTTCCAATGGGGTTATTTGACCATTTTCGTAAAAAGAAGGCCGGTCAGGAGGAAGAACAGGAGACCGGAGTTAAAAGGCATGATCCGGAAGAGGAACCAGAGGCCCGCGCTGCACAGGTGCGGGAACCGGAGCCGTCCAGGCCGGATGAAAAGCCGGAAGCGCAAGCTCCTGAGCCTGAACGAAAGCCGGACCGGGAAGTGTCAGAGCCTGTCAGGAAGCAGACCGGCGCAGTGGATGACACCGCCGGGAAGCCGGAACCGGAGTCCCCTGAAGCGAAAGCACCGGAAGTTCCTGAATCTGTGAAAAAACAGCCTGCGGAACCGGAAACAGACAAAGCGGTCAGCAACAGCGGCACCGCGCCGCAGGAGAGCACGGGCGCGCAGTCCGCACAGAAGTCTTCGCAGCGCCTGGGCGTGACGGCGATTTTCAGGGTGGACACCGCATTCTCCATGGATCACGACGGGACGCCGGCGACACTTGTGTCCGGATTCCTTGAGATGGGGACAATCTCGGTTGGCGACAGTCTGGTGCTGACGGACGCAAACAACGGCGTGCGGGCGACGTTCCCGGTTTCCGGCCTTGAGCGTCTGGGCCGTGATCCGCTGCCAAAGATCACGTTTGAAGAGGGCGGGGAGAACCAGAATGCCTACGCGATCTACGTGAACAACACGGCGCCGGAGACGTTTAAGCCGGGCGACAAGTGCTACCGCATCGAGCAGAAGCGCGGCCGCAACAATCCGGACCGCGTGAGCGAGGAGCGGGCGGCGCAGCTGGCCGGGATCCTGAAGGCTGGGATCCTGGACGAGAGCACCCTCGGCAGGCTCACCATTCAGGAGCTCTGCTTCATGATCCGCATGATCCGGCAGATCCACGAGCAGAATGAGGTCAACGATTTCGAGAACAAGGAAGCGGCGCTGGAGAAGGAGCTCTGCCGCAAGATGCGCGAGGCGGATGAGCTGTTCGTGATGATGGACCGCACGACCAACATGCCGTTTCTGGACCAGGGCGCGGTCGACATCTATTCAAAAGAGTCGTTTGCGCGGGACGCGATGGATTTCTACCGCAGGCAGTTCCGCCAGCTGGCGATCCTGCGCTATGAAAAGGCTGCTTCGCCGTTCCCGGACAAGATGAGTCTGTTCCGGTATCTGTATTACACCGGCGTGAATCTTGTGACGGTCGACAACGGGCAGTTCAAGGTGACGCTCGACCGGGACGAGATCGAGAAGGATCCGGGGCTGAACGAACTGAACCGCCTGCCGTTCAAGGTGACCAATCCGGCGCTGCGGTTTGCTCTGAACTCGCTGCTCTCCGAGGCCCGCTGGCCGGTAAAGTACGAGCAGCATGAGCAGAACGTCAAACTGCGCGAAGTCCGGATGCTGGATCAGCTGGACAAGGCGATCCTGCTTCTCCCGGTGCGGGCCGAAGGACACAGGCTGACCGGCTTGGTGACCTATCACTCGCTTCCGCGCAGCGCAAAGATTCAGATCCCGCACATCACGGACAAGAAGCAGCAGCATTTCCTGCCGTTCTTCACCGATCCGTTCGAGTTTCAGAGGGTTTATCCGACAAAGGAATGGGCGGCGCTGCCGTGTGACATCAAGCATGCGCTCATGATGGATCCGAGGATCGGCCTTATCATCAATCCGGTCGCTGAGAATTTCGTGCTGACGGTTGACGGCAAGAGGTCGCTGATCGCGGCCTTCGCCCAGCGCGAGAAGCAGCTGAAGGCCGAAGAAGAGGCCGCCGGAAAGGAGAGCGGGGAGGCAAAAGAAAAGCCCGATATCGCTCCCGACCCTTCAGATGCGGGCTGAGAGCCCTGCGCTTTGTCATGAAAGAAAACGGAACTCCCCCGCGAGAGGAATGAAATCCTTTCGCGGGGGAGTTTTCCTGCTGCGTCCGGCGGTCTTCAGCCGCGGACGCTTATTCTTTCATCACGAATTTCAGGATATCCCCGTAAACTTCCAGATATCCCTTCTCATTGTGGATCTCGTGGCGCATGTGCGGATAGAGCTTCAAGGTCACGTTTTTTACGCCCAGAGCCCGGTATCTGTCCGTGAGCCATTTCGGGCCTTTTCCGCAGCGGCCGACCGGGTCCTCCTGGCCGGCGATGATGAGCACGGGGCGGTCCTTCGCGACATCTGCCATTGCTTTCGCGTCCCAGAGCCTTGCCATGCCTTTCAGGAACTCCAGCCAGAAGCTGCCGGTGTTCTCGTGTCCGCACCAGGGGTCGGCGATGTAGCGGTCTACATTCTCCTCGTCGTAAGAGAGCCAGTCCAGATCGGTGCGGCGGTTCTTCACGGCCCTGGTGTAGCCGCCGAGTCCCAGAGAAGAGAGCTTCGGACATGGCTGTTCGCGGTTGGCATCATTCACCTGGTGCCTTGCCATGCGATACGCGATCTTCATCAGTGTGCCCTGTCCGCCGTTGCTGCCGCACAGAATATAGCGGTCGGCGCTGTCCGGATAGCGCTGCATGAGACGCTGGGTGAGGAAAGATCCCATCGAATGCCCCATCAGGACAACGGGAACACCTGCCCTGCGGGCGAGGCTGTTCATCTGGTGTATGCCTTCCACGTTTTTTTCAAAGCCGTCTGCCGGCCAGATCTCCTGCTTTTCGACAGACTCCGCGTTCAGTCCCTGCCCGAGCGCGTCCAGCACCCACACCGAGATATTCCTTTCGTTCAGCCATTCAGCCAGGCGCGCGTAACGCTTTGCGTACTCATTCATGCCGGTGATGAGGCAGAAACAGGCGCACGGCTCTTTCACCTGCCACGTCCAGCCTTTCATCGGTGTGCCGTCAGAAAGCTTTACTTCAAATTTTTCAGCCATTTGCTATCGTTTTCCCCCGAAAGTACAAGTCAGCTGCTGCGGCAGGCGCATCACGCCTGCCAGCGCTCTTTCATCAGCGCGAAGATCTCCTCGTCAGTCCGGTGATTCTCGGCTGTGAGGATCAGACGGATCTTCGCGTCCTCCTCGGAATTCAGAAAATCGCGCTGCCACTGGTAGAAGTGCGGGCCGTCATCCCGGTTGCGCAGCCAGCTCATGAGTCCTGCCAGGACCCAGGCGCTCTGCTTGCAGTCCACTTCGCAGTCGTTCGCGTAGAAACCGTGCCATCTGCCGTGCTCGCGGGAGCGCATCGCGTGATCGGCGGCCAGGTACTGCTCGCGGGCAAGCCCGGCGTTGTAGAAGGCACGCTGCCAGTTGTGCGCGTAAGCCTCGCGGAGCGCCTCACACGTGAGCCATGCGCCTGTCGAACAGTGCATGTGGATTGCGGCACAGAGCATTATGGTGTCGGCGAGCAGCGTGTCCGCGGGCTCATTCATTTCCGCCCAGGCCTTGACGCAGTGCTTGTAGTGGCGCTGATACTTCAGGTGCCCTTCACGGTAGATATCGGCATACGCCTGGATCTGCTCCTTCAGGCTGTCCGTCTTCCGAAACCAGAGCAGGCTCTCCGACGCCTTGTCCGGGTCGATGAGGTACTGCGAGATGAGGCAGCGGGCCACGTGGTTCTCGAACTGGTCTCCCGCCAGATCGTCTTCGTGCGGCCCGTAAGAGACGGCGCTCTTATGATAATCCCGGATGAGGGACGCGACGCGGGAGGCGTTTTCCTTCCCGTAGTACTGCGCGGCGTACTCCTGCGCGTGTCTCTCAATATCTATGTCGCCGGACTGCCACAGACGGGCGACGAAGTCCAGATAGTACACGTGCGGCCGGATGTTGCTGCAGTTGATGAGCCAGAAGCTTCCCATGCCGTGCGCGAGCGTTTCCTCAAGCTGCTCCCTGACCAGTTCCGGGGGCACCTGCAGCATCGTTATGTGGTTGGCTGCCTGCAGATCGTAGAAGGACACATGATAGTAGATGCCGTGCGGTCCTTTCTCGCCTTCGCCGGGGATTGCCGGAATGCGCGGGTTGTGGTTGTCCTGCCGCCTGGACACCATGACTCCGAAGCCATTGTCCGCCCAGATTTTGATCACGTCGTCCGGAAAGGTCAGATATCCCTGGCGGTACAGCTCCAGGACCTCTCCGTACAGGTTGACGCAGCAGTCGGCCTTCGGATCGGACGCGCGGACCATGTCGTACTGCAGGCGGATGATGTCGCTGATCAGCTTCCCGCGCGACTTCTGGGTCGCGTAGCGGGGGTCGTTGTGCCAGAACGGCACGTCGCCCTGCCCGCGGAAGCCGAGATTCCAGAGGACCCGCATGCCCTTCTGCTCGTCGATGGCGTTCTGCCAGAGCTGCCGGAATTTCTCCGGGTACCTGTCATAGCTGGGGTCAAGATCCGGCCAGGCGTGCAGGAACATCTCCGCCCCCAGCGGCTCCGCGTGGTGCTGCGTGATGACAAGCCCCATATCGGAGGCCATCTGCCGGTATTTCCGGCCGTTTTCGCCCGTGCCCGGGATGACCATATTGCCGCCCAGCCGCAGCAGCGCCTCGTAAGCCAGCTCAAAAGGCTTGTCGGGGTCGCGGTCAACGCTCCAGTGGTCCAGCAGCACCTCGTCATTCACGAACCACCCGCGGTACTTCACCGCGTATGACGGGCTTGTGAGTCTCGTGCCCGCGGGGATCTGCTTTTCCGCCACCCTGGTAAATGTCTGGTCCATAAAAAACCAGAACGGCAGAACGCCGAGAAACTCCCGGCTCACGGCTAAGATCCCGTACACGAAGCCGAGCTGGGAAGAGGCGCGCAGTGTGATCGCATCATCGCTCACGCACACTTCATACGCCTCGTCTGCGAGAGCGTCATCCATCTGCAGAATGAGATCACCGCCGGCGGCGTCCGTCTCTGAGAACACGCTGCCAAGATCCCGCTTCAGTGTCTTCACGGCGTGCCGGACCGGCTTGCCGTCACATTCCCCGGGAACCCGGATTGCAAGTTGTCGGTTGAGAGTAAACATGTATCCTCCTTGTCACGCAAATCTGCAATATCATTATAAGAAAATACAATCATTCTGTGAACAAAGAAAAAGGCAGCCATCCCATCTTGCAATAAGGAAGCTGCCCTGCATTTTCTGCTGTTCGTCCCTCAGCCCGCGGCGGCACTTGTCGTCTGTGCTGCGGTGCTGCTGTCTGTGTCGCCGGACAGGGCGTCAGCCGCGCGGTCCGGGTGTGCGCCGCCAAGCGTCGTGTAGCGCTGCGCCGCATATGTGTTTACGTCGAATACATCGCCTGCCTCTGTCTTGTCGATGAGCTCCTTGACGATCTGCACCGACGTCTCGTCCAGAATCGTCATGTCCACGTCAGCGGTGAGCAGCGGCGAGTAGGCCTTCGTGAAGGAATCATACATCGTGGAGTATGTCTGCACATTCCAGGTCGGATCCTGGAGGGTCATGTTCACCAGTTTGCTGAAGCTGCTCTGCGGCATGCTGGTGTTGAACAGATCCTTGATGCTTTCCATCAGGGAGGTGTAGCGGGTCAGAATGGCAGGTGATGACACGCGGTCGATGATCCCTGTGAGGACATACATCTGATCCTTGCCGCGCTGGATGTCGCCCAGCGGGAATGCGTGGCGCTCGCGGCAGAAGGCGAGGGCGTAGTCACCGCTCTCGATGAGATTGTCGCCCGCGTGGAATGTCAGCGGCTCCGGATATGTGTCCGGCGTCGTGGTGAAGTCCACGTCGGAGTGAACCGTGATCGGCGCGATGGCGTCCACGATGCCGGCACACCCCGTGAAGTTCAGACGGAAATAGTAGTCCAGATCGACATCATACAGGTGCTCCAGCGTGGCCATCGAGTAGCCGACGCCGTAGTCGCCGGCGTGCGTGAGCTTGTCGCGGTCCATCACCTTTCCGCTGTCCGACACGATCGGGACATATGAGTCGCGCGGCGTGGAGACGATCAGGATCTGACGGGTCTTCGGGTTGACCACGACGACCAGGTTCACGTCGTTGTTGCCGGTCGTCCCGATCTCGCCCTCCTGGTCATTGCCCGCAATATACAGGGCAAATGGATCCATCGAAACATCGACCTTGTTAGTGGCGCTTCCGGCGCCCTCTGTCAGTGTCTCCCGGATGGTGTAGGTCTTGAGGACTTTTGTGTCACTGCTGAAAGTCGACATGATTGTGGAGATGGATTCGCGGATGCTCTCCGGCACAATGAGCGCGACGCCGGATCCGGTCGTGAGGTCGCCCACGGCTGTCTGCCAGTCGCTGATTTCCCTGGAAGCAGGGTCTGACTTCGTGTCTTTTTCAATCATCGTGAGCAGCTTGTCAAGATTCGAGGAGTCCATGCCGGACACATATTCAAAGGAGTAGTCCGCCACATCCCCCATCGCCTGGGCACTGTCACCAGCCGCGACCACCACTGAGTACTGGTACTCCTCTGTGTTGGCGCCCGTGATGTTTGAAAGGGCATCCATGGTCACCGTGGCGTAGAATGTCACGAAGCCGCTCATAAATGCGAGGACAACGGCGATGATCTTGCCGGGCAGCTTGTGCTTCGCGAACTGGCTCACCAGCGCGAAAACCGAGATGGCTGCGATGACGCCGCCGGCGGCAAGCAGATACCGGGCCGGCACGACGCCAAGGCGGTATACCGTGACCATGGCGAGCGCAAAAAGTGCGATCTCGATACAGCAGAGGATGATTCCGATCCGTTTTGAGAGACGGCGCCGCTTCCGGCGCTGCAGAATCAGGCGCTTCTGCCTCGGCGTCAGAGAATCACGGCGTATATTATACCCGTTCTCGGAGTGCATCCCGTTATCGTCAGGGCGGTTGTTCTTCATGTTGTGTATTCCCCCGTACGAAACCAGGACACGTCGAGAGACAGTCGTGCCCTGGCATGATTATTACAAATATGTTACATTGTATTCTTTTTGCAATGCTGAGTCAATCACGGGATGAAAATGCCGCGGCCCTTCCGGAGAATTACCGGAAGAGCCGCGGCATAATCGTACACGGGGCTGCGCGAAAGCGGCCTTCAGGCCGACTGGTGGATCTCCGTGAGGATGAAATCGGACAGGGCCGCTTCGGTCTGCTTCCGGTTGGCGCCTGTGGCCGTGAGCATCATGGTGCGGCTTGGATCCATGCTCAGAACGCCAAGAAGAGACTTGGCGTCGAAGTTGTAATTGCCGGCGCGCAGATCGTAGTGGCCGCTGAGACTGTTTACGATCTCAACGAATTTCACGGCCTGCTTTGCATCGTGTAAAGTGACTGTATAATTCAATACGGTTTCTTCTGTCATAGTAATGACTCCTTTCGGGTCGTCCAACTGGCGGGCATCCGGCCCGCCGATACGTATCAAACCGCCTTTTTGCCGCGTTTAAGGCGGTATCGTGATAATAAAGGGTTTTCCCGCGCCTTGTCAATCGCAATGTGCACTAAATATGGGTGCTAAAAAGCGGCGTTCTGTGGTATATTTGTTTAGATTCCAGTTCTGGAATGCAAGGAAGAAAGGATTTTATAGGATGTCTACTATCAAATTATACGATGATCAGCCGTACGGGAAAGAGTTTCAGGCGGAGGTTCTCTCCTGCGATCCGGTGAAAAAAGACGGCCGTGACGCATTCGCCGTGGTCCTTGACCAGACGCTGTTCTTCCCGGAGGAGGGCGGACAGAGCCCGGACACCGGAAAGCTCGGCGCGGCGGACGTATTCTACGTGAGCATTGATAAGAACCAGGTGATCACGCACTACACAGACAGGGCGCTGGAGACAGGCAGCCGTGTGAAGGGCGTCATTGACTGGCCGCAGCGCTTTTCGAACATGCAGAATCACACCGGCGAGCACATTCTCTCCGGACTGATTCATAAATATTACGGTTACAATAATGTAGGGTTTCATCTCAGCCCGGACATCGTCACGATGGACATGGACGGCGTGATCAGCCCGGAGGGTCTTAAGAAAATCGAGCAGGAAGCCAACCGCGCGGTTTACGAGAATGTGGAGGTTATCTGCTCCTATCCGGAGAAGGAAGTGCTGGCGGCGCTCGATTACCGCAGCAAGATTCAGATCGACGGGCCTGTGCGCCTCGTCGAGGTGAAGGGATATGATCTCTGCGCCTGCTGCGCGCCGCATGTCGCCCGCGCCGGCGAGATCGGCCTAATCAAAATTCTGAAGGCAGAGAATTACAAGGGCGGCATCCGCCTGACAATCGCCAGCGGAAGCCGGGCGCTCTCGGCGGTACAGGATGTCTGGGACGCAGCCCAGGAGACGGCCAAAGAACTCTCCGTGAAGCCGGAGGAGATCGCCCCGGCGGTGAAGAAGGTGCAGGATGATGTGTTCGCTCTGAAGGGCAGGCTGGCGGATTTCCAGATTCAGGCGGTTCGCCGCAGGGCAGAGGAGGTCCCGGAGGGACAGAAGAACGCCTGGTTCTTCGAGGAAGAGCTTGACACGAAGGCACAGAGAGATTTCGTGAATCTGCTGGTCGAAAAGTGCAGCGGGTACGCCGGCGTCTTTGTGGGCAGTGATGAAGGCGGCTACAAGTACATCATCGGATCATCGGATCAGGACAGCCGCATACCCAATCAGGTGCTGCGGGAGAGCTTCAAGGCACGCGGCGGCGGAAAGCCGGAGATGGTCCAGGGATCCGTGAGCGCGGCAAAGGCAGACATTCTGACGGCGCTCTCCAGGCAGTAACACTGAGGATAAAATTTTATGTCATTGCTTAATATACTTTCTCTGCTCGGCGCAATCGGACTGTTCCTCTACGGCATGCATATCATGGCGGACGGACTGGCGAAAGCTGCCGGAAGCAACCTGACGGCGATACTGGAGAGACTGACAAGTAATCCGCTCAAGGCAGTGCTTCTGGGGGCGGGCGTCACGGCAGTGATCCAGTCGTCCGGTGCGACGACCGTCATGGTTGTCGGTTTCGTCAACTCCGGCATCATGAAGCTGGAGCAGGCGGCGTGCATAATCATGGGCGCCAACATCGGCACCACGGCCACATCCTGGATCCTGTCGCTGACCGGAATCGAGTCGGACAGTCTGCTGGTGACGCTCCTGAAGCCATCGTCCTTTGCGCCGGTGCTGGCGCTTGCCGGGACGATCATGATCGTCTTCCTGAACAAAGACTCTCTGCATGAAATCGGCAAGGTCCTTGCCGGGTTTGGTTTTCTTATGATCGGCATGGACACGATGTCAGTGGCCCTGGAGCCGCTGAAGGAAGTTCCGCAGTTTGTGAGTCTGATGACGACATTCACCAACCCGTTCATGGGGATGCTTGTCGGGATTCTCATCACCACGGCGCTGCAGAGTTCTTCGGCGTCCATCGGCATCCTGCAGGCGCTCTCCGTGACCGGAAGCGTCCCGTACGGAGCGGTTCTTCCTATGATAATGGGGCAGAACATCGGGTCCTGCACGACGGCGCTGTTCTCTTCGGTGGGAACCAATAAAAATGCCAGACGGGCCGCATTTGTCCACTTGTATTTCAATGTGATCGGAACGGTCGCGTTCATGATCATCTTTTATGCGATCAATGCCCTGCACCCCTTCGCCTTCCTGAATGCCAATGCATCCATGACGGGCATTGCGGTGATCCACTCGCTCTTCAATCTGATCACGACGGCGGTGCTGCTGCCGAACCGGAAGTTCCTGGTGAAGCTGGCAACGCTCACTGTGCCGGACCACGGTGATGGCACTGCCGAGCAGGCGACAGACGAGTTCAAGATTCTGGACGCGAGATTCCTGTCACAGCCGGGGCTGGCACTGGAGCACAGCCGGCTTGAGGTGAACCGGATGGCGGAGCTCTCCCGAAAGGCTCTGTTCATGAGCCTCGATCTCATCTGGAACTATTCACAGCAGACGGCGCAGGAAATCAGCGACATCGAAAACCGCGTGGACACCTACGAAGACAAGGTCGGAACGTATCTGATGAAGATCTCCGCGCGAGACCTTACCGACAGGGAGTCGGAGACGCTCACGATGCTGCTGCACTCGGTGGGGAATTTCGAGAGGATCTCCGATCACGCCTGCAACATCATGGATTATGCGCGGGAGATGTACGAGAAACGGGTATCCTTCTCGGCGCCGGCCAGGGCGGAGATGCGCACGATGATCCGCGCGGTGAGCGACATTGTCGACCTGACGTTTGATGCATTCGCCGACGGGGATGTGGAAAAGGCAAGGCGCGTGGAACCGCTGGAGGAAGTGATCGACGAGCTGAGCGATCAGATCAAGCAGCGGCATGTGCAGCGCCTGACAGAGGGCAGATGCAACATGGGCATGAGCTTTGTGGTGTCGGACCTGACCTCGAACTTTGAGCGCGTGGCGGACCACTGCTCCAACATCGCGGTCACACTGATCCGCACGAGAAATGACGGATACGACACCCACGCCTACTTAAACAGCGTGAAGCGCGCGGACAACGCGGCGTTCCGCAAGGAATTCCTAATACTGGAACAGAAATATGCTCTTCCGGAGGTACGAAATGAAAGCACAGACAGCAGCGAAGTCGGTTGACGGCACGAAGCCGGTGAAGGCGGAGAAAGAGGGCTCTGTACAGGAGACGGCTCCTGCCCCCAGAACCACGCCCGGACACGCCCGGAAGAAAAAAAGCACGAAGATCCTCGTGATCCTGACGGGCGGAACCATCGGGAGCGCCGTTCACGATCACATCATTGACACGGACAAGACCACTTCGGCGGCTGTCATCGGGGCGTATAAAAAAGAAACCGGGCGAAATGATGAATTTGAAGTGATTCGTCCCTTTACCGTTCTCAGTGAAAACTTCACGCTGCACGAGTGGGAAGTGCTGCTCAAGACACTTCACACAGCCGATCTGAAGAAGTACAAGGGCTGCATCATCACCCACGGATCGGACACGATGTCCTATTCGGCGGCGCTGTTCGGCGAGCTGCTCTACGGTCTTCTTCCCTGCCCGGTCGTGTTCATCTCGGCCAATGCCCCGGTGGGCGAGAAAAATTCCAACGCCGTGACGAACTTCCGCGCGGCGGTCGACTACATCAACTCGCCGGAATCCTTCCCGGGCATCTTCGCTGTCGCGACCAACGACAACAAAGAGTCCCAGCTGTTCAAGGGCGAGGAGCTCATGGAGGCGGACGGCGTGAAGGGCAACTTCACGGCTTTCGGCGGCGAGTCCTTCGGGACCATCCGGGACGGCGTATTTGTGCGCAACCCGAAGCATCAGGACCACTGCCTGCCGATCATTCCGGACTACATGCGGGCCGCGTTCTTTGAGCATGACCTGACCTTTGACGGCGAAGTCATGATGATCCGCCCATATGTGGGGCTGAATTATCACAATTTCGCGCTCACACGCAGCACGAAGGCGGTGGTCATCTACACCTATCACAGCGGTACCTTCTGCACAAAGGGAGACGGAACGGCTCTGCAGTTCTTCGCGCGCATGTGCGGCAAAGCCGGGGTTCCGGTGTATCTCGCCGGCGGCCCGGATGCCAAGACGGCCCGCTACGCATCGGAGACAGCGGCCGACGGGCTTCCGGTGACCGTGCTCTCGGACTTCTCGCCGGAGGCTGCCTACGCGGCTGTCATTCTCCGCGAGACCGCGCGCATCGAGTACTGAGATCCGGCCGGGACGAATCAATAAAAGGGGGAGCACGGAATATTCCGCGCTCCCCCTTTGCTGTATAAGTGCGCCGCCGCAGGGCAAGCGGCTTTTGCCCGTGATCAGGCAGACACGTTATGACTCTCTGTGAAAGGTGGTCGAGGCGCCCTCGCCGGTCAGGATCAGGTTGCCTTTTTTTACTTCGTAGACCAGTTTGATCTCCGTGTTCTGGCCGGTGACGGCTGCCTTGATCCAGATGACCTGATTGTCTGTGTCGTTCTTGTACTGCAGGCTGACGGTGTCGTCCCCGTCAGTACAGCTCCCGGTCCCGTCCTCGTTAAATGTGTAGGAGATGGGCGTTCCGTCTGCGTCCGTGCCGTTCCAGGTGCCAGTGATGGATGGCGCGTCATAGCAGCCGGTCATGAGGACACAGGCTGAGACGAGTGCTGCGGCGGCAATGGATTTTTTGAGACGGACGGTGATCCTCTTCATGGAGACGCTCCTTTGAAAAGACAAAAAATAATACGGCTCCATAATACAGAATCTGTCAGGGGAATTCAATCGGTCTGCTCTTTCATGGGGAAATTTTCCGGGGCGCGGGCGGTTGCAAGACTTGAATTATATTGTTAAGATGAGTAAAGACCGCAGGTACGGATCCTGCGGCAGAGTTTTTGGGAGCATACAAAATGGATTCAAATACCGGTTCGATGCTGGGAATGCTCTTTATTCCGGCAGTCATCATGATCATACTCGGCCTGCTGATGTACCGCAGTGCAAAGAAAAAGGCGGCTTCCTGTGAGAAGGAAGCGAACGGAGAGGTGGACGGCTACAAGACAAAGAACGGAATGCTCACGCCCATCGTGCGCTTTTCGGTTGCCGGCAGCCGTTTTTACGCGGAACTGCGGGATGCAGCTGCTACCAGGACCGACTATCCGCTGAACAAGCCGGTCGTCGTGCACTACAATCCGAAGAAACCGCAGACTAACTACGCGGGCGACACGGCATACGTGTCCTCCGCCGGGCTTATTCTGGCCGCCGCAGGCGGCGCGTTCGCACTCATCGCCGTCGTGATGCTGCTGACGATCTGAATATGAAAGCCGACCGCAATGACCCTTGAAGAAGAAGAGGCTCTTTTCACAAGAGAGAATGTAGAAAAAATCCATGTCCCCGACATCGTCGTCGAGGATCTGGTTGATATTATTGAAGAAAAACTGAAGAAAAGCGGCATGTACTTCCGCATCGCGCACCGCGTCAAAGCCGTGGACTCCATGGTGGACAAGATGCGCATGAAACAGTACGGCGTGGACGGCTCGGAGAATGAGCACCGCAAGCTGCAGGACCTTGTGGGCCTGCGGATTATTCTGTACTATTCCGATGACATGCGCATCTGCATGAATCTTCTCGACACGCTTTTTTCCGAACCCGGCGAGTGGGAGACATCCGAGAACAACGACTATGAATTCCGCGCCATGAAGATCAACGGCGTGTTCCGCATGCCTTCCTACCTGTGGAAGAGCATCGAGAATCCCGTGCTGCAGGACTACATCGACGACACATTCGAGATCCAGGTGCGCACCAACGCATTTGAGGGGTGGCACGAGATCGAGCACGACATGCGGTACAAGGGAACGGCATTCGTGGGTGAGGATTCCGAGGGACTTGCCCGCAAGATGAATTCAATCCTGGCTACCTTTGAACTGTGCGACGACACGATCGTGAGCGTGATGGAGGATCTGGGCCACAGGCACTACAAGAACGGGCACTGGGACAACATGCTTCGCTGTCACTACCGCCTGACCTTCACGTCGGACAGGCTTTCGCCCGAGATTGCGCAGTGTTTCGCGCAGGATCAGGACCTGGCCAAGATCTTCTATAAGTTTCCGCGCTTTCCGGCCATCCGGGAGCTGTGGAATGACATGTCGCCTGATACTTCACCGCTGACGCTGGACAGGATCGTCGAAGTGGTCAACGACATTGGCCCGAGGAACGAGAACCTGTACCGCGCGATTGAGGCGGTCAGGGGCCGGCAGACCAGGCCTGCCGTCGTCAGACGCCACAAGTTCGAGCCTTTCAGGCCGCTGGGGCGTTACAAGGTGTTTCAGGCACAGGCGTATCTCAACACGGCCAACATCCCGCCGCAGGATGCCTTCCGCAAAGCCTGTGACTTCATCTATTCGTGGGTTCACTCGCGCTTCGGCGAGGTCTTTCCGGATCTTCCGGAGGAAACCGGCTGTTTTTACGGAATGCGGCCGGGATACCAGGTGGAGGTGACTTATCGCCCGCAGACATACTCCTTTCAGGAGATCACGACGCATCTGGATACGCGCATCCCGAACCGGACCTGGATTTCCACGGCGTCCATCACCCGCGGGTCGGACGGAAGGCTCCTCTTTCGGGTGAACAACGAATATGCGGAGCCGGAGGAGAATTACCGGGACCCGGAGAATATTCTGTTCTCGAGGCCTAATTTTTATGGAGAGATCGCAGATAACATCGGGCTCATCGACGGAGAGCGCATGCGGGAGAGCGTGCGGCGGGTCGGACGGGAATCGGCCGGCGACTTCCTGAGCCTTCTTGCGGATCCGCACCGCACCTTTCCGGTGGTCGTTTTTATCGCGAAAGACGGGGCGTGGGCGGACGAGTTCGACATGGACTATTTCGCGTATCTGGTTGGCTACTACACGCACGTGAAGCAGATCACCGACGAGGAGACAGCCGGCGCCTTTGCAAAGCGCTACGACCTGGATCCCGGCCGGTATCAGGATTCCATCACGATCATCTTCCCGGACGGCCGGTATCAGACAAGTTACAAGGAGGATATCCAGAACGCCTCCTTTGAAGTCATCAAGGTGGATCGCCGCAAGTACTGGAATGAAAAGGGATGCCGGGCGTTCCGCCGCCAGCTGATCGCGACGATCCGCGAGGAGAATATCCGCGGCGTGGCGCCGGATGAGATGGGAAAGAGAATTTGAGGAGTACGGTACAACAATGGAACAGTTTCTGAGCGATAAAAAACTGCTGAATCAGGTGGACGAACTTCTGAACAATGGCGAGGCAACATTTTCCGTGAAGGACGGGAGCCTCATGATTCCGTACATCATGAATGACGCGGTGGAGAGCGTGATTGTTCTCCACGAGTGCACGCTGACGGGCGATCTCATGGGAAGCGCGCCGGCGGGGACGAAGGCTGAGACGGCTGTCGACGGGCAGCGGCGCGGGCTGATCCTGCACTACCCGGACGGGCACGTGTGCACGGCGTGGTTCTCGATCGCCGCGCGGGCGACGGAGGGCTACGACTATTCGCGGATCGCGCATGTCTGGCGCGGCGGTCTTGAGCACTGGCGGCGCGTCACGAACGCGCTCGGCGTCATCGCGGACAAGGGGTACTATCTGGGCGGCCTGGCGTGCAGTCAGAAGGAGGCAGATCTGATGGCGCTGGTGACCTTCGGGCCGCTGATGGATATCTCGCCGATTCAGGACAGCATGCAGGATTACTACAGAGAAGCCCCGGAGGGCGCTGAGGCGATGGCAGTCCTGGCAGAGGAGGCGGGCTGCCCGTTCTTCGCGAAGGAAGTGAGGAAATACGCCAGGAAACCGGGGACGCTTCGCCGGAAATTCCTGTCGTGGCGGATGCCGAAGCAGGAGAAGATCCTGGAGCTTCTGGAGAAAAAAATAGCGGACGCCGGCGGGGAGTATCCGGTCCGCACGTATGAAGAGACTGCTCAGCAGGATGTGGATGCCAGACGTCAGGAAGTGGCGGACAAGCTTCTTGAAAAAGGCTTTTCCGGCACGTATCCTGTTTTTAACAAAGGTGATATTGAGATAACGGCGTATGAGGAGCAGCCCTTTGCCATGCTGCCGGATGACACGCTGGATTTCCGGATTTTCCTGTTTGAGAAGGACAGGAGCGGCAGGAAGTGCAGGCGCAGCGTGATGGATATTGAGCTGCTGTGAGGATTCTGTGAGGAAGGATGGCCTGTGAGACTCTCGGATGTGCTGTCTGTGAACTGCATATCGCTTCAGGCTTCCTGTCAGTCCAGGTTTGAGGCGCTGCGGCGCCTGACCGGAATGCTCGCAGACGCGGGGCTCATATACTCGAAGAGCGAATTTCTGCTCTCGGTTCTGACCCGGGAAGAAGAGGAACCGACAGCGCTGGGGCAGGGGGTGGCGGTGCCCCACGGGCGCTCGGCCGCCGTGAAAAGGCCGTGCATGGCGCTGATGACGCTCACCCCCGGGATTGACTACGGAGCCGCGGACGGGCTGCCGGTGCGGATTATATTCTTGCTGGCCACGCCGCCGGATGCGGCGGACGCTCATCTGCAGATGCTTGCCCTGGTGGCGGGGCTTGTCGGCGCACCGGGCGGCCCGGAGAAGCTGCTTGCCTGCCGCGGTGCGCAGGAGCTGTTCCAGATGTGCGTCTCTTTCTGAGCGGCCCCTGCGGACCGGTGGCTGTAGTCATGCACCGGGATTTCTGATATACTTGATACAGATTTTTTGAACCGGAAGTGTTCAAGGAGGAAGAGAAGTTATGAAGGAA
This sequence comes from Lachnospira sp. UBA4285, assembly GCA_002394965.1. Taxonomy (GTDB): domain Bacteria; phylum Bacillota; class Clostridia; order Lachnospirales; family Lachnospiraceae; genus UBA4285. The sequence goes on from DGVL01000081.1 coordinate 23,832, forward strand.
TTCGGGTATGTACTGACAGATCCGCTCGGCATTCACGCAAGACCGGCAGGCCTGCTTGTCAAGGAAGCGGCTAAGTTCAAATCGTCCGTGAAGATCAGCAAGGCCGGCAAGTCGGCAGACGCGAAGAGGATCTTCGGCGTGATGGGCCTTCAGGCAAAGCAGGGCGACACCGTTACATTCACCGTCGAGGGTGAAGATGAGGATGCTGCCGCGCAGGCGCTTGATGCATTCATGAAGGCGAATCTTTGATCGGGGCTTTCTGACAGTGTGAGGGGCTGCGCATCCGGGGCGACCGGGTGTGCAGCTTTTTTCGGGTCTTCCGGCGCTTCCTGGGAGGTGTGATGTGAGGCGGGCAATTGGCAGCGGATATGTGCGGTATGAGAATGAAGGCGGACCGGTGATCACGTCTGCGGAGGACAGAGTGCACGTGGAGGAAGGGCAGGTGTTCCGCATGGCGGGGGAATCGGACCGGTTTCTCCCGTATATGGACTGGCGCCTGAGCCCCGGGCAGCGGGCAGAGGATCTGGTCAGTCGGATGCGCACGGAGCAGATCCTTCCGATGCTCATCATCGGATTCGAGCACAGTGGCAGCGTGTGCGGCGTCAGCCACGTGAATCTTGTGACCGGTGACTATCTCACGGAGGAGGCCTGCGCGCGGCGCAACGCCCTCCAGCATGCGGCGGAGCGAAAGGACCTTGGAATTCCGCTTCGCTTCTGCAGCCCGGGCCCTCTCAGGAACGGCCAGCTTCCGGGTCCGCTCGGCTCGGCGGCTCAGTTTGCCCCGGACGCCATCCGTACCTTGACGTACAGGGCGGGAGAGATTCTGAGGGCGGCTGGCATCTCGGGACTGGTCGGCCCCAGAGCTTCCATCGCCACGGACCCGCGGTGGAGCATATTTCCGGAGACATTCGGGACGAGTGCGCAGCTGGTCACCGATGCACTCCGTGCGGCCATTGAAGGATTCCAGGCTGAATGCGCAAGTCCGAAAGACCGGGGAGAGCAGCGCGAAGACACGACCCGACCACAGACCGCATTCAGCGGTGTCAGCTGTGTCACGGGCGTGTGGCCGGGCTTTTCTTCCGGAAACATCTTCTCGTATGAGGGGCGCCGCTGCACCGGGCACTCGGCGGGACTGCATCTGAAGCCTTTTGTGGAGGGTGCCTGGAAGCTGAGAAGCGGCGGCAGGGCGGACGCGGTGCTTGCCAGAACCGAAGTCGGGATCCTGCGGGAGGTCTACTCCTACAAAGGGATCATCATGCTGGACTGGCTGAACTGGAGAAACCGCTTTGACTCGGACGGGAAGGCTTTCGCGCAGGCGCTCATGGAGGGAGCCGACCTTTTTGCCGCTGCCCCTGCGGGGCAGCGGCTCTTTGCGGATATCATCCGCACCGTGGACGGGCAGGAAGGCCCGGGAAGTGCCGCGCGGCTTGTCCGGGAGTCGGCGCTGCGGGTGTTTTCCTGTATGTTCGCGCGAGGAATCTATGAAGATCCGTACGCGGATTTTGAGCGGATGCGGCAGCTGGCGTCTGACACTGCGTACATGAGCCTTGCCGGCGACATGCGCCGGGGCAGCATCGTGCTCCTGAAGGACATGAAGCATCTGCTTCCTCTCACGAGGCTGTGCGACGTGAACATCGTGACAGTTCGCGCGCATGGAGTCTATCCGCTCCCGGAGGACGTGAAACGGCTGCAGACGGCTAAGAAGAGCAGCAAGCCGCTCGCCGTGATCCTCGCCTGCCATCAGCCTATGCTGCTGCAGGATGTAGAGCCGTACGCCGATATTCTTCTGGCGGACTGCGGCGCGAAGAGCCGCGACATCTTTGATGTTCTGACCGGGCGGCAAGAGCCGTCGGGACTGCTTCCGTTCCAGTTTCCGGCCGACGAGAAGGAGATCGGCGGGCACTTTGCGGATGTGCCCTTTGACATGAACAGCTACCGCGGCGCAGACGGCGCTCTGTACGGCTTTGCCTATGGGAGAAATTACAGCGGTGTCATCCGCGACGAGAGAGTGGGGCGCTACAACTCGGAGAGCTGGGACGCGCTGGACCGCGACGGCAACCACCTGGGGTTTCCGCTCGCCCGGATCATGGCCAAGTCACTTGACCCCGGAATCTATCACCGGGTTGTCATAATCTACACGGAGACGCCCTCGGGCCGGATCCTGGTGACGCAGCGCGCTCCGGTGAAGACGTATCCGTATCACTGGGAGGTGACGGGCGGATCGGTTCTGCGCGGTGAGACGCCGCTGGAGGGGGCGGTCCGGGAGCTTGAGGAAGAGACGGGGATCTCCCGCACGCCCCAGCAGATGATCCGCGCCTACACGCATGTGGATGACGGCAGGCACTGCATCTACAACGCATTTGCCACGTGCCTGCCGGACGAGAAGCCCAGGATCCGGCTTCAGGAAGGGGAGACGATTGCGTGGCGGCTGCTCTCGGCGGAGGATTTCAAGGTCTGTGTGGAGTCGGATGAATTCGTGGCTTCTGAGCAGGGGCGCTACCGGGAGCATGCGGCCGAGATCTGGGCGGCGCTAAAGTCTCTAATTCCTATTGAAAAAGTATAGAATAGATGGTAGAATCATCTGACCAGTATCCGGAAAGGAATGTGAGGATGGAGAAAGTTGTTGTCGGCATGAGCGGAGGCGTGGACTCGTCTGTCGCCGCGTGGCTTCTGAAGCAGAAGGGATTTGACGTCATCGGCGTCACCATGCAGATCTGGCAGAGTGAGGAACAGGCCGTCATGGAGGACAACGGCGGGTGCTGCGGCCTGTCAGCCGTCGACGACGCGAGGCGCGCTGCACAGGCCATCGGCATCCCGCACTACGTCATGAATTTCCGCGACGAATTCCGGGAGAAGGTCATCGACTACTTCAATGACAGCTACCAGCATGGCAGGACCCCCAATCCCTGCATCGCCTGCAACCGATACATCAAGTGGGGCGCGCTGCTCTCGCGCAGCCTGCAGATCGGCGCCGACAAGATCGCGACCGGCCACTACGCGAAAGTCAGGGCCCTGGAGAGCGGACGTTATGCCCTCCATACTTCTGTCACGGCTGCAAAAGACCAGACCTACGCGCTCTTTGAGCTTACGCAGGATCAGCTCGCGCACACGCTGATGCCGATCGGAAGCTACACAAAGGACGAGGTGCGCAGGATCGCGGAGGAAGCCGGCCTGCCTGTGGCGCATAAGCCGGACAGCCAGGAGATCTGTTTCATCCCGGATCACGACTACGCGAAATACATCAAAGAGACGACGGGCATGAAGGACATCCCCGGTAATTTCGTCGACACGGCCGGACATGTGGTCGGGCGGCACAAGGGGATCATCCACTACACCGTGGGGCAGCGCAAGGGACTCGGCGTCTCCTTCGGCCATCCTGTGTACGTGGTGGCGATTCATCCGGACACCAACGAGGTCGTGCTTGGCAGGGGCGATGAAGTGTATTCGAGAGTGGTGTACGCGCATCACCTGAACTTCATGGGCCTGGCGAACTTCCCGGGCGGACTGCGGGTCATCGCCAAAATCCGCTACAGTCACGCCGGCGCACCGGCATCGGTGCGCATGCTGGACGCCGACACGCTGGAGTGCACGTTTGATGATCCGGTCCGGGCCGTGACGCCGGGACAGGCGCTGGTACTGTACAGCCCGGAGGAGGACAGCGGAAAGACCGTCCCCGGCATTGTGTACGGCGGCGGAATTATTATGTGAGAGCTGGAGGGATTTTATGAGGATTTCAACGAAGGGCCGCTATGCACTGATGCTGATGCTGGACCTGGCTATGCACAACACCGGCGAGCCGGTGAGTATCCGCGATATATCGGCAAGACAGGGAATCTCTGACAAATATCTGGAACAAATCATCTCGATCCTCAATAAGGCGGGATATGTGCGCTCCGTGCGGGGCGCGCAGGGCGGTTACCTGCTGCGCAAGGCACCGAAGGAATACACGGTCGGCGATATCCTGCGCCTGACAGAGGGGAGCCTCTCCCCGGTCAGCTGCCTGGAGGACGGCGAGGCGTCCTGCAGCAAAGAGCCATACTGTGTCAGCTATATAGTGTACAAGAAGATCGATGACGCCATCGAGAAGGTTGTCAACGGCATCACGCTGGAAGACATGGTCGGCTGGGCACAGGAGCGCAGCGCGGACAATTACGTGATCTGAGCCGGTGATCTCCGGCGCTCTGGGCGGGATGCGATGTTGGGCTGAGATGCTGGGCGGAATGCCGGGCTGGAAATGCAGGCCGGGACGCTGGTTCGGGACAAAATCGGGTGAGGTGCAACGAAACCGGAAATAAACTTGTTATCCGTTGCGCTTTTCGGGCTGAAATCGGGGAGTGTGCAACGGAAAAGAGAAAATTTTCTGATCCCGTTGCTTTTTTTCGGGAAATCGGGCGCA
>DGVL01000017.1 GCA_002394965.1 Lachnospira sp. UBA4285
TGGTCAGATCATCAAACTGCGGCGCCTCCCCGACGAATTCATTCACCGCTTCCCGGACCGTCTTCAGCACCTCCTCGGGGTTCTCGCCGGACACGCCGTTGAGTGCCCTCAGGGTGCGGTCTGTCCCGAAAAGGCGGCTGTTCCTGTCGGTTGCTTCCGGAAGGCCGTCGGAATAGACAAACAGGATGCTGCCGGGCTCCAGCTTCAGCTCGTATTCCCTGTAACGGAGGTCTTCCATGCTGCCGGCCGCCGGTCCGTGCCGATCTTTATAGAGCTCGTAACAGCCCTCGGCACTTCTTATAATCGGATATTCATGCCCGGCGTTCACCGCCACCAGGCTGCCGTTCGTAAGATCAAGGATTCCGAGCCAGACCGTGACAAACATGAACTCGGAATTGTCGACCGCGATCTGGTTGTTCAGCTGTTCCATCGCCTGCTTCGGACCGAGTCCGGCGAGCACACAGTTTCGCAGCAGTGTCATGGACTTCATCATAAACAGTGCCGCCGGGATGCCCTTGCCGGAGACATCCGCGATCACCAGGCCAAGATGATTGTCGTCGATCAGGAAGTAATCGTAGAAGTCGCCGCCAACCTCTTTTGCCGGATCCATCACGGCAAAAAGGCTGACTTCCTTCCGTTCCGGGAATGGCGGAAAGATATGCGGAAGCATATCCTCCTGGATCCGCGCAGCAAGCGCAAGCTCCGTGTTGAGACGTTCTCTCTCCGCCGTGATCGCCGCGTTTTCGCGGATATAGTGCTTCAGACTGCGGTCCATTTCCTCCACCGAGTGGGCCAGGGCTTCCAGCTCGTCACCGGTATGCACGTCCGAGACGTATTCTTCCTCCCGCTCCAGATTTTCGACCAGCGAATCCGTCTCCTGTTTCAGGGCCTGAATCGGGCGAATCACCTTTCGGTTCAGGATCAGGTAATGTGCGACAATCCCGACAGCCGTAATCACGACAATGGTAATGGCCAGCATCACGTAGAGATTCATCTGTGCTTCGAAAATCTCGGCGATGGATACGTCAATTCCGATCAGGGCGGGCACTTCATCATCCATATACCGGATAGGCACCAGTGCGGTGGCGAGTTTTTCCCCCTCCAGCTCTCTGAGGCCGACGAAGAGCTTCTCCTCCCTTGGAGCCATCCTGTTTTCCAGAAGCTCTGTCATGATTTCTTTTTCACCCGGCTGGTACGGCCGATGGTCCAGGAATTCCGCCTGGGAGTCCGAAAGGCTTTCATTTCCTACAGAAATGATAAGGATCAGAAAAGTCCGCCCGAATCCCCCGGATTCAGGATCCTGATCCGCAGTTTGTCCAGTCCGCACTTCAGCGCGGCAGCCCAGCGATGGTGACCGTTCAAAATCCTGTACCCGCCGGATGCCAGTTTTGTGACATAAACCGGTTCGGGATAGATCGGTTCGTCCAGGCGTCGAAGCTGGGGAATCATTTTGACATATTCCGAGATGATGCGGTCATTGGGTCCGACCGAAGCTTTTGAAAATTCATCATCCGGGTTGGCGTGCAGCTCTTCCGGCGCAGCGGTATGTTTGAGCCTTTTTTCCAGGAAGCCCGCCCGGACGATGCTGTCCTTTTCTCCGTACTGTTCAAGATCGTCCAGCACATAGGGAAAGAAGGAAGACTGCTGTCCGATTCGAAAGCTGTCCTGGCGATCGGCTTCCCGGCTGATCTCCTGCAGCTTTTTGTTCAGCGCATCGCTTTTTTCGGCCCCGCTCTGACTGGCCGTTTCACTCTCCCTCAGCGTTCGGCAGGCGGAATAGAATCGGCCGTTCATCTCGCGGATCCGGGAACTCAGCTGCCGCATGATCCGGATCATCTGATCCGGCCGGCTCCGGAAGTAAAGGACCATATCTTCTTCGGTCAGCTCGGTCAGGACCGCCGCATCCTCCAGCACGACGGCTGTCGCCGTGCGCGGAAGACCCTCGATCATTCCCATCTCACCCAGGAAGTCGCCCTGCTTCAGAACGGCAATCTGCTTTTCAAAGGATGTCCCGTAATCGGTATATACGCCGACCGTCCCCGCCTTGATGACGTACATGGTGAGGGCGAGATCACCCTCCCGGAAAAGAATCTTCCCTTTGGAATAAGTTACAGTCTCCATGTTACATTTCCCCTGCCGTCTCAGCCGTTTGCGGTCCGCTCTCTGTCAACCGCCGCGTACTTCGCGATTCTTGCCAGCAGCTCGTCGTTTTTCTGATACCCAAAGCTTTCCGCATCCAGCGCGTCGCGAACCGTATGACAGACATCGACATACCGCCGCGTGGTACTGCGCAGTCTGGAACACATCTGCATCAGGAGCAGCATTCCGCTCTCGGGATTCTGCTCAAAAAAGCCGGAGGCGTCCTCTTCCGTAAAGGTTTCCAGCTCTGTTTCCTCTTCCAGAACAACCGCCGTGGCAGACCGCGGAACGTGATCCAGCAGGCCCATTTCACCGAAAATCTGATTCTCCAGAAGCTCTGCCAGTTTTACCTCGTCAGAACTGCCGTAGTCCAGAAACAGGCCAACTTTGCCGTGAAGGACGCGGTACATAAAGGCGCTCTCATCGCCCTGTCGGAAAACGATCTCGTTCAGGCGGTATTGTTTGCTCTCTTTCAAGGTGAATTCCTTCCCTTTCCCATTCATTTGCATCAAGAGTTCTTTTCAACTGTCCGTTTTTGTGCTATATTGATGTCAGATAACGTGAAATAAACCTGTAATAGCCAGAGGTTTTATCATGAGAATATCTTTTGATCTTGATGATGTGCTGTTTGTCTCACCGAAACGGTACGAAACCGAGCCTGCCCCGCACTTTCCCTTTAATCTTCTTTTCAAGGACCGTCTGCGGAAAGGCACCGTAAAGCTGATTCACGAACTTCAGCAAAGAGGTTTTGAAGTCTGGGTCTATACCTCGTCCTTTCGCTCGGAGCAGTATATCCGCGCCCTTTTCCAGCGATACGGCGTCA
>DGVL01000012.1:0-8259 GCA_002394965.1 Lachnospira sp. UBA4285
TGAACTCGATGCCGCCGCTGATCCACGGTCCCAGAAGGCCCACCAGAGCCGGTTTTATCACTTCATTATAGTAGACGAAGTCATATCCGTTCGTCTTGTCGTATGCGCGCTGAATGCGGCCCCCGAGTTCAGGCAGGACCGTGACGCGGATGTATTCATTCTCCAGGATGACGGCCGTGTAGTCCACATCCTTCTTTGTGTCGTATATCTTCTCAATGATGGGAAGCGGATATACTTTCCCGCTGCTTCCCTGATAGGTCCGGTTGTCAAAAAACATAGGGTTTTTGTCCGGCTCTCCGACGCCGTACGTCGGTATTGTGACCGTCTCGACCCGCACCTGCGCTCTTCCCCTGAAATCATCCATCTTCTTGTAAACCTCCGGCTGTTATCTGCTTAATCCTAACGCCTCAGGCAGCCCGCAGAGAATGCAGGATTTTTTCAATAGATGGACGATTCTTATCACACAGGGCTGTTCCGATATGCCCGCGGGCTCTGTCCTACCACGCGCGAAAACACACGGGAAAAATAATACGGGTCCGCATAGCCGAGCGACAGGGCAACCTCGCTTACATTCATCGTACTCGTCCGCAGTAGATAGCATGCCCTCTCCATCCTGAGTCGGGTAAAGAAAGCAAGCGGGGCGCTGCCTGTATACTTTCTGAAAAGCACGCTGATGCGGCCTTCGGAAAGCCCGGTCTCCTCCGCGAGGTCATGAAGTGAAATCATCCGCCCCAGATTCCGGTAGAAATACCGGATGATCTGGTTGACCGCAGGATTCGTGCCAGCCGTTCTTCCGGTTTCTTCCCGCCAGAACACCTCCGCAAATACCGTCTGCAGCAGTCTGTCAAGATACCGGAAATTCCCGTCCGTCAACCCGTCCTGAAGGGTCCGGAAGATCATCTCAAAGTACATCTCCATCCTCTGGGCAGCACCCGGCCCCGTGAGCCTGCGCTTTCCGCCGCCCGTTAAAAATAAGGACAGGGCGCCGCCTCCCGCGTGTACCCACAGCAGCGACCAGGGATCCTGCCTGTCGGCGAAATAAATGTGCGGCACTCCGGGTTCAATGACCAGTGCTTCATCTGCCGCAAGGCTGACCGTTTGTTCCGGAAGCTGTACGATCCCCCTGCCTTTCCGCACATACAGCAGGATCGCGGCCGGGCTTCCGGCTGGTCTCGCGCGGTAATGTCCCGCCGCGTCGGGATAAAAACCCACATCGGTCAGAAACAGTCCGTTCTCCCCCGTGAGTGTCCGGAAGCGCCGGGCATCCGGATCGCTCAGGACAAACATCTGCTCATGTTTGAAGCCGTCCGGCAGGCGTTCCCCGTTTTCAGGCCATGCAGATCCTAAAGCCATGCCATCTTCTCCTTTTTCTTTGCGGCGAATAGTTTTGTATAATAGTATAATATCGTCCATCTTTTGAAAAGATCCTGTATTCCTCCACGCCCCCATTTCCGATAGCATGGAGACAATTCCAGGTAATCTGCAGGCTAAGGCGCGACTTGACGCAAAAGGCGTGCCGTAAAACCTGCCAGGATAAAAAAGGACTTTTTGATTATGCAGTATTCTCTGAACGGAGTCTGGGAGTGCACGCTTCCGGACGGAAGCCGGCACAGCGTTGTGCTGCCCGGAACACTTGATGAAAACAATATCGGACATGCTGATGCAGCTGCCCGCCCTGCACACCCGGAGGAAACCGGAATTCCCGCAGTCAGCGCCGCCACATCGTCCTCTGTCATCCGCACCCGCCTTACGCGCCGCCACACATTTGAAGGGCCGGTCGTTTTCACGCGTGAATTCAGCGGTGAGCTCCCGGAGCACAGCCGCTGCTTTCTGCTCGCAGAGCGCGCGCGCAGTCTTTCGCTTGCCATCGACGGCAAGTCAGTCCCCGTCTTTGACTTTGACACGCTCGCCGCGCCGCATATCTTCGAGGTGACCGGGCTGCTTCACAGTGGAAGCCGCATAGCTCTCACCTCAGATAACAGCTTTCCCGGAATGCCCCGTGACGCGATCCTCAATTCCTCGGCGGCAACCGACGAGACGCAGACCAACTGGAACGGGATCCTGGGATGCTTCTGTCTGGAGACCCGCCCCGACACCTTCATCAGCCGGCTCAATGTCATCCCTTCCGATGACCTTACCAGTCTTTCCCTGACGGCCACGATCGACTCCCAGTCCGGATTCCGCGGCCGGCTGCATATCACATGCGACGCACTTGAAGCGCCCTGTGACATACCGCTTGACATGCCGGCGCAAAAGCAGAATATCACACTCTCTTCTCTGCCTGTCCGGGCTAATGCAAAGCGCTGGGACGAGTACGAGGGAAACCTCTGCGAGATGAAAGCCGCCCTGATCCCGGAAGGCACGGAAACGTCCGGGCAGACGCAAAGCGCTGGGATCTCCGGATCCTGTGACGAGCACTGCGTGCGCTTCGGGCTGCGCAGCATCGGCGTGAACAAGGACCGGCGGCTCACCTTGAACGGCCGTCCCTTCTTCTTGCGCTCAGAGGCAAATTGTGCCGTGTTCCCGGAGACAGGCTACGAACCGATGGACACGGACTCGTGGCTGTCGGTCATGAAGACGTACAAGTCCTATGGCGTCAATCTCGTCCGCTTCCACTCGCACATACCGCCGGACGCAGCCTTCACGGCGGCGGATCTTCTCGGGATGATGGTTGAGCCGGAGTTAGACGACTGGGACCCGCACCACGCGCTGGCAAATGAAGTGAGCGCCTCCTACTATGAACGGGAGATGCTGTCGGTCCTGGGGACATACGGAAACCATCCGTCACTGGTCATGCTCACACTTGGCAACGAGCTGTACACAGACGATACCGGATACGCGAATATGGAGAAGATCCTGCAGACCGCGCGCCGTACGGACCCGAGCCGTCTGTATGCGAATGCTTCAAACGGGAAGCAGGAACGGATCCGCCCCTTTGCGGGGAACGACTTTCACACCGCCATGGCATACAGAGGAGAGCCGCTGCGGGGAACCAGTTCGGGCACGCCGCTTGAAGGCTTCATCAACAACGAATATCCGGATACACGCAGAAATTACAGCAATATCATCCGAAAACTGCGCAAAGAATCCGATCAGCCGGTCTTTGGCTTTGAGGTCGGCCAGTATGAAGTTCTGCCGGATTTCGACGAGATCGGGGAGTTCCAGGGCGTCACCGATCCGGCGAACTACCGGATCGTGCGCGAGGAGGCCGCCCGTGCCGGAATGCTGGGCAGATGGAAATCATTTGTCGAGGCGAGCGGGGAGATCGCACTTCTTTCCTACCGGGCGGAGGTTGAGGCAGTGCTTCGCACTCCGGAGATGTCTGGTCTCTCTCTGCTTGGTCTTCAGGATTTCCCGGGGCAGGGAACGGCACTTGTCGGCATGCTCAACAGTCACATGCAGCAAAAACCCTACCCGTTTGCAAACCCGGAAAACTTCCGGGCTTTCTTTACGGATATGACGCCCCTTGCGCTTCTTCCATCCCGCACGTTCACGACGAAGGACACGCTTACATTGGAGGTCTGGATCGCCAACTACAGCCGCACTGACGTGGCCGGCACTCCTGAGATCTCTCTCGTTCTGCACGAGGGAACCGGGAGCCGCCGGGTAAAGGGTAAAAAAATGGAAGCGCGGCAGAGCGGTCAGCCAGTGACCGCCTGCACGGGAAGTCTGACCCCCGCGGGGAAATTTGCATTTTCACTGGACAATTTTTGCGCACCGGCGCGTTTTGATCTGGAGGTGAGCTTCGCGGGAAAAAGCGCCACATGGCCTGTCTGGATCTATGAAGACAGAAAGCCCGTGTGCCCGCAGGATGTCCACGAGTTCAGAGCGCTCACACCGGACGCTCTGGAGGTTCTCCGGCGCGGCGGCTGCGTCTATCTCTCGCCCGCCTCTACGCCCCAGGCTCTTCCGGGTTCGGTTCGCGGACAGTTCACGACCGACTTCTGGTCCGTCGGAACATTCCCGGCGCAGGCGGGCGGCATGGGGCAGTACATCGATACGGATTGTTCTCTGTTTGAATACTTTCCGACGGAATTCCACACCAACTGGCAGTGGTGGCCGATGGCAAACCGTCAGGCAGTCATCGTACCGCACCATATTCACCCCATCGTTACCGAGATGGACAGTTATGCCCGTCTGCGGCATATGGCCCAGATCTTCGCCGGCAAGTGCCTGAACGGCCGGATCCTCTTCTCCTCGCTCGGGCTGCAGGATCTTCAGCAGTACCCGGAGGCCAGAGCGCTCCAAGCGGCTGTCTACCGGTATCTGGTTTCCGCAGACTTTGACACCCGCGACACCATCCTTCCGGAGGAACTGGAAAAAATAGTTGTCTCATGATATCATTGCGCCAGATAATATGATACTTCTTATGCGGGGAGATATTCACAGTGAGCGGCAGACCAGGTGTTACTTGCAGACTGAAATCTTTTTTCACGCCGAACCGGCGCAGGCGCATCACTACAGGGATCTTTCTCTGGGTGATCTACGGTATATTCTTTGCACTGGACGAGCGAATCATCCGTCCGGATAATCCCCGTCTTCATTACATTCACACCCCACTCGATGACCGGATTCCCTTCATCGAGTGGTTTGTGTTTCCGTATCTGTACTGGATAGGGCTTATCGTAATCGTGTGGCTCATCATGCTTATGAAAGCCAGCGACGAAGAATACATTCATTTCTGCCGTCTGGTCATGATCGGTTCTTACGCAATCCTGATCTTCTATCTGATCTGGCCGACCGCCCTCAGTCTGCGCCCTGAGATGATACCGGACAACCTGGCAGGCCGCCTCGTCTCCTGGATCGAGAGCACAGACTCTCCGACCAACGTGTTTCCGAGTCTCCACGTCTATATCTCCCTGTGCCTTTACGATGGCATAACCACCTGCCGGGCCCTGAGAGGCCGGCGCGGACTGAACCTGTGGGTGTTGTTCTCCATTCTCCTGATCATCATCTCTACGGTCTTCATCAAGCAGCATTCTGTCCTCGACCTCATCTCGGGCGGTATTGCGGCGTTGATCTCATTTCTCATCTTCTACGCCGTTCCGTACTTCCGGACGGAGAAGAGCAGCCCAGGTGCAGATGCTAACCACGACCCTGCGCAGGACAGACTCGGATAGACGACTTGTACCGGCTCATTCGCCTTCGTGAAGCGCAAAAAAAGAACTGCTGCTCTGCTTTATTCTCTCATCCAGAGAAAAACAGGGCGGCAGTCCTTTTTATCGGTCAAGAAGACCGCACTTCTTCCGGTCTCATGCCAGCAGCGGCTTCACGGCTTCCGCCAGCTTTTCCTTCTCAGCCTCTGCCTGCGCCAGGTCCTTGCCCTTCGTGGTGAAGTACGTCTTGATCTTCGGCTCGGTGCCGGACGGACGAATCACAATGACGGATCCGTCATCCAGAGTGTAAATCAGGACATTGGCTTTCGGAAGGCCTGTCTTATCCGGCTCCTCATAGTCCGTCACCTTCACAACTTTCTTCCCGGCGAATGCCGCCGGCGGATTGCGGCGAAGGCTCTCCATGATGCCTGCCATCTTGTCCATCCCCGAAAGACCCGGGAAGGAATATGAGTCCACCTTGTTCAGGTAGCGGCCGTACTGGCTGTAGATTTCCTCAAGCCGCTGCTTGATCGAAGAGCCGATCGAGCGGTAATACGCTGCCATCTCGCAGATGAGCATCGACGCTATGACCGCGTCTTTATCGCGCACATATGAGCCCGCCAGATACCCGTATGATTCCTCAAAGCCGAAGATGAACCGCTCTACCTCACCGGCAGCCTCCAGTTTCGCTATCTGATCGCCGATCCACTTGAACCCCGTCAGAGTCTCTCTCAACTCAACGCCGTAGTGTTTCGCGACCAGATTGGCAAGCGGTGTGGATACGATTGACTTCACCGCCACCGGATCCTTTGGCATCGTACCCTTTTCGATGCGGCCTGCGCATATATAGTCAAGAAGCAGGACGCCCATCTCATTGCCCGTCACAAGCTCATAGGATCCGTCTGCACAGCGCATGGCGATTCCGACGCGATCAGCATCCGGATCTGTGGCAAGCATCAGATCCGCGCCGGTCTTCTTCGCCAGCTCAAGTCCCTTGCTCAGTGCCTCGAAGATCTCCGGGTTCGGATACGGGCAGGTCGTAAAGTACCCGTTCGGGTATTCCTGCTCCGGGACAATCGTGATGTCGTCGATCCCGATGTCATGAAGCACGTGAGTGACCGGAACCAGTCCTGTACCGTTCAGCGGAGAATAGACCAGTTTCAGTCCCGATCCCTTTGCCGCGCCCGGACGGATCTGACGCGACTCGATCGCGGCGTACAGTCCCTGCTTGCAGTCCTCACCGACAAAACGGATCAGTCCCTTCTCTACTCCTTCCGCAAAGCTCATGTACTTTGCGCCGGTCAGCACATCCGTCTTCTGGATCGAATCATATACAACACCGGCCGCGTCATCGGTCATCTGACATCCGTCCGGCCCGTAAGCCTTATAGCCGTTGTACTGCGCCGGATTGTGGGAGGCTGTGATCATGATCCCCGCATTGCAGTGATAGTATCTCGTGGCGAAGGACAGCGCCGGAACCGGCATCAGCTCATCATAGATCCTCACATGAATCCCGTTGGCAGCGAGAACCCCCGCCGCGTCCCGTGCAAACGTCCACCCTTTCAGTCTGGAATCATAACTGATGGCAACCGTCTGCGTGCCGCCCTGCGTCTTTACCCAGTCAGCCACGCCCTGCGTCGCCTGGCGCACAACCCAGATGTTCATCCGGTTCGTTCCGGCACCCAGGGTCCCTCGCAGGCCCGCCGTCCCGAACTTCAGGGCAACTGCGAACCGCTCCTTTATGGCCGCATCGTCATCTTTGATGCTGCGGAGTTCCATCTTCAGATCCACGTCCTGCAGATCTGCCTCCAGCCAGCGCTGATATTCCTCTCTGTACATGAACATACCCCCTTGCTATTCGTTTCAGGGCAGCCTGCGGCTGTCCGCCCACGCTGATTTTCTATTCATTATGATATCAACCCGGACGGCGTAATTCAAGATGACCGGCTGCTCGCACGGGGCAGAAAAAAAAGGCATCCCAGCTCGCTGAGACGCCCTCCCTATCCTGTATTTCCGCAGTCTTTCAGGCTGCCTGTCTCTTGACCTCCCGATCCTGTGCGGCCTTTCTGCCGTAAAGCATCGGTTCCGCCACAGTGCGCCGGAACAGATCGATCAGCGGCCCCATAAAGAAAGCCGTCACAATCGTCCCCAGACCAACCGCCGCGCCAAAGTGAAATCCGATCAGCACGCAGATCAGGTCACATGCAATCCGGCACCAGTGGAATGGAATTCTTTTCTTTTTTTCCGAGATCGTAAGCGCAACTGCGTCATACACGGACACACCAAGATTTGCAACGTAATACAGAGCAGACGCAAGGCACATGATCACGATTCCGGATACAAGAAGCAGAGAACGCGTCACAAGCCCCGGCTCCGGAAAAAGAGTCCGGCAGACAAATCCTGAGAAATCCGCGATATACCCCACCAGAAACAGGTTGAACAGTGTTCCCAGCCCCATCAGTTTCCGGTTCACGGCAGCCACGATGATGAGCATTGCCAGAGAGAGGACCATATAGTACACACCATATGAGAACTGCTGTCCTGCAACGGTATCAAATTCTGTCCAGGTCCCGTGAGCAAATACCTGGAACGGGTCATATCCCATCCCGGAAGCACTGAAGAGCCCGACACTTACACCGGAGATCGATACACCGGCAATTGACATGAGAATGCGGCGCTTCATCTGCGCGTCTATTCTCTGTGCTTTTCTGGCTAGTCTTTGCACAGCCCCTTTTCCTGTAAACTCTCTCATACTTCCTCACATATTCCTTCCGGCTCTGTCAAACGATGCCTTCCCTTCTGACACCGGAAACATCCTAATGCAAGAAAGCACAAATGTCATGTGCTTTTTCCAATACCCGCCGAATTTCGGCACTTGTCACATATGAATTGCGGATTCAAGGCTATCACCGGGCAGTTTTTCAGTCGCAGTTTCTGATAAATTATGCATATTTCATGTATTTTCCGTTGATGCTGCGTGGTTTTTGGTTGCAGCAGAACACAGACCGGAAGAATTTGCGCAAAATTTGATTTTTTTCAAATTAAGCTTGACACGCTTCCGAAAATCGTGTATATTAGCAAAGTCGGCAGTGAGATGTATCTCATGACCGCATCGAAGCGTGGCTCAGTTTGGTAGAGCGCTGCGTTCGGGACGCAGAGGTCG
>DGVL01000012.1:8315-16264 GCA_002394965.1 Lachnospira sp. UBA4285
AGGTCGCGTGTTCGAATCACGTCGCTTCGACGTAAGCCCCTGAGGAAATCTCAGGGGCTTTTTTTTGCGCTCACTTTCTGTTTCTTTATTTATAAAAGCCCGGCCTCCCGGCCGGGCTGTTTCTCTCTTAAGTTCTTCTGCCACCGCGCCACAGATCCGCAAGGATCGGCATGAATATGCCTCCCTGCACGCTCCTGCCTTTGAAATGGCAGTACGCACCACTCTCTGTGTCATACCAGTCCGAAAACGGAAAACGGGACGGTGTCTCCCGCAGATATGCGGCTGTTCCGCGGATGAGTTTCCGCCGCTCTTCCCGCTCAGAACTCATAGCCGCCACCCAGAGGATCCAGTCGCTCTTCGTATAGCTTGCGCGGCAGTCTAGCGGGGTTCCGTATGTATTCTCCATGGAAAGATCATAGCGTATATCATCTTCTATAACCTTCGGCGAAAACAGATGCGAGTCAAACAAAAGATCCCAGACCATATTGTATTTCAGGCTCCAGGTATCCGGGCGGCCAAAAGCAAGAGACGTGTGCCCGCCCGCCTCAGCTCTCATCTCCCAGGATGCCGCCATGGCCCTCGCCTCCCGGTGCGCTTCATCTGCCTGCGCGGCCTTTCCGCCCATCCGGCAGATCTGACTGTACGCCTCGATTCCCATCACGGCCTTCACAGCCAGATTGGTGTTGTGGGAAAGATGCCCGGCAAAATCATCCGTACACAGCTGCCCGGCCGGATCAGCGCCGTGCTTCAGCAGATAGTCTTTCCAGCTTGTCAGAAGTCCGATGAAAGGCTCTGAAAACGATACATCGTTTTCTGCCATACAGACAGCCGCTGTCATAATGAGCATGTTGCCGCATTCTTCAACCGGCATCTGGAAGTTGAGATCATACAGACCGTCCTCCCCGCGATACTGGTAGAACGGCGGATAGACGGCACCGTCTCTGCGGGTCCAGTACCGGCACTGCCCGAACGGCTTCTCTTTCAGGCCGTACACCTGTCCCCACGCGTACGGGTAACGTCCGACGTCGTGCGGCGCAAAGTCAAAGGTCCAGGCGTCTGAGTTTGCAAACGCGAACACCGGGCGCAGCATAGCTTTGACCAGCTGTGGATTCAGCCACAAAAACAGCGGAACCGACGGATAGCTGACATCCACAGTTCCGATGCAGCCGTTGGAGTCATTCTCCTTGGACAGAAACAGGAGATTTCCTTCCTCATCCGTTACGAGTTTATGGGCGGCGATCGTCTGCCGGTAGGATAGATCACACAGATACACGTAATCAGGCCCGATGGCCTCCTCAGCTTTCTCTTCGATGAGCCGGTCCAGCTGTGCCGCGCGCGCAAGCGTCTCTTCGCGCCCTGTCATTGCGTCGTCGATCGCTGCGAGAATGTCCGGATAGACACCCGTCCAGTACGCGCGGCGCCACTGGCCGAAATAATTAGCGCTGATCAGATCATCATAGGCAAAAACAAGGTGTGCATCCCGGCGGGATCCACTCTCGCTCTGAGCCTCAAAGGGAACTTCTGCCGTGATGCTCTGCCCCGGCTCACCCACACGGAACAGACACTTCTCTCCCTGTGCCGCCAGATAGGCGTATCCCCAGTCGATCGTCACATTGTCTCCGCTGCCGCCAAGCGGATGCTGGTCGGCACGGCCCATTGAGATGAAGCGGCCTTTTTTCGTTGTTCCCGCAGGGAAGATGAGTTCTGCACCCGCCTCACTGCTCACCAGATCCGAGGTGAGCGTGACTTTTAGAACCGCTTCTTCTCCTGCTGCCGCCGGAATCCGGCTGTCCAGGCTTGCATCGATATAACTGCACGGCCGCGAGAGAAGTGTCAGATCCTGCGCAAGAAGCGGTGTCGTGAAGACAAGTCTCACAAGAAATGCGTCGTTTTCATATACAAAAGTAGTGGACGTGGCCGTCACGTAAGTATTAACCTGCGTCATTACCTGCTGACACCCTCCTGTGCTCTGGCTGTCAGCTTCTGTCTCCTGCGGAGGACCTCCGACAAGCCGGTACTCACTGCCTGCGAGACACACGCTTACGAAGATCCGCTGCTTCTTTCCGGACCAGTGGATCGTGTCGCCCTCATTGGCTGCATCGGTTCCGCTCCACACCGAAGTGTACGGATCCTGAACCAGAAGCGGCACACAAGCTGCCCTATTGATTTCCATCTGTTCACCTCACATTCTCTTTTTTCTATCGGTATTGTACCGGATTTCCGGGAGAATGAACAGATTCAGACTTCTTTCACAGCCTGCTGCTGTACTTTCTGTTACAATAAATTGTACGGACCATAGGCCGGGAGGTATTGCACATTGAGAGCAAAGCGCTTGAAAAAAATACTGATCTGTGCCGCCATCTGCCTGTTCGCCGCGTACCTTGCCGCCGTGAATTTTCTTTTGAGCGCCGCTCTTGTCCCGTCATTCATGCGGCGGCTCGATGCATTTCAGTCTATCAGTGACGCGTCCTTTGCCACACAGGTTCAGACAGACTCCCTCACAGCCAATGCATCCGCACAGAACGCGCTGACGGATCAGTGGTATGCTTATGTTGTTCACGAAAATCAGACTGTCACAACCGGCGACGGATACGTGCTGGATGCAGAGATATTTGAGCCTTATCCCGCTGAAGATTCAGGCCGCGCGCAGGAGCTCTCGCACACCTGGGTCCTTCTTCTGCACGGTTATACCGGGTGGAAGCAGGACATGTACCCCTACGCCTGCTGGTACAGCCGGCAGGGGTGTCACTGTGTCGTGCCGGATCTGCGGGCACAAGGGGCATCGGAAGGGGATTTTATCGGCATGGGCGCTACGGACCGATATGACTGTCTTCTCTGGCTCGACCGGATCCTGGAGCTTGATCCGCAGGCGAAAATCATCATACACGGGCAGTCCATGGGAGCCGCGACAGCTCTGATGATGAGCGGACTCCCCCAGCTCACTTCCGGCCAGTACCCGGTCAGGGCGATCATATCGGACGCCGCCTACACAGACGCGTATTCCATGTTTACAGACAAGGCGGCGGAATGGTTCCATGTTCCACCGGCTCTCTTCGTTCCGGCAGCTGCCGTGTGCCTGAAACTTCGGGGCGGTTACTGGCTGTACAGTGCTTCAGCGATCGAAGCCGTGAAAAAAAGTAATATTCCGACTCTGTTCATCCACGGAACGGAGGATAAAATCATCGACGTAACGTCGTGCACCAGACTCTATGACGCCGCCGCATGTAAAAAAAAGATCCTGATCGTCCCGGGTGCCGGCCACTGCCAGGCCTCCCAGGCCGATCCGAATCTGTATTTTCAAACGATACGGGATTTCACCGGGCTTTGAGCGGATACGCGCTTTCTTACCCGGAAGTCTCTTCCAGATACTTTCTCAGTCTCCCGACTTCGCTGTACATGTCGTTGTAGCCGCGGTAATAAATCTGAGCCAGCTTGTCAACATCCGGTTCAAACCTCCCGACTTCCAGCGGAACACTCGGTGCAATCACGAAGCACCGCCCGGCCATGGCGTCTGCGTCCACCCGTTCCAGGAGGGAGTTATAGTTCATGGCTTCCAGCTGCAGCCCCTTTTCAAATTCGGGATACTGCCGGTACAGAAGTCTATTTGCCGGCGCCGTCCGGATCTTTGCCGGATCAGCCCGGTATGCCCTGTCCCGCGTCTTTACGACAATGATGCGCCTGAATTCCTGCCTCACCGCCCAGTCATACGGGATGTTGGTGCTCCCGGTCGCGCCGCCGTCAAGATACGGCCTGCCATCGATCTCTACCGGCTTAGACACATACGGAACCGTGGCGGAAGCCTGAATTGCCTTAAAGATATCCGCACACCGTCCGCGCTCAAAATATGCCGGCCGGCCTGTCAGCACGTCTGTCGCGCAGACCGCGAAGCGGCGGGCCGGATTGTCGAAGCGCTGCCGGTCAAACGGAAAGTCCTTCATCAACTCGCCGAACAGATAGGAAAAACCGGTTATGCCGTGGTCGCTTCGCATGGCGCCCAGTCCAATGTAGTTGCTGTCATGCCTGAACTCGAGATTTATCCTGGCGCACCATCCGATCTGACCGGCCACATATCCGGCACCGCACATCCCGCCCGCGGAGACGCCGATGACCGTCTGAAAGTTGAAATCATTTTCCATGAGGGCGTCCAGCACGCCCTGTGTGTAGAGACTGCGGAATGCGCCGCCTTCCAGCACCAGGCAGCCTTCCGTGATATTGTCCGAAGCTTCTCCCTTCGGAAGACTGCTTATGCCTGTGAACTGTCTGCTCATATGCTCCCCCGTCACCTGGTAAAATCGTAGCCGATGCTGAAATTATTCTCGTTTGCGCTCACCTGCGCCCACGCGCCGGTAACCAGTGGTACGGCCGGCGGAACGTGTCCCAGATCCGCGTCGAGGATCACCGGTTTCCCTGTCTCACGTATCACGCCGAGTACCGCCTCATGGGCGTCAAGTCCCAGAAGAGAAGCCCCGTTTAACGGTCGGCCGATAATAAAGCCGGACGCTGCATCAAACCACCCTGCCTCGCGCAGCTGCCAGAGCGACCGCCGGACAGCCAGCGGATTCAGGTCACAGGCCTCCAGAAACCATATGACGCCCTCGGCGCCATATCTTCTGTTGAATTCTCTGACCCGGTCATACTTTGTCCCGCACAGAATCGTAAGGATATCAAGGCATCCTCCAAGCAGACGCCCCTCCATCGAGATCTCCTTCTTACCGGCAGCGCCCTCACACAGCGTCAATGTCTTCTTCTCCGTGCAGTTGTACGGCGCAAGCGGATTTTCTTCCGACTTCAGAGATTGTGTCTCATAGAGCGGAAATCCGGAAACGCTCGTGCGCTCCCCTCTGAAGAGCTCCATATCCTGCCGGATCGAAGCGTGCCAGGGCTCCATTCCAAAAGAAGGCGCACAAGGGCAGTATATCGAGGCCGTGTCCAGAATTGTCGGCAGTGTGAATGTCAGGTTGGTATTGTCGGAGTAGCCGGCGAAAAACTTCGGTTTTGCCTGCGCGATCCTCTCAAAATCGATATTCCCGAGGGTGCCGCACATCAGTTCCCCGCCGCCTGCCGAGAGGATCAGATCGACGGACGAGTCCGCGTACAGTGACATAAACTCTCTCGCGCACTCTGCCGGATCCGTGGATATGCCGACTCCATCATCCAGGAAGCAGTCCGGGGTCGTCTTGACCCGGTACCCCATTGTCTGGAACACCCGAAGCGCATTGCCGAAAGCGCTCGCATACGGCTCGCTGACGCAGCCGAAGGAAGGAGCTGTAAAGCCGATCGTCCCGCCCTTTGGGAGAAAATCCGGAATGTTCATAGATACTTCCTCACTTTGTTCACGGCGTTGCCCTCGAGGAATGGCCTGGAGTGCTCCAGCAGCTCATCCAGATGCACCTGCGTTGTGTTGTGATCTGCCTCCGCAAAGTCCAGAAGCCGAAGCCTGAACGCTTTGTATTTCTCTTCGGACGCACGATTTCTGCTCACGAAAAGCAGATAGCGCCCATTCTCTGCTTTGCGCAGGCTGTTGTCGATCCCCCAGGTTTTTCCATTCTGCGCCGCAAATTTTTCAAAATCACCCAGTGTGGCAAAGGAGTAAATCCTCGTTTTCGTCTCAGCGCATGCCGGCCGTGCCATCTCCAGCGGCTTTTTTTCCTCCCGCGGCCTCGCGGCGGTGTCCATTCGCTTGTGAAGATCTTTCTTCAGATCATCAAACATATCATCGACATTGTTTCTGGCAGACACGGTAAGAACCGTTGTCTGATCGGGTTCCTGCGTCATCGATATGGACATGACATGTCCTTCGAGATGAATACCTGTCTCCTCCTCTGCCTTCTGACAGATATCCGTGAGAAATGATTTGAGCTTATCGGAATCCCGGGCGATGAAGTCGCGCATTGAGAGATTGTAATCTTCAAAATCCCTCTTGTCTAAAACACATTTGAACGAATTGGAAGCGACTTTGATAAATTTCATTCTGATCCTTTCTTCGCGCAGACAGCCCTGCAGATTCTCTTCCTTCAGGCCGCCCTGTTTCTTCGTTCCGGATTCATTATAACAAAAAAGGAGCCTTCTGAAATCAGAAGGCCCCGCTTCATAATAATTTCAGGACTTATTACTTCGCAGCCTGTGCCTGTGCGGCAACTTCCGCAGCAAAGTCCTCATTTTTCTTCTCAAGTCCCTCGCCGGTCTCAAAGCGAACGAACTTCTTCACGGTGATGTTCGCGCCATTCGCCTTCGCAACCGAATCAACATACTGCTTCACAGTCTGCTTCCCGTCCTCGGCCTTTACATAGATCTGGTCGAGCAGGCAGATCTCCTTGAGCTCTTTGTTGAGACGACCCTTCACGATACCGGTGATGACCTTCTCCGGAGCATTCGGCTTCTCGTTCTTCGCGGCCGCTGTGAGAACTTCCGTCTCCTGCGCGATGTAAGCCGGATCGACCTCCTTATCATTTGTATATACCGGGCGGAGAGCCGCTGCCTGCATGGCGACGTTCTTGCCCATCTCGCGGATCGCATCGTTGATGACATCCGTCTTGATATCAACCAGAACGCAGATCTTGCCGTCCATATGCGTGTATCCGGCGACAAAGCCTTCCGGCTCCTCAACCTGTGCAAAACGACGGATCTTGAGGTTCTCGCCGATTACGGCGATCTGTCCCTTCAGGGCCTCTTCAACAGTCTTGTCCGGCTCCGCCTCGGACTTCTCAGCGAGGAATCCTTCGATATCAGAAGCCTTGGTGTTGAGCGCCTGCTCAGCGACGGTTCTGACATAATTCCGGAACTTCTCGTTTTTCGCGACGAAATCCGTCTCGGAGTTCACTTCCACGACTGCAGCCTTCTTGTCGTCGCCCGCGATCATGCAGATGCCTTCTGCTGCGATGCGGCCGGCCTTCTTGGCAGCCTTGGCCATACCGTTCTCGCGGAGGAACTCAACAGCCTTGTCCATATCGCCGTCAACGGCATTCAGGGCTTTCTTGCAGTCCATCATGCCGGCGCCGGTCATCTCGCGTAACTCTTTAACCATCGATGCGGTAATTTTCATTTTGTGTTCTCCTGGTCAAACATGCGGTAAATATATGGGGACGAATCACTGTGCGTCAGCATCAGCCTGCTGCTCTTCATCGGACTGAGCCGCCTCTTCCGTTTCCTCTGCCGCCTTGGCAGCCTCATCTCCCTGTTTTGCCTCGATGACTGCGTCAGCCATCTTGGATACGATCAGCCGCACGGCGCGGATTGCGTCATCATTGCCCGGGATGACGAAGTCAAGCTCGTCCGGATCACAGTTCGTGTCGCAGATACCGATCAGCTCGATGCCCAGAGAATGAGCTTCGCTGACACAGATCTTCTCCTTCTTCGGATCAACAACGAAGATAACATCCGGGAGACGCTTCATGTCACGGATGCCGTTGAGATTTCTGTGAAGCTTGTCAAGCTCCTTGCGCAGATTGATGACTTCTTTCTTCGGCAGGCGGTCAAATGTACCGTCCTCTTCCATCGTCTCGATTTCCTTCATCTTCTTGATACGGGACTGAATTGTGCGGAAGTTGGTGAGCATGCCGCCGAGCCAGCGGTTGTTCACATAGTACATGTTGCAGCGCTTGGCTTCGGATTCGATGGATTCCTGAGCCTGCTTCTTGGTGCCGACGAACAGAATGGACTTGCCTTCCATTGCGACATCACGGACAAACGCGTAGGCTTCATCTACCTTCTTGACGGTCTTCTGAAGGTCAATGATATAGATGCCATTACGTTCGGTGAAGATGTACTGTGCCATCTTCGGGTTCCAGCGACGGGTCTGGTGTCCGAAGTGGACACCGGCTTCCAGCAAGGACTTGATAGACACAGTCGTAGCCATAGCTTTGCAAACCCTCCAGTTTTCGTTAATCCTCTGCCCCTGGTCTTCGCCGTACTGCCCGCAACCTCGTATCCGACGGGGCCACTAGCGGGGC
>DGVL01000176.1:0-139 GCA_002394965.1 Lachnospira sp. UBA4285
ATTCAGCTTTCCTACGCAATCGGCGTAGCCGAGCCGACATCCATCTCCATCAACACCTATGGCACCGGCAAGCTTTCCGATGAGAAGCTGACGGAAATTGTGCGCGAGAACTTCGATCTTCGCCCGGCCGGCATCATCA
>DGVL01000176.1:183-6721 GCA_002394965.1 Lachnospira sp. UBA4285
CCGGCCGGCATCATCAAGATGCTTGATCTTCGCCGCCCGATCTACAAGGCGACCGCTGCGTACGGTCACTTCGGCCGCACCGATGTAGACCTTCCGTGGGAGAGACTCGACAAGGTCAAGGATCTCAGAAAGTATCTGTAATTGGATAACAATATGAAAAGCGGGACCGGAAGGCAAGTCCGCCGCATCCGCTGATCTGACAGATAATCCCCATTCGGGGCACGGCTTCAAAGCCAGCGCCCTGGGTGGGGACTTTTTGACGGAATTCGATACGCTTATTATCATCATGGCAAACAGCAGACAGGCAATCTGCCTCCTCTTCCGGTGGATTTTCCTTCCGGACGTGTTTATAATAAATTTGTATCTTGAGCGCAAAATTACGAGGAGACAGAAATGTTGACTACTGATATAGGCATAGACCTTGGAACCGCGAGTATTCTTGTATTTGTCAGGGGGAAAGGGGTCGTGCTGAAGGAGCCTTCTGTCGTGGCATTCGACAGGGACTCCGGGAAGATCCGTGCCATCGGAGAAGAAGCCCGGCTGATGATCGGGAGAACGCCGGAGAATATCGTGGCGGTGCGCCCGCTGAAAGAGGGCGTGATCTCGGATTACCGCGTCACGGAGAAGATGCTGAAGTATTTCATCCAGAAGGCGGTGGGCAGAAGACTGCTCAAGAAGCCGAGAATTTCGGTCTGTGTGCCGTCGGGCGCGACGGAGGTGGAGCGCATGGCGGTCGAGGAGGCTGCCATGGCGGCGGGCGCCAGAGAAGTGGCGATCATCGAGGAGCCGCTGGCGGCGGCCATAGGCGCCGGCATCGACATCAACCGGCCGTGCGGCAATATGATCGTCGACATCGGCGGCGGGACGAGCGATATTGCCGTGATCTCGCTGGGAGGCACGGTCGTGTCCACGTCCATCAAGATCGCCGGCAATGACTTCGACGAGGCTATCGTGCGCTTTATGCGCAAGCAGCACAATCTGCTCATCGGCGACCAGACGGCCGAGGAGATCAAGATCCGGGTTGGATGTGCCTATCCGCTCCCGGAGGTCAAGAAGATGGAAGTGAAGGGGCGCAATCTGGTGACCGGGCTCCCGAAAAATGTGGTCGTCTCCTCGGAAGAGATGGAGGAGGCGCTGCGCGATGCCACCAGTCAGATCGTGGAAGCCGTTCACAGCGTCCTCGAGAAGACACCGCCGGAGCTGGCAAGCGACATCGCGGACCGTGGCATTGTGATGACCGGAGGCGGAAGCCTTCTGCAGGGGCTGGACCAGCTGATCGAGTCCGGAACCGGCATTCACACGATGGTGGCGCAGGATCCGATGAAGTGTGTGGCGATCGGAACAGGCAAGTTCCTGGAGTTCCTGGCGGGAGAAAACGGAAACGCCTGAAGGAAGATCTTGAAGGGGCGAGAGTTGCAGGAAGAACAGGAGACTACAATTGAAGGCTTTGTGGAAAAGATCATTTTCCGCAATTCGGACAACGGATATACGGTGTTGTCGCTGCACCGCAAGAGCGGCGATGTGACCTGCGTCGGCGAGACGTTTGACCTGGATGAGGGTGAGTACATCGAGGCGGCGGGGGTCTGGACCGTTCACCCGGTCTACGACCGGCAGTTTAAGATCAGCGCGTATCAGGTGAAGATCCCGGAGGACATCACGTCGGTCAGGCGGTATCTCGGATCGGGTGCCATCAAGGGCATCGGCGAGAAGATGGCTGCGCGCATTGTAAAAAAATTCGGACAGGACACGCTGCACGTGCTCGAGGAAGAGCCGGAGCGACTCGCGGAGGTGAAGGGGATCTCCAGCGAGGGCGCGATGAAGATCAGCGCGCAGGTTATCGAGAAGCGGCAGATGCGCGATTGCCTGATGACGCTGACACAGTACGGCATCGGCATGAAGCTGGCGACAGATGTATACGGCTGCTACGGGGAAGACACGCTCACCGTCCTGCAGAAAAATCCGTACCGGCTTGCCGAGGATGTTGCGGGGATCGGCTTCGGGACAGCCGATGAGATCGCGCGCAAGACAGGCGTCGAGCTCACATCGGATTTCCGCATCCGCGCCGGCATTCTCTATACACTGCAGACAGCCTCGGGTGAGGGCAGTACATATCTTCCGGCTGACGTTCTTTCGCGCAGAGCCGGGGCGCTTCTTCAGCTTGATCTGCCGGATTTTGACAACACTCTGGAAGAACTTTCCATCGATGGAAAAATAATACTCAAAAAAACGGAAGGCGAGGCGGCGCGCGTATATCTTCCCTCTCTTTTTCGCGCGGAATCTGAGACAGCCGGGTACCTGGCGGCTCTGAATGAATTCCACGAAGACGTGAGCGAAGAGGCACAGATCCGGGACGGAATCCGGCGCATCACGCAGAAACTGGATATCGAGCCGGATGAAACGCAGGAAGACGCGGCCTTTACGGCGCTGACCAGCCCGGTCGTCGTCATCACGGGCGGCCCGGGAACCGGGAAAACCACGATCATCCGGACGATCATCTCGTATTTTGAGTGGCAGCGCCTCACAGTGGCGCTGGCGGCGCCGACGGGCCGGGCAGCGCGCCGCATGGCGGAAGCCACGGGGCGGCCCGCGCAGACGATTCACCGGCTGCTGGGGGCGTCCGGAGGCCCGGCTGCCCGGGAGAAGGACACATCCGGGGCTTCGCATGTGACATTTACCGTGGACCGGGATAACCCGCTGGATGCGGACGTGCTCATCATCGACGAGTCGTCGATGGTGGACATCTTTCTGATGCGGTCGCTTCTGACGGCGCTCTCGCCCGGCACCCGGCTGATTCTGGTGGGCGACGTGGACCAGCTTCCGAGTGTAGGCCCCGGCAATGTGCTGCGCGACATCATCGACTCGGGGGTGTTCCCGGTTGTGAAGCTCACGAAAATCTTCCGGCAGGCTGCGCAGTCCGACATTGTCATGAACGCGCACCGCATCAACAGCGGCGAGCCGGTGACGCTGACCACGCACAGCCGGGATTTCCTGTATCTGAAGCGCGACACGCCGCAGCAGATCATCGGTGCCATCTACACGCTGGTGACCGACAAACTTCCGAAGTATGTGCATGGAACGGCCTCTGACATCCAGATCCTCACGCCGTCCCGCAAGACAGCGCTGGGCGTTGAGGCCCTGAACCGGATTATGCAGGAGATGATCAACCCGGCGGCGCCGGACAAGCCGGAGCGCAAGGCCGGCAGCGTCATCTTCCGGCTCGGCGACAAGGTGATGCAGACTAAGAACAACTACACCAAAGAGTGGACGCGCCGCAGT
Source organism: Lachnospira sp. UBA4285 (assembly GCA_002394965.1). GTDB lineage: Bacteria > Bacillota > Clostridia > Lachnospirales > Lachnospiraceae > UBA4285. Next base: position 3,460 of record DGVL01000176.1, read on the forward strand.
GTATCCGGCACCGCCGACGAGACGGGGGTTGGTGTCTACAACGGCGACACGGGCGTCATCCGCTCGTTCTCGGATGTCTTCAACACGATCACGGTTGCTTTTGACGACGGCCGCGAGGCGGTCTATCCGTTCGAGGAGCTCGAGGAACTCGATCTGGCCTATGCGCTGACGATTCACAAGGCCCAGGGCTCCGAGTACAAGGCGGTCGTTATGCCGCTTTTCCCCGGCCCGCCGATGCTGTTGAACCGCAATCTTCTCTACACGGCCGTGACCCGCGCGAAGCTTTGCGTCGTGCTGGTCGGCCATGCGGACGTCTTCAGGCAGATGGAAGAAAGCTTACAGGCGTCGAGCCGCTACTCGTCGCTTTCGAGACAGATCCGGGAGGTGGCAGGTCTGTGAGAAGCCTGACAGGACAGATGAAAGACGCAGCGCTCAACCTCATCTTTCCGCCGGTCTGCCCGGTGTGCGGAAAGCCGGCGCCCGGGTATATTCACCCCGAATGTGAGGAAAGGCTTGTCCCCGTGAACCGGCAGCGCTGCATCGTGTGCGGAAAGCAGCTGGGCGACGGGCGCGAGACTCTGTGTCTGGACTGCCGCCACAGGCGCCACGAATTCAACCAGACGATCTCGGTGTTTCAGTACACGGAGGCGGCCAGACAGTGTATCTATCGCCTTAAATATAAGAACAAACGCGAATACGCGGCACCGCTGGGGCATCTGATGTGGAAGTACGCCGGACGCCGCATCCGCTTTTACAGGCCGGAAGTGATCGTCCCCGTCCCGATGTACGCGGCCAAGAAGCGCCGCCGCGGCTACAACCAGGCTGAACTTCTGGCACAGGCCCTCTCGCGCGAGAGCGGGATCCCCTGCGCGGCGGATGCCCTCATCCGCACCCGGGCCACCCGTCCGATGAAGGAGCTCTCCGGTGGTGAGCGCGCGGCGAATCTCGCCGGGGCCTTTCAGGCGGATGGCCCCCTTCCCTGGAAGCGGGTCCTGCTGCTGGACGATATCTATACGAGCGGGAGCACACTGGATGCGTGCGCCGCTGCCCTGAAGGAGGCCGGTGTGCAGGAAGTCTGCGGCATCTGCCTGTGCACGGGAGAAGGGTTCTGAAGACGCAGGGCTGGTGATGCCGGGCTCCGGCGCAAGAGACTCGATTGCAAAAGGAAATCCTTGACGGCAAAGAAGTCGTTGTGATATAGTAGAACGGCTATGGAAGCGGCCTTTTTTTTATGCGCTTAAATAAAAAAGGCGAGGGCCCCGGGATTTGCCTTTTCCGGGACTCAACCAAATCTTGATGAAAAGGAGATGGAAGTTGTGCGGGTAAAGATCACACTGGCATGCACGGAATGCAAGCAGCGCAATTATGACACGACGAAGGATAAGAGAACGCATCCGGAGAGACTGGAACTGAAGAAGTACTGCAGATTCTGCAGAAAGCATACGCTGCACAGAGAGACAAAGTAAGGACAGACTTATGGCAGAATCCAAAAAGAAAGCTGTGAAAAGCAGCAAAGTCAAGAGGTTCTTCAAGAACGTAAGTCTGGAATTCCAGAAGATCGTATGGCCTTCCGGTAAGCAGCTCACAAAGGAATCAACGGCAGTACTGCTGGTTTCGGCAGCGCTGGGAGCTGTGATCGCACTGATCGACTTCGGCCTGCGCGCCGGAATCGAAGTGCTCATCCGTTGAGCAGGGGAGAAAAGCCATGAGCGAGGAAGAAAAGAATACGGGAGCGCAGCCGCAGTGGTATGTGGCGCATACTTATTCCGGCTATGAGAACAAAGTCAAGTCGGATATCGAGCAGACCGTAAAAAACCGCGAAGATCTGAAGGGAAGAATCGTCGCGGCTGCTGTCCCGACCGAAAAGGCGACAGTAGTCAAGGACGGAAAGTCAAGAACGGTGGACCGCAAGCTGTTCCCGGGTTATGTGTACGTCAAGATGATTCAGGACGACCAGACCTGGTACGTTGTGCGCAACACCAACGGAGTGACGGGATTCGTCGGTCCGGGGTCCAAGCCGCAGCCGCTCTCGGCGGATGAGGTGAAGCAGCTCGGTCTGGACGGACCGGAAGAGAAAGAAGCTGAACCGCTTGTCGAGTTCGCCGGCAATGTTGGCGACAAGGTGCGGATCGTCTCGGGCGCATGGAGCGGATATGACGCCGTGATCCGGGAGATCAACAATGGCCGCCAGACACTTCAGGTAGGCGTCGAGGTATTCGGCCGCGAGACACCTCTCACGATCGGATTCAAGGACGTCGAGATGAACGAGAAGTAACAGCAGACGCTGCTCCGTTTCACATGTGGGAGGCGCGGGCACGCGCCGCAACCACCACTTAAACTCAGGAGGTGCCACAAATGGCTAAGAAAATTACAGGATATATCAAGCTGCAGATTCCTGCCGGAAAGGCAACACCGGCTCCGCCGGTAGGCCCGGCGCTCGGACAGCATGGTGTCAACATCGTTGAGTTCACCAAGCAGTTCAACGCGAAGACAGCAGATAAAGGGGATATGATCATCCCGGTTGTCATTACGGTTTACGCTGACAAGAGCTTCAGCTTCATCACGAAGACTCCGCCGGCAGCCGTTCTGATCAAGAAGGCCTGCAAGCTGCAGAAGGCATCGGGCGAACCGAACAAGAACAAGGTCGCACAGCTCTCAAAGGAAGATCTGAAGAAGATTGCCGAGACGAAGATGCCTGACCTCAATGCCAATACACTGGAAGCCGCTGAATCCATGATCCGCGGAACAGCCAGAAGCATGGGCATCACGGTAGAGGAATGATCATGAAAAGAGGGGACGGAGCCAGATGCAGTGCATCCGGTTTCATCCGCGAAACGGTGGGAGGAAATTCCCATTCCGATACGACCACTTGGAGGTAGATGATGAAAAGAGGTAAAAAATACGTTGAGGCGGCGAAGCAGATCGACCGCACAACGCAGTATGAAGCAGAAGATGCTGTCAAGCTCGTGAAGCAGACGGCAACTGCTAAATTTGACGAGACAGTCGAAGTTCACATCCGCACAGGATGCGACGGCCGCCATGCCGATCAGCAGATCCGCGGCGCCGTAGTTCTTCCGCACGGAACCGGCAAGAAGGTGCGCGTACTCGTATTCGCCAAGGGTGCCAAGGCCGATGAGGCAGAGGCAGCCGGCGCAGATTACGTTGGCGCTGAGGAGCTGATCCCGAAGATCCAGAAGGAAGGCTGGCTGGATTTCGACGTCGTTGTTGCAACCCCGGATATGATGGGCGTTGTAGGACGTCT
>DGVL01000176.1:6836-16386 GCA_002394965.1 Lachnospira sp. UBA4285
GTTACGATGGATGTCACCAAGGCTGTTCACGACATTAAAGCCGGTAAGATCGAGTATCGTCTGGATAAGAGCAATATCATCCACGTTCCGGTCGGCAAGGCTTCCTTCACCGAGGAGCAGCTCGCAGACAACTTCCAGGCACTTATGAATGCCATCGTGAAGGCAAAGCCTTCAACCGTCAAGGGCGCTTATCTGAAGAGCATCACGCTCACCACAACGATGGGCCCGGGCGTCAAGGTCAGCACAGCCAAGTACGTCGGCTGAACGGTCTGACTGTCGAAGGTTCAGGATTGACATTCGATAGATTGTGGTGTATGATGCACCACGTCGGCTGAATTAGCCGAAAAAGGATATATAATTGTACCTGAGACAGCTGGTCCCGAAAGGGTCAAAGAGAAATCGCCCGCCGAGGAAGACCAGACGCACAAGACGCCTGGTTGACGGAAGAGCGCCATACAGGCGTTTTTCCGGGATGTCTGATTCTTCAGACCCCTCTGGCCGATGGCGCGTGAGGGGTCTTTTTTATCGGGTAGGATTACCATCCTTAAAAATTTTCAGGATAAGGAGGTAAAGCAAGCATGGCAAAGGTTGAGATCAAAAAGCCGATCGTAGACGAAATCGCTGCCAACATGAAAGATGCGCAGGGCGTTGTTGTCGCAAAGTACCAGGGCATCACGGTCGAGCAGGACACGAAGCTCCGCAGACAGATGCGCGAGGCCGGCGTTCTGTACAAAGTCTACAAGAACACGCTTGTGAAGAAAGCAATTGCCGGTACAGAGTTTGAGGGACTCGCTGATTCCCTTGAAGGACCGACCGCTATTGCGATCAGCAAAGATGACGCAACAGCTGCAGCAAGAGTGCTGGCTGATTTCGCCAAAGAGGCACCGTGCCTTGAGCTCAAGGCAGGCGTTGTAGAAGGCAAGTTCTGCGACGCAAAGGCAATCGCGGAGATCGCTGCGATCCCGAGCAGAGAGGTTCTTCTCTCGAGACTTCTGGGAAGCTTCCAGTCCCCGATGGCCAATTTCGCGCGTGTCATCAAACAGATCGCCGAGAAGAAGGGCGAGGAACCGGCAGCCTGAGAGAGGCGGCCTGATGACGGCACAGGCAGGCGGCTGTCGTGCCGCGTAACGCAGGAGGCGGACAGGAATGTCTGCCGTATCATTTGAAAAAGGAGAATAATCATGACTACACAGGAAATCATCGAGGCCATCAAGGGCCTGTCTGTTACAGAACTGAATGACCTGGTCAAGGCTTGCGAGGAAGAGTTCGGCGTTTCCGCATCCGCAGGTGTTGTTGTTGCTGCCGGCGCCGCTGCTGCTCCGGAAGAAGAGAAGACCGAGTTCGACGTTGAGCTGACCGAGATCGGCCCGAACAAGATCAAGGTTATCAAGGTTGTCCGTGAGATCACCGGCCTTGGCCTGAAGGATGCAAAGGACCTCGTTGAGGCTGCTCCGAAGGTTGTCAAGGAAGGCGTTGACAAGGCAACTGCCGAGGATATGAAGAAGAAGATCGAAGAGCAGGGCGCGAAGGTTACCCTTAAGTAATTCGCACCGCTTCAGTCAGATCCGATGTGTACTGGCCCGTCCGGAATTTCCGGGCGGGCCTTTTTAGCGCTGCGCTGAAGCAGACAGATGCCGGCCGTCCGTGATTTTGGTGACTTTTCCGGATATCTCTGCCATAGAACCGGCAGAATATGTTAAAAAAGTAAAAAGCATAAAGAACCTATAAACTTGCACTTTAATAAATTAATAAGGCATTGTACAATAATCTGCGTTGGTCCGTGCGGGACATCGGCAGATCTGCGGTCCCGTCTATTTCAACAGGAGAGGAGCTTATATGAACGCAATCGTAACAGACATCATGGCGGTCATCGGCGTTGTGCTGAACGGACTGCCGCAGGGACTGCTGGCGCTCTCGCTGGGGTTTGCATCGATTCCCACGGCGATGGCATTTTTTGTCGGGGCATTCGGCAACGCCGTCACACAGAACGTGGCGCCTATATCATTTCAGGCGGAGACCATCACCTACGCCGGGACCTCGGGCAGGAACCGCTCGGAGCGCTGCACGATGATCTTCATCGGCGGTGTGATCATGACGATCGTGGGCCTCACCGGGACCCTGACCAGGATCGTGGATTTCATCGGTGTGGATATCGCAAGCGGCATGATGGCGGGCGTAGGACTGATCCTGGCCAAGACTGCCATTGACATGATCCGTGAGGACCGCCTCTCCGGATTCGTCTCGCTGGTTTCGGCGCTGATCACGTACTACATCTTCCGGGACAGCAGCAACGTGCTTGTCTACACGATCCTGATTTCCGTGGTGGCGGCCTGCATTGCCGCCGCGATCTTTGAGAAGGAAAAGAAGACCATCACGGTTGAAGACGACAACTTCAAGAGACAGCCGTTTACCTTCAATACCAACGTCATCATCGGAGCGCTGGGAATGGCCTGCCTGAACATCGGCTCGAACATCTCCTTCGGTTCCATCACATCGGCTATGGCGCCGGACGCACATTACAACGTGGACCAGCTGACGGTCATCTCGTCTCTGGCCGACATGAGCTCGTCATTCTTCGGCGGCGCGCCGGTCGAGTCCATCATCTCTGCCACAGCAGCCGCGCCACACGCCGTGATCGCCGGCATTGTGATGATGATCGTCATCGGTGTCATCCTGCTGACCGGTCTTCTTCCGAAAATCGGACGCTACGTCCCGAGCTCGTCCATCGCGGGATTTCTGTTCGTGCTGGGCGTCTTCAAGACGGTCTGCCTGGACGCGCCGACCGCGCTGGTAACGGCTCCGGCTGTCGGCGGCCTGACGATGGCTGTCACGGCCATCACCAATCCGTTCTTCGGGATGCTCGCGGGCATCGCCGCGAGACTGCTCGGGCTTTGACAAGAGGACAGTAAGCTGCATACAGGAGTGAAAAATGACAGACACATATGAAATCAATCTGTGCGGGGTGAAGCGGACGCTGCCGCTCATCCCGATCGACGACACGACGGCATTCGCCAGCTTCGTCATCATCAGTGACACGGAGCTGATCAGCCGGGTGGCGGGGGAACTCATCAAAAAAATCGGCGACGTGGATGTGCTGGTGACCGCCGAGGCGAAGGGCATCGCGCTGACCTACGAGATGAGCCGTCAGCTGGGGATGAAGGATTTCATCGTCGCGCGCAAAGGCGTCAAGAACTACATGAGACATTATATCGGCGTCGAGGTGAATTCCATCACGACGGCAGGAACCCAGCACCTGTATCTGGATGAGGCGGACGCCGACAAGGTCCGCGGGCGCCGCGTCTGCCTGGTGGATGACGTGATTTCCACCGGCGAGTCCATCCACGCCATCGACGAGCTTGTGAAGAAATCCGGCGGCAACGTGGTGTGCCGCGCCGCGGTTCTTGCGGAAGGCGACGCCGCAAAGCGCAGGGACATTGTCTATCTGCAGAAGCTGCCGCTGTTTCACAAGACAGCGTCGGGAGCGTATGAGCCGGTGAACTGAGGCGGCTTTTCTTTATCAGTTTGCCATAAAACCTTCATGCACTTTATAAAAAAAGCACAATCGCAACACAAATTGTCCACAATTGCCCTGTACTATATAGACCATAAGAACGAGCCACAAAAAAGCGCCACCCCCCAAGGCGCCGGCCGTTCTTAAACAAGTTTTCATACTTTCCCCCTCTTTTGGACCCCTGCTCGTGAGCAGGGGTCTTTTTGCAGCGCATAAGAGAGCCCGCACCAAAGCAGGGATGAAGAGAATTAATACGGAGTGCCGGAAACTTCACCGTAATCGTTGCGGGAATGCCCGCGGGTGAAAACAGACCATGCATCGGGATTCTGATTCAGAAGATCATCTTTAGCGGCGATGAACCACGTTTTTTTTAATACGTCGGAACCGCCGTCTTCGCTTAAACCGCTTTCAATTGAAGGAATCAATTGGTTCTATTACAAAAACCAATTAAGCGTGCCAAAACAATGCCAACAAATAATTATATAATGATAAATTGCCAGCTTTCCGGGTTATAGAACACTATCTGGCAGGCTGGAGCGACTTTTGTGTGTGTACATGAGGACACTCTGATTTTTGAAGTCCGTTTTGATCTTTCGGCTTCAGTATTTTTATGGCTCGTGAGTTTGAGGAGCATAGAAAAGCAACGATAAAGCATAAATATATTGATTATTATCAATATATGCATATTAAATATATTAATTGCTTGTTCATAACGATAATGCTAGAATGTAATTAGAAAAACTCGTGAATAAAAATGAGAAGAACTGTACAGGGGCTTATTATCGGAATTATGCTTGTAAGTATGGTCACAGCTCTTCCGATAAATGTTTTTGCAGTATCTGGACGTGGTAATTTTTATCTTGAACGCGATCCAATGGCGTATGTATACAATACATATACTACGCAGGAGATCTATCATTATGGCGGAGGATACAGGGGCGCTGTAACGGCATATAGAATCACAACGGGCAACTATAATATAATTACTATTAGAAATGAAAACACACAGTCAACCAGAACGTTCACACGGGTCAGCACTGCGTATTGGGGCGCTACAGACGATAATGTAGTGTTCAGTATCAGCATGAGTGCAGATGGGGTAGCAGGAGCGTCCGGATATGTTTCAATTGACACGTAACGCAATAAAAAATCTTGTGGTCATCCTTTCTGTAATGACTGCAATGTTCTGTGTGACCTCATGCAGTGTAAGGGAGGAACCGGAGCCGGATCGGATCCCAGCGGAAGCTGTTTCAGAGAATGTTCAGAAGGCGCTTCAGAATCTGGCAGATGGTAAATATTCAAATCTGAGAGGAACGCTCGAGAATACATATACTCATTCGGGCGAATTGTATCCGGTTTCTGTATACCGCACAGAGTGGTATGAGACCTCGGAACAGTTTCAGGAAGCTGTTTTGAGTGAGTTCAGATCAATGCAGCCGGATTTGGATTCACAGTATGTTAGTTTTGTGCCCCGGACTGCATCGAACAGTCCTAAGCCGGGATATGAAGACAACCTGTATATGTTTGGCATGTATGAGCCACCGGATGGGCGATATACCATGCAGATGGTTGCTACAAGACAGAGTACATGGGTGAATCACGGAAAAATAGCAGCTTTGTCTGACTCGATATCGTTTTTCCCGTGTGTTGAAAGCTATGATGGCGAATGCTATGAGCTGCGAAATCGGACGAAATATGATGATATTCCGCCACTGTCAAACGGGCTGACTCTTCGCGAGGCGAAGGAGACGCTTGAAGAAGATATCAATCAGAATTACTTTTTCGAAGGTGCAAATCCAGACCTCACATATCAGGACTATGCTGTTCAATTGTGCCAGCTGAATCGTTCTGACACAGCATATCGCTTTTATCTGCGAAGAGTATATGATGGCATTCCATTTGATTCCATGTCCGAAGGAAAAAATAAATGGGGGCCGGTTCAGGATATACCGTATTATGATAATCTGCGCATCGATCTTGCCAATGCCATGGTAGTCGAAGCCGGAGGCGTTGACTGCTCCGTTGATATTTCCAGATGTGTGTCGGTTCAAAAAGGAGATGCTGTCGCAGAAGTGATTCCACTCTCCAAAGTAATGAAACAGTTGTCCGATATGCTGACTGGCGGAACGACATTTCAAGTGCGGTCAGCGGAAATGATCTATGGGATACCTTTTGACATAGAAGACAATGAGGTTTATACCTCCGTGCTGGAGGGGCGTCCCGTGGCAGGAGAACAGCATTACATACCGTTGTGGAAGATTAGTCTTATCAATGATAAAGACAATGAGGGATATTGTTATTATTTTGATGTGGTGTCAGGAGAAGCGCGCGGTGTGAGAGAACAGTAGAATAGTTCCATATCCCCGCGTCAGGCAGTCAGGATTCAGGCGAATTTTGACTGCCTGTTTTTAAACAGGTACGTATGAGTGAATGGAGAGCATTTAAGAAAAACAGCATATGCATTCTGAATGGAACTAACTTTTATCTTTCCATCGCACTGTCTGCAATTCTGTATCTGACGGCAGGGATTGCAGACGGCCGGCAGGGAGAAAGCTTCTCAGCCATTCAGTTGATGGCAGATTATCAGAATTGCATGAATGCGATGACAGATCCCTCTATGACGAAAGGGATCTGGCTGATATCCAGAATGTTGATGGCAGAATATCTTTCGATGTTTCTGCCGATCGTTGCAGCGTTTCCGGAAATCCCTTTTTTTATTGATGAACGCAGATCGGGATTTCAGCGCTTCGCGATATCCCGCTGTGACAGAATTTCATATGCGATTGCTCAGATCCTGTCTGCCGGAATTTTCGGAGGGCTTGCGGTTATGCTGGGCTTCTGCATCAGTGCGGGTATTGTGCTTGCGAGAATTCCGGATCCATCAGCTGCTACAGGGGTTGCTTTGGATTTTGATATGTATTCACAAGCCTTCTCTGCCGGTGCCGGGATGCGGTTGCTGCGTGACTGGGCGGGAGAACCTGGCATTTATATTGGATTTGCTCTGGATACTTTTTTGTACGCCGGTTTTTTCTCGCTTCCCGGTGCTGTGCTGGCCTGCTTTCTTAATAATTCATATCTGGATATGTGCATACCGATGGTTTTCGTTTATCTTTATGATACTTTGCTGAAGAAGGTATCTTCTGGTGCTATGGTGAGCGGAGATATCCAGACTTCGGATCGCCTGACAGGAATGCTCAGCACATCTTTGCGGCAGACGATCAGCATGTGGACTGTGCCGAAGATGATATGTATGATTTCCGGGCTTGTGGCAGCATGTGCTCTGGGAGTATGGCGGCAATATAAAAAAATCGATTCAGGAGCATAGTATGAAAATAATCTTCCGCACAGCTGAAGTGGAATTTGAAAAATGGATTACCGATTCGAGAATGATATTGCTGGTAATTCTTATGTTGTTCTCGTATGAGTCTGTGACAAAGCCACTGCTTTCCATGGCGGATATGATGCACGAGCCTCTGAATATACTGGAGCCATTTATCGCTCTGCTGAATTCACCGCTTCTGCTGCTGTTAATTCCGATGACGTTTCTGACAATTAACAGTGACTTTCCACGTACGGATGGAAGCAGTATGTTTTTTATCAGCCGGATTGGAAGAAAAGAATGGATCATGGCTCAGATTCTTTTTGCAGTAGCAGCGGAGGGGATATTTCTCCTCATGCTCTTCATCGGCACACTTCTGCCACAGATTGGCGCTTCAGAATGGAGTCTTTCCTGGAGCCTTCCGGTCCGGCAGTATGCATATTACTTCCCGAAGGAGGCCAAAAGCTATCCCGCGACACTGATAACCGGAAGACTGTATAACCAGACCCGGGTTGTGGAAGCGGCAGCCATGGGCGTGATTCTGCAGTGGATGAATATGACGATGCTTTCTCTTCTTATGCTGCTATTCTGGATTCTGCGCAAGAAGAAGCTGGGACTGTTTATAGCAATGGGAAGTCTGGGAGCGGGAACGGCAGCAGCAATGCTGGAAGGAAAGCTGGAATGGCTTTTTCCATCCGCGCATACCGCGCTCTATCTTCATTATACAAAACTGTTGCGAAAATCCGTGTTCCCTCTGCCTTTGTCGGTTGCATATTTTGCGCTGCTGACAGGTGTATTGCTGATTCTGGACGTGGCGTGGATTCATACATTCGATTATCTTGGCAGTGCTGAACTGAACTGAATCACCGCACATATTGGAGGGGATGAAAATGGCATCCGGTCACGAGATACTTGTGGATCATCTGTCACTGAGATTGAAGAATGAAGATATTCTCCAAAACATCCAGATGCGGTTTGCCAGCGGACATATCTATGGTCTTGTGGGAAGGAATGGTTCCGGAAAATCCATGCTGATGAAGTGCATCAGTGGATTTATTCACGCCACATCCGGCCGTGTCTTGTATGATGGACGAGTTGTGGGAGAGGATGTGGATTTTATACCGAACATGGGCGTGATCATAGAGACCCCTGGTTTCATATCCTGTTACAGTGGTTTTAAAAATTTGAAATTACTGGCAGGGCTTAAAGGTAATATCGGGAGACCGGAGATTCAAAGCGCCATGGAGGCGGTCGGGCTGGATCCGGATGCGAAAAAGACCGTTGGGGCATACAGCCTTGGAATGCGGCAGCGGCTGGGAATCGCACAGGCGATCATGGAAGAACCGGATGTACTGATACTGGATGAGCCGTTTAACGGACTTGATACCGAAGGAGTCCATCAGATAAGAGAGCTCATCAAAAGCTACAATTCGGAGAATCACATCATTATTCTCGCCTCGCATATCGAAGAGGATATACGCATGCTCTGCGATACAGTTCTGACTATGGAAAAAGGAACGCTCAAGTCGGTGACGTCCCCGCAGTGAGAGCAGGTCATTGCCTGTGCTTCCTGGCATATACCTGCTTTGACACAGCCCGGAAGACGAGAGTGGTCACGACGATGCCGGCGGACATGCAGGCAGCGAAGAGGAGCGTGTAAATGCCAAGCTGGCGCCCCTGTGCCGGATTTCCGTTCATCAGGCTGTCGGCGGAGCGGTAGAGGGAGGCTCCGGGAACGAGCGGGATCGAGGCGATCACCGTGAAGATTGTGGACGGCGCGTGCCCGCAGTGCGCCATGATCTCCCCGTAGAGCGCGGCGGCACATGCTCCGGCAAAGGCGCCTGCATAGTCTCCCGATGCCCCTGCTGCGGCCAGATACACGGCCCAGGAAAGCACGCCGCCTGCCGACGCGGCGATCCACTGACTCCTCCGGACATGAAAGACAATACAGAAACCGAGGCAGCCCGCAAGCGCGGTGATGAATTGAATCCAAACCGTCAGATTATTCATAGATGTATTCCTGCTATTTGTCAGAAAAGTCTTCCGGCGATGGTGAATCCGACCGCGATGATCCCCGCCAGCAGCAGGGATTCCAGGAAACGGATCACGCCGGTGATGGTGTCGCCGATGAAAAGATCGCGGATGGAGTTGGTAAACGCGACGCCGGGTATGTACAGCATGATATTGCCGATGCTGATCAGATCGGCGTGATGGCCGATACCGATCCGGACTGCGATCTGCGCGAGCAGTCCGCCCATGGCAGACCAGAGAAGCGCCGTCATCAGATGATTCCTGGTCAGGCGGGTGAGCACTTTTTCAAAGAGAAACAGCAGCACGCCAATCAGCGCGGAGGCGAGGAAATCGTGTAAATCGCCCCCGAAGAACAGGGCGAAAGCCCCGGATACAAGCGCGTACCCGAGGAACATCACGCCGGAGTTGACCGGACGCGCCGCCCGGATCTGCGCAATCTTTCGCTGGATTGAGGCGGGATCCGGATGCTGGCTGCAGATGTCACGCGAGAGCTGGTTGAGTTCCTCGATGCGGTGCATATCCGTCTTCACGCCGTAGATGCGGCGCATCTGCGTGATCGTCTGGAAGTCGCCCAGGTGTGCGGTCGCCGTGATTGTGGACGTGATGGAGAAAACTTCTACGTCCGGGACGCCGGCCGCATTCATGATCCGCGTGACGGTGTCCTCGACCCGGTTGACCTCCGCGCCGCT
>DGVL01000073.1 GCA_002394965.1 Lachnospira sp. UBA4285
TCTTTGATGAACCGACCATCGGCCTCCACCCGCAGGATGTGAGGACGCTGCTGCAAGTCTTTCAGACATTGATTGACCACGGGGCGACGGTCATCGTGATCGAACATGACCTTGATGTGATAAAGAATGCCGATTACATCATCGACATGGGGCCGGGCGGCGGAAAGGAAGGCGGCCAGATCATTGCGTGCGGCACGCCGGATGAAGTCCGCAGGAGTCCGGTGAGCCTGACCGCTCGGTATATGTAAGGCTAAAGCGAGCGGGTCTTGTAATCCTGAAGGGAGAAAAGGACAGTGGAACAGAAATCAAAGTTAATGTTTGCATCCGATTACCAGGAGGGCGCGCACCCCTCTATCATAAAACGGCTTTCCGATACCAATCTGATGGCAACACCGGGCTATGGGAGCGATGCGATCTGCGCGTCGGCAAAGGAGCGGATCCGCAGGGCGTGCGCCTGCCCGGATGCGATGGTGGAACTGCTGATCGGAGGAACACAGACCAATGCGACCGTAATTGACGCGCTGCTGCGGTCCTATCAGGGTGTGATCTCGGCAGACTCCGGGCATGTGAATGTCCATGAAGCCGGCGCCATCGAGTTCGGCGGGCACAAGGTCCTGGCCCTGCCGGGGAAGTTCGGGAAGCTCCGTGCTCCGCAGATCCGGCAGTATCTTGAGGATTTCTGTAACGACGGGAACAACGAGCATATGGTGATGCCCGGGATGGTCTATATCTCTCAGCCGACCGAATTCGGAACATTGTATTCCCGCAAAGAGCTCGCGGCCATCCATGCGGTCTGCCGGGAGTACAAAATTCCGCTTTACATTGATGGCGCAAGGCTCGCCTACGCACTGGCTTCCCCGGATAACGATGTCTCTCTGAAGGATCTTGCCGTGCTTTCGGATGTCTTCTACATCGGCGGAACCAAATGCGGTGCGCTGTTTGGGGAAGCGGTAGTTGTTCCGGATCCCCGGCTGATTCCGCATTTCTTCACCATCATCAAGCAGCACGGCGCGCTGCTTGCCAAGGGGAGACTGCTCGGCATTCAGTTTGACGAGCTGTTCCGGGATGACCTCTACCTGGATATCGGGAAGACGGCAGTCCGCTATGCACAGGACATTCAGGAAGCGCTTCGGAAGGCAGGGTATGAGCTGCTCTTTGACTCTCCGACCAACCAGGTCTTTTTCATCATTGAAAACAGCAGGATACCCGCGCTTGAGTCAGAGGTCGAGTGCTCCTTTATGGAGAAATACGATGAGAACCGCACGATCCTTCGCCTGTGCACCAGCTGGGCCTCCAGCGGGGAGGCTGTCAGAAGACTCTGCGGGATTCTGACCCGCCGCTGATCCGCCGCGTATAAACGCTCAGTCAGGGGTAAATTCAGCAGCTGCACGGATGGAAAGCTCAATCCCGTTCCTTGTGAGCGCCCTTGCCGAGGTAAATATCCATCTTGCGGCTGCCGCACGGTGGAAGCTCCCGTTTCATGCGTTCCACTACAGGTTCATAATTCAGATCGGTAATCGGAAGGTCCACCCTCACATTGTCAAGCGCCGACAGGCACATGCCTTCGAGAATTTCAAACCCGTGATATGCCATATCCACGTTGCAGCTGTGAACCTTGCTGTCATCGTCCAGCCACGCGGCAAAATCCGTATAATATGGTGTCTGAATGGGAATCTGCTGATGGTTGCGCCATCCCGGGTCCTTTCCCTTCACAAGCCTTCCGCCTGTAGCTTTCGTACAGGCGCCCCAGAAGCCATCTGTTTCCGCGTATACATATCCGTCTGTTCCATAGACTGTCAGGCGGTTGTCGCTTGATCCGTATTCCGGCGGATTGTGTGCTTCCGCCAGATAGCCGCACTCGACGTAGGCGTGGACCCCGTTTTCCAGTTCCATCGTTCCCAGCAGATAATCCGGTGCCGGGTGACTGTCCTCCAGGCAGATCGGACCGTGCACATGCCCGCAGACCCACTTCGCCCGATATCCGCCATTCGCCCAGAGAATATAGTCGACGTAATGCGTTCCGAGCTGCGTGAACCAAGCCTGCGTCTCCACGTGAATTTTCGTGATATTGCCGATTTCACCCTGCTCGATGCGCCGTTTCATATTCTGCATCTGCGACAGATATTTCTGCTGATGACAGACAACGGCTTTGATATGGTGCTCATGGCACAGATCCAGAATCTGCTTTGCCTCCTGAAGGCTCCTTGCCATAGGCTTTTCAAACGAAATACCCTTTACGCCATACTTTGCGGCAGCCTGTATCACGTTCAGACGGAGATCCGGATAGGTCGCAAATACAAAGATCTCAGGCCGCACAGTCTTTAACATCGTCTGGAAATCTGTAAAAAGCGGTACATTCGGAATCCCGTACTCTTCTGCGACCGCTCGCATCTTCAGCTCATCGACGTCGCACAGACCGACAATCCTGAAATGCTCCGGATTCTCCAGAAGTCCATGCAGATGGATTTTCCCCCGGACGCCGAGCCCCATCAGTGCAACTGTATGTATGCTCATCTCCATTATTCCTCCAGCGCTGCGATTTCCCGCATCATATAAGCTCCGTCCGCCCTTACGACGGCATCACTGTTTCCGGCCGCTGTCGGACTTTCGTCTTCAACCATGATCCATCCTTTATAGCCGATTTCCTGCAGCCACTTGAGAATGGCCGGATAATCGATATTTCCTTCACCCATTACAGCCCATACATTCTCGCGAAGCCGGTCTTTGAAGTGAACATGGCAGATGAATTCCCTGTGCGCCTTCATCATTTCCAGGGCGGAGAAGCCGCCATTTTCCATATGGCCGACATCTGGCACCCAGGCGATCCGTGTGCCGGAAAGCATCTGGAACATCACCTCATAATCTTCTTTAGTTCGAAAAAGCGAATTGGCTGCGCTGTTCGGATGGAATCCCGTTATGATACCGTATTCCGCGGCCTCTACGGCAGCCTGATTCATACAGGTCATCAGATTTTCCCGGCGCTTTTCAAGTTCTGCGCCTTCCCCTCGTTGTCTGCCGCCCGCATGATGGCTGACCATAAGCTTGGCAAATGGAAACTCCCTGAGAAAGGCAAGAGCCCGCCTTGTCAGCTCCCACTCATCTTTCGTCTGCCCGCAGCCTTCCCAATCCTGGTGCAGTACCAGGCAGGACAGCGACATGTGCTTTTCACTGAACAAATCCCGTGCTGCCTTCGGGTCATTAAACCAGGGCCCAAGCATATCAATTTCCGCTTCAAGACTCGTAAATCCCGCATCCCTTGCGATATCAAGAATGTGTGGGATTTCACCGAAATGATGTCCCATCTTCCAGGGGTATGTCTGACACCCGACACGAAGCATACCTTTTGCCTCCCTGTATATGTGTTGTCACGATACGGCTTACTACCTGATTCTGAAATTATACGATGAATTTTCACGGCAGACAAGACTTGAGAGCGCCTGCATCCCCGCTGGTCTCCTCCATCTTGAGCCCGATGTACAAGATGACGGCGTCGCGGAAACGGCGCGGATTGTAGCCGGTCAGAGCGTGGATCACATAGTCCGTCCGGGCCTCCCGGTCACGCTGCGCGCTGTCCAGTTCCTGCTCCCGCAGGATGAGATACGTTATCTGCCGGGCCAATGTGCCTATATGGTTACAGTACCATAAATTCACGAAAAATATCTGATAAAATCATTATACAAGACATACAACACAGATCCAGGATTTCGTATGGTAGAGATAGAAAAATGCGCAAAGCGAGGAGGACTTGTGATTATGAAAGTTGTGGCAGCTGTTGATTCATTCAAGGGGAGTCTCAGCTCCCTTGCAGCCGGTGAGGCGGTGCAGGAGGGAATTCTCTCGGTGTATCCGGACGCCGATGTGCAGGTGCGGCCGCTGGCGGACGGCGGTGAGGGAACTGTCGAAGCGCTGACGCTCGGGATGGGCGGAAGGCTGATAAGTGTGTCGGTGACGGGCCCTCTGGGCGACAGGGTTGAGGCGCAGTATGGGATTTTAAAAGACGGCCGGACCGCCGTCGTGGAGATGTCTGCAGCGGCCGGGATCACGCTGGTGCCGGAGGCAAAGAGAAACCCAATGCATACAACGACATTCGGAGTCGGGGAGATCCTGCGCGACGCGATTAAAAAAGGGTGCCGGGAATTTATTGTCGGGATCGGCGGCAGCGCCACCAACGACGGCGGCATCGGGATGCTGCAGGCTCTGGGGTACGGTTTTCTGGACGAGAAGGGGCGGCAGGTCCCCTTCGGGGCAGAGGGCCTTGGCAGGCTGAAGACCATCACGGCTGACGGTGTGATTCCGGAACTTTCCGAATGCCATTTCCGCGTGGCCTGCGATGTGACGAACCCGCTGTGCGGCAAGAGCGGGTGTTCGGCCGTCTTCGGGCCGCAGAAAGGCGCCACCCCTGACATGATCTCTCAGATGGACAGATGGCTCGCGTCGTACGCGCAGATAAGCCGCACCATAAATCCTGCGGCTGACGAGATGCATGCGGGCACGGGAGCTGCCGGCGGCATGGGGTTTGCTTTTCTCACATTTACCCATGCCGCGCTGGAATCCGGTGTGAAGATTGTTCTGGAAGAGACCCACCTGGAGGAGTATATCCGGAACGCCGACGTGGTGGTGACCGGCGAGGGCCGCCTGGACGGTCAGACGGTGATGGGCAAGGCTCCGATCGGCGTTGCGCGGCTCGCCAGGAAATACGGGAAACCGGTCATCGCATTCGCGGGAAGTGTCACCCGGGACGCAGCAGCATGCAATGAGAACGGGATCGACGCGTACTTCCCGATCCTGAGGAGCATCGTGACGCTTCCGGAGGCCATGGACGCGTCAAACGCGAGGCAGAACATGGCGGATACGGTCAGGCAGGTGTTCCGTCTGTACCGGGTGGCGTCGGAGAAAGCGACCAGGTGAGAATATTAATAAGAAAAGTGGAACCAGATGCCCCGTTTCGTTGTATTACTGGTGAAAGTACTTTCGTGATGTGAGGGGTGCACAAAAATACTATGAGACGACCGGTGGAAGAACTGGCAGAGAAATACAGGGATTCCGTATTCCGAGCCGCTTTGAGCGTCAGCCGGAATCCGGAGGACGCCGAGGATGCGGTACAGGATACGTTTATTCAGTATATGCGTTCATCGCGGCAGTTTGACAGCGAAGAACACATCAAGGCCTGGCTTCTGCGCGTTGCCATCAACAAGTCGAAAAATGTCATGACCAGTTTCTGGAACAGGAACCGGGTGGAATTTGAAGACTACATGGAGAACACGCAGTTTCAGGAGCCGGAGGACAGAAGCCTGGTGGAGGCGGTGTTTTCTCTGCCGGAGAAGTACCGGGTCGTCATACATCTGTATTACTACGAAGACTATTCGGTGCGCGAAATTGCCGGAATCCTCCACATCTCCGAGGGAACGGTGAAAAGCAGGCTCTCCAGAGGAAGAGCGAGCCTTAAGAAAATTCTGAAGGAGGAATGGGACATTGACGAATAAAGAAAAATACAGGCGGGCATTCTCCTGCCTGCGTGTTCCGGAAGGGTTTTCGGTCGATCAGAAGCGGAGAAAGCGGGAAAAAAGAAGCGGATTGCGCCAGGCAGCGGCAGCGGCAGTGGTGACGCTTGCTGTCTGCACCGCCGGTGTGAGTGCGTATGCGGCGGATCTGGGCGGCATCCAGAGAACTGTGCAGGTATGGCTCCTCGGGGACCAGACGGATGCCGTCATTGCGGTAGACGAGGAGGCAGGAACTGCCCTCTACAGCCTGCAGGCGGATGACGGCAGGGTGATTCAGAGCGGCGGCGGTGTTGCGATGGGAGATGACGGCAGGGACCGGCCGCTCACGGAATCAGAGATGCAGGACTATCTTAATTATCCGGACAAGGAGGTCATCGATGGAAGGATTTATCTGTTCTATAAGGGACAGAAAACCGACATCACGGACCGATTTGACGCGGACGGCCTTTGTTTTCTCACCGTCAGTGACGGCAGGGAGACGCTGTATGTGACGGTCACCCGGAATGCCGGTCTGTCCGTCAGCACGAAGCGGTATGTCCAGAAAGAAGAGCTTCCCGAGGAGTGGTTCCGGTAGAAAGCGGGGGAGGTCATGAAAAATTTTTGTATCGGTATCCTGTGCTTTCTGACAGCGGCGCTTGCGGGCGTGAGAATGGTGCAGGTGTCCAATGAATCAATTCTGAGATTCGGAAATCTTGAGAAGGATCAGGCTGTGTCCTTTTCCATTCCGGACAGTGATGCCATCTGCGAACCGGATACAGTATTCGCGATTTTGAGCGCCACAGCCAGAGAAACTTCTTCCACTATCATACGGACCTCCCTCACGGAAGGGGCAGGCAGAGATTCCTATGTGGTTAATAAATACATTCTGCTCCCGGATGACGGGACAGAATATGCCGGCTCATTCCCTGTGCAAAGCGGAAGATTTCTCACGGCGGCAGAGACGCTTGACCCGGATTCGCGTGCATTTGTGTCCACGAGGGATACGGGGGAGGCGGATCAGACCGGCACGATCCGCGCCCATATTCTTGGAATGGAGATGAACGTATATCCGTACGGGAGGATCTTCGGCTCTCTGAAGGCGGACGGACTTTACTTTGTGTTCCCCGGGGAAGGCGTGTCAGAGGAGGCGTTTCTTGCGGCGCTTCAGGACAACATCACCCGGTACAGCGGTGTGCTGGTTGAGCTCTCAGAGCTGAAGGGAACGGAGAGCAAGGTGGGGATGCCGACCAGAGATCTGACGTCGGATTTCCTGGTGCTTGGGATGGTCTTTCTGCTGTTTGTTCTGCTGGTGTTCTATTATCTTCTGCGCGGAAAGCGGAAGATCGCAGTCATGCGTCTTATGGGAACGGGAACGGGGCGGATCTGGTGGGAGATGTTCCGTACATTGGTCATCGCGCAGCCGGCTGTGCTGCTTGTTCTGACGGCTGTTACCTGGGCAGGCGGCAGAGACGGGCTGTACGCGGCTGAAGTGATGCTCCCGGCGTATATTCTGTTCCCGGTATGTCTCCTGTTTTATACAGGAGCATTTGCTCTTACCAATGGCAGCGGTATCTACGTGCACGCACTGAAGGGACGGGACTATACCGGAGGAATTCTGGTCATACAGCTCATTGCGGAGTGCGCAGCGCTTGCCGCGATGATATATTGCATGTCCGGTGCATATAACTGCGTGAAGGAACTCAGAAGAAACGCGAGGGAATATCAAACCTGGACGGCGGCTGGGGACTACGGTGTTTTCTATCCGATGTATGCGGGCGATGAACAGACCGGAGAGGAAGAGGCCCAAAGAGAGGCCGTGATTGCGTCGGAGCTGTATCCGTATCTGGATGCGGCGGGCATGGTTTATGTGAATGCCCATGCGTTCGAGGACCGTTCGGAATGGGAGGGCAGCCAGACCTCTGATGCGGAAAAGACATGGAACAGAACCCAGGCAGAATACACGCAGTCACTGGAAGTGAATCCCAATTATCTGGATATCTTCCCTGTTCTGGATGCATCCGGCGCGCCGGTGCATGTCAGCCGGGATGAAAGTGCACTGACTCTGCTCGTGCCGGAGATGATGCGGGATGCGGAAGCGGAAATTCGTGACTGGTATGAAAACGAGCAGCTGGCCTGCCGTGAAAATGATGCACAGGTATACGGTGTGCTGCCGGATATACCGGAAAAGCAGGAAGTGCGGATCATCTGGGCGGCACCCGGTCAGAAGGTGTTCACCTTTGATCCGGATGTGAATGACACGGGCATGATTGATATGCCGGTGATGGAGGTGCTGACGGAGCGCAATTCGTACATCACGCAGAGGCAGATTCTTGGGACCGGAAATACAGATCCGGCAAAGATCCGGCTGAAGGACAGTACGGAGGATACATACCGCCAGATGCTTCCTGTGCTGGAGGAACTGGGGCTGGCGGATAATTTCAAAGCACTGGTTTCGGTCAATGAACAGGCCGAGGCTCAGCTGGTGGTGACCCGGGACGGACTCCGGCTTGCTCTCATCAGTATGGCGGTGTTTCTTGCCGTGGCGTTTTATCTGATCTATCAGACTACGGCTCTGGTCTTTGACAGGAATAAGCGCAGATATCTGGTAGAAGCCGTCTTTGGCGTGAGCTGGCAGCGGATGTACAGAACATACCTGATTCCCGAAACCATGATACCGGCTGTGCTGTGCCTGCTCATCGCGCTGCTTGACCGGTACAGCGACAGAGTATTTCTTCTTGTTGTCTGTGTTTTACTCGCGGCGGGGCAGGGTGTATTCATCTTCGGCTGCACGGTCCGGCTGCAGAAAAAGAATATGGCCAGTGTGCTGAAAGGAGAGTGACAGCGTGGCGGGTATGGAAGAAAGAAGCAAAAACACTCCGATTCTGCAGATTTCCGGCATGAATAAGCGGTATGGTGACCGGGTTATCTTTGATGACTTTTCTCTCACGGTGAACGCGGGGGATATGATCTGTATCTGCGGCGCGAGCGGAAGTGGAAAGAGTACGCTGCTCAACATCATCGGGATGTTTGAAAAGGCTGACAGCGGGGAAGTGAAGCTGTTCGGGGAGAAAATACCGGATGTGGACTCAAAAGCGGGGCGGAGACTGCTGAAGGACAGACTTTTCTATCTGTTTCAGAATTTTGCCCTGGTGCAGAATGAGACGGTCGACCGCAACCTGGAGATCTCCATGCTGGAAAGCGGCATTCCCAGAAAAGAGAGGCAGAAAAGAAAACTCGCCGCGCTGCAAAAGGTGAGCCTCGGGTATCTGTCCCCTGATGAAAAGATCTATCACCTTTCCGGCGGGGAGCAGCAGCGGGTCGCCATCGCGAGGGGGTATCTCAAGCCATTTGATCTGCTGCTCGCGGATGAACCGACCGGTTCCCTGGATGAGGGAAACCGGGACGGGATTCTTTCCATCCTGGACAGTTTCCATGCATCCGGGAAAACAGTCATCATCGTCTCCCACGACCCGGTAGTCGCTGCACACTGTGGGAGAACGGTGCATATCGGAGATGAGGCGTAACCTCTGGCGGATATCCGAAGAGAATTCCGGACAGGGCGTATCAGGCGGCAGACCAGCGGCTGGCAAGCTGTTCTGCCGCCGTTTCAAGATCCTCCTTGCCGTACAGATACATAGCCGCTTCGTCGTGGAAGATGCGGATCACATTCTCATTCTCCAGGAACGGATTCATCATCTTGTACTGGGCCCGGTCCTTCAGAATGGCATTGCCGGCCTCTGCAGAAAAGCCCTCCTGCAGTTCGGTGTCAGTCAGGGCATCCCGTGCCTTCTGCGACACAGGAACGCCCTTTTCCAAACCCTGAAGCTGTGCCATATCCGGATCGTTCAGAAGAAAATTGAGCAGTTTCCCTGCCTCTTCCGGGTGCATTGTGTCCTTGCGGATCGCATACATCGTCGCGGGCTTTATATACCAGCCGGTACGGTTTGATTCAGAGATCCCAATCGGTTTACCGGGGACCATCGTATAGCCCTGCTTCACCATGCTGTCGCAGTAGCGGCTCGCGTCGCTTGCCCAGCACGCAGCACCTGCCGTTTTGCCGGACGTGAAGTTGTTTGCATTGCTCTCGTCCATCGGCCGGATGATATGAAGGTCCACCAGGTTCTTATAAAAGGACAGGAATGCCCGGGCCGTTTCTTCGCCGCCGATGTAATTTCCGTCGGCATTGAAGATCTCTTTTCCTTCCGTCTGCTCATAGTGCGCGTTGATCAGGAAAAACAGATGCTTTTCATTCAGATAGAGCGGGGTGATCCCGTCCTCATACATGGCCGCTGCCGCTGCCGCCAGATCATCCCACGTCTGGGGAACCGGAAGATTATAGCGATCCAGAATATCCTTGTTGTAATAGAAGACAACGGCATTATAGGCGGTTGGCAGAGCGTTCAGCCGGCCACTCACCGTGCCGCAGGCAAGATCTTCTTTCGTGAATCCGGACAAGTCGATGATATCGCTCAGTTCATTGAGATCATAGTAGCCGGTGCCATCGGCAGAATATTCACTCAGCCAGTTGTAATTGACAAGCATTACATCGGGTTCTGTTCCGGAACGCATATAAATCCGGTAGCGGTGCTCGTAGCCGGACCAGACGCTGTACTGGCAGTCAACGGTAATATCACGGTTTTCCTGCTCGAAGAGATCGACGCCTTTCAGTGTATAGACGTGGCGCTCGTCGTTTCCCCACCAGCCGAAGGTAATTGCTGTGTGGCCATTATATGTATCATCTGCGGCCGTGTCTGCCTGATGCGATCCGGAGTAATGCAGCAGAGACACACTCATGGCGATAATGACTCCGAAAATAAGAACATCGATCCATCTGTTATGTTTCTTCATGACCCGCCTCACTGGAATCACGGTCTTTTCCGTTCCGTTTGCTCTGATACAAAAGATCATCAGCCTGCTTGTGCAGCTGCTCATAGTTCGCCTTCCAGGGCTCTGTGAAGGCGGTGCCGCTCGAGAAAGAAAGCTTATAATCCCCGAGGGCAAGATCCACTTCCCGGAATTCGTTCCGCACCTTCTGCAGCCTGACGCGGATTCGCAGCGACGCCTCACGGGCGTCAACCCCTGCAAAATGTGCAAAGATGCCGAATTCATCGCCGCCCAGCCTGCCGACAATGTATTCCTCTTCCTGGAAATTCTCGCGCAGCAGCTTCGCGAATGTGATCAGGACAGCATCACCGGCTGCATGGCCGAAAGTGTCATTGATCACTTTGAAATGGTCCAGATCGATCATCGTAAAAGCATAGAAACTGTATTCCAGCGGTGAAGAGAGACAGGAAGCCGCTTCCTGCTCAAATTCCACCTTGTTGTACAGGCCGGTCATGCTGTCGTTTTTTGCCTGCGTCTGCAGGGTCTCCACGATGCTGACTGCCGAGAGGTTCATAGCTTTCGCCCGCCGCAGGCTGAACCAGAGAATCAGGGCGATGATCACCAGAACTCCCAGCAGAGAGCGCCGGTTTTTGATCTGCATCGGGCGCGTGATGGCTTCCGTCGGTATACTGCAGACGATGCGCCATCCATTGTCACAGGTATTGCTTGTGATAATTATGTCTCTGGAGAGGATGGTGCCATCGGTGATCGTCCCCAGCGTCTGGATCATGTCATCCGAAAGAGTCTGCCCGATCTGCGACAAATCGCTGGAGTAGAGAATGTGATCTGACGCATCGACAAGAGCGGCGTCCATCCCGTCAAGCTGTTCCGGGATCTGAAAATAGTTCTTCAGTTCCAGCGAATAGAAGGACACCATGATGATCGCGTGATCGTTATAGCGCTTCAGATAGTAGAGATGGTCCGTGTTTCCATTGAGACCGAATACCCACTGGTGATCGGTGCTGCCGAGAATATCCGCGAAATCGTCATACATTCCGGTAGTGGGGTACATCGACCTGGTCTGGTTGGAGATCCAGCCGATGGAATCGCCGTTATTGTAGACAACGCTGAAATCCGTGTAATTGTCCAGCATGCCGAGGTCATTGATGCGGTCCTCCATCGAATTGACGATTCTCTGCCGCTCATAGGGATCCATCGATGAATCACCGGGATCATATGTGCAGTATTCTTCGCTGCCAAAAAGCAGGGAGGCAGCTTTTTCCACCTTGGCCAGATAGGAATCGACGTTCATCTCCAGCTGATTGTCGTGCGCCGCGATGAGAAGGGCAGCCGTTTCTTTCAATGTGTTGTCTGCCTGACCGCTCAGCAGGACGGTCAGATAAAGGGATACGCCCAGAATCAGAATGGTGAAAAGTCCGACTGTGCGCATTTGAATTTTTCGGAATTTTTCTTCCATGGTGTGTAAACTCTCTTGCTCTTTATTACTCTTTTGGATCGTTTTGTGCAAATCCTGCCCATAGTCTCTGCAGATTCTTTGTGTAGATCTCCGGACTGGCGTTCTGCTGATTCATATTCGTTACCCGGATCTCTGCTGTGAATGCGCACGGCCATTCTCCGACTTTTCGAAGCCGTGCGGCCCCATCTTTGATCCTGGAGCATATCCTTGCCGTGTGCTGTGGATCTGTGTCCTGCATCAGAATCGTGAAGGCGCTGCCGGTCTGTCTTCCGATGGACGCTTCGTTGTTAAAGATTTTGCGCAGCATGTCTGCCATTGACCGGAGAGCAGTTCTTCCGGCTTTCTTTCCATATCTTTCGGCAAATGCCTTGTATTCCGGAATTTCGACATATAGAATGGAAAATTCTGTATTGTCTGTCCAGAGTGACTCCAGATAATCTCTGAGATTTTCTGTGAATCCTTTGCCATTGAGCAGCCCTGTGACCGGATCCAGCGAAGCGGACGCGCAGATCTCCTCTGCGGATTGCATCAGCGGATCTGCATCAAAGAACATCCCCATCAGTCCGATGATCTTTCCGTCCCGGTATACCGGCATCTTGCTGGCGACAATGTTGTGCGGCTTTCCCCTGGCAATGCACTTGCCTTTGGCAAGAATCACACGTTTTCCCTGCTCAAGTACCTTGCGCTCATCCGTCTGGAAAGCATCCGGCATGACATGCCAGTGCATCTCTTCATCTGTTTTACCAAGAATCTCGTCTAGGGACTGGAAACCGTAGAAATCCAGAAAACTGCGGCTGGCACCCAGAAATCTGCGCTCCCGGTCCTTCCAGAAGTACATGACGCCGGCATACATTTCCAGATTCTTCCAGAGAAGCTCCGGGGTGATTTCTTCTTTGCTGCTGGAAGCTGCTTCAGCGAACTTCAGACCAGGGGACCTGGTATCCAGCAAAAGCTTGTACAGTGAGTCCAGGTCCAGTCCGGTGGGAATGGTGACTGCCAGATACTTCCGGAAATCCGAATGGGGGATCGGCATGAGCATGTGTATCATCCAGTGGTATCCGGGAACCGCCGTTCGAATTCGGAAGAATCCTGTCAGTTCTTCTCCGCTGTTTTGCAGATATTTCTCCCGCAGGGTCCGGATATCATAAAAAGAATGGTATCGCTGCTGATCGGGCGCATAGACGAACTTGTCCGCATATACATTCACGGCCTGGATCAGGTCCACAGATTTTCGCCCGTTCCCGATCGGAAGGGTGGAGTCGGAAGATTTTAGTCCGTGCAGTGTCTGCTCTTTCAGGTCAATGACCGCGATATCGCTGCACAGGTAGTACAGGTACTGAATGTAAAAAGCCCGCCGCTGGTCTTCTGACGCTTCGTTCAGCTGTATATAGCGGATATGCATTGCGTAGACGTAGTGGTCTTCATTATGCGCGATCACGGTCCCGGTGAGTTTCATCAGATGATCGCCCGAGGGATAGGTGAGGACCTGAGGTCCGTCGGATTTCCGGAGCTGCTCATCGGCATACTGCCGGTGCAGCGTATGAACCGGATTGTTATCGGCGTTGATTTCTTTCAGCCAGGCCTCGATTCCGTCGACCTGATCTTGGCGCAGCACTGCCTCGTAGGAATCATTCGTGTACAACGGCCGGAATGTAACGCCGTCGTCCTCGATGACGCAGAGCGGACGATCGGTCTGGAAGTCAATGGCGCTCACGGCATCATAATAGTTCCTCCAGCGCAGCTCTTCGATTTCGGTGTTGTCATGGTACTGTTTCCGGAAAGTGTCTTTGTCCATCGGGTGCCCGAAATAGTAGCCCTGCACCTTCTCGCATCCGATCTGCTTCAGAAACTGATATTGTTCCCCGGTTTCCACGCCTTCAGCCAGAGTCCGGACTCCGATCTGCTTGGCCATGTCCACGATAGAAGTGAGGATTGCTCTTGCTTTCTCATTTGGACAGCTCAGGAAACTCATGTCAATTTTCAGTAGGTCGAATTCCAGATTCTTCAGTGCCCCAAGGGAGGAATACGCTGTCCCGAAGTCGTCCATCCAGACCTGGTATCCGAGTTCATGAAAGGACTTGATGTATTTACTCAGTTTCTCCGGGTGATTGATGAAGGCGCTCTCCGTGATCTCGATATTGAGGAGCTCCCGGGGAATTCTGTATCTTCCTGCGATGGACTCAATCTGATCCACCAGATCCGCCTTCCGAAAGTCTTTGCGGGAGAGGTTGACGGAAACCGGGACGACTCTGTATAAGCCGCTGTCCAGCAGCTTTCTCCCATCGCGGCATATCTGCTCGATCATATACAGATCAAGCTTGCTGATCAGCCCCTCTTCCTCCAGGATCGGAATGAAGTCCCCGGGGAGGAGCATGCCATGTGTCGGATCGTTCCAGCGGCACAGTGCCTCTGCCCCGCAGAGTGTACCGGTTATGGCACGGATCACCGGCTGGTAGTACACCTGGATCCACCCTTCATCCATGGCCCTCTGGTAATTCTGAAGAACATACTGCCGCATCTGGGCCCGCGCCAGAATCTGCCGGTCAAACCAGATGCAGGAGGAATGCATCGGTCTGCCAAGAGAAGCGCAGGCGAGCCTTGCCCGGTCAATTGCCGCTGCCAGGCTGATTCCTTCCTCATCCATCTGACAGATACCGGCTGCAACCGGCCGGGAATTTCCATGATTCAGATTCGCGGCATCCAGAAACAGACGATGGAGCGTATCTTCCAGATTATCCGCATCTGCGTACACCACAAAGCAGTCGGAATTAAATCGGGCTGTGCTTCCGTCTCCGAACGCATCCCGGATCAGCTGCGCCAGCCCGCGGATAAGCGCGGTTCCCTTTTCAAATCCATGGAGTATCTCGTATTCCTTCAGACCGCTGTATTCTATCCAGAGAACAGCGCAGGACTTCCCCTGCTGCTGCAAGCGGCGGATTCCATCCGGCGCACATTGGAAGAACCGTTCGATCATCGGGAGACCCGTAAGTTCATCAAATTGATCCTGATGCAGTTCTTTTTCCAGGGAAGTATCCTGAAAGAAGGATTCAGACAGAAGCATCTGTGATTCCTGGTCCAGGTTGAAGATCTTGCTTTCATCTGTATAGGATACATACGCCAGACGGGCACCGCGTTTTCGGACGCTGCGTCCAATCGCGTGGATGATGTGGTACTCGCGCTGCCTGCCGCTTCTGCGCCGGTATACGACATCATATCCTGCGTCTCCTCTGGCGAAGCGATGGCTGCAGTCTGAGATCCTCGCGATATCATCCGGATGTACATGCAGAAAGGGATCCCGGCTCATGCAGGCCATTGCCTGCTCCCGGCTTTCGTAGCCGAAGAGCCTGACGAACTGCGCTGAAAAAAACACAGGGATGAATTTTCCCTGAAGGTACTGATATATTCCGACCGCATTTGGAAGATCCTCTGCGATCTGCTTTTCGGCAGCGGAAAGTGCAAATCCGCCATCTTCCATACAGCTGCCCCCCTATCCGTGATTATAATCGGGCTGTTGGATCTGACACCCCCCGATTTTTTCTGTTCCCTCTAGTATAGTCTTATAGCCCTCCGTGTGCAAAAATTTTACCGTGAGTTTATGGCCGGGAGCGGATGGGCAACGGCGGACATGTGCGAAGAACCGGATTGAGCCGGAGGCATGTGCCTCTGTGAAAGGTGCGTATGGTTCATCCCTTTAGCATCTTCCGGTACTGTGACGGTGTCACGTTCTTCTGCTTCCGGAAGAGCCGTGTGAAATAGTTGACGTTGGGCAGGCCGACCGAGGCGGCGATCTCTCCGATCGTGAGATCAGAAGTTTCAAGGCGCAGGCATGCGCGGCTGATGCGCGTTTCGTTGATGCGGGTCGTCACGGTGCTGCCGGTTTCTCTCCGGAACCCGGCAGCCAGATAACATTTGTTCAGCTTCAGGACGGCTGCGAGTTTCTGAAGGCTCAGGCCGGGATCGGCGTAATGTACGTCGATGTAGCGGACCGCCTTGCGGATGGTCGGAGAATAGCAGCGGGTGTCAAAACTCTGCACGAGGAAGCAGTATTTGCGCAGCATCTCACGGGGAAGTCGTTCCAGATCCGACAGAGTTGCGGCGGCTTCGATTTTTACGGCCATGCGCCGGGACAGATCGTCCAGATATACCGGGTGAACTCCAGAACGCTGAGCTCCCTTGCGGCAGAGCGTATTCAGAATGATGAGCCAGTTCTTCCGATCCCGCAGCCGGGAAGGCGCTCTTGTCTCCATAGACCTGAAATACGGTCCGTCCCCGGCGGAAAGCGCTGCCTCCGTGTTTCCGGCGGCGATGGCGTTCATCATTTCTTCTTCTTTTTCGTAGCGCAGCTGCAGCAGTTCTCTTGCCTTATCCGAATATTCCGTGCCTGAAACGGCATTTACATCCTGGCGCATCCGTTCCGGTTCGCTCGACGCGTCGCGGTAATACAGTTGCAAATCCGGATCGCCATACAGCGCGTGCCCGAGGGCCAGAAGATACGGCTCCAGGCCATCTTCGCCGGACTGCACCGGGAGGGTGGAGTAGTACTGCGCAAACCAGGTGAAGAGCGATTCCGGAAGCGCACTGCGCTCCAGAATCTGCCGGATGCGGGTGAGACTGATGCGCTCCGTGAGATAAGGTCCGGCGATGAGAACCCGGTGCGCTGGTGCTTCCGGATCCTGCGGGAGGCGGAGTATCATATACCGGCATTCGAACCGGTCATTGCTGATGACCAGAGGGCTGTCAGATGCGTTTCCATCCCGGGCGTCTCGTTCTTGCACCGGTCTCATGAGTGAACGGATCTTAACGTCTCCGGGGATACCCAGATACTGCCGCAGTCCCAGATCAACATCCGGCGAGATCGGTGTGTCTTCCGGCCGGATGGAAACGTTTAACCGAAGCTGTTTCAGATACTCCGCCGCCATATCTATGAGAATTTTTGCCGTTTCTGTCAACGTTTCTCCCTTTCTTCCGGCCAGATGCGGGATGCCGGAGTCGTCTCTGTGCTGCAGCCAGTTTATCATACAATATTCGTGAAAACAGTTCGTATATTTATCATTCGCCGCGAAAAATAAATATAAGACAAAAATATATAAATATCCTTCTCATGCTTTTCCGGGTGGCAGGGTATAATACAGGCAGAACAGGAAACTTGACGTTAGAAAGGAGCATATATGCTTTATCCAGTACTGACCGATTCAAGGCTTCTGATCGATCTCTCGGGTGTCTGGGATTTCAAACTGGACGACAACGGAGAGGGATTCGATGAGAGATGGTATGACGGACCGCTTGAGGGCGCTATGACCATGCCGGTTCCGGCATCCTACAATGACATCAAGGAGGGCGTGGATTTCCGGGAACACTACGGATGGGTGTTCTATCAGACGACATTCAGAATCCCGGCGGCGGCGCTTAAGGGCCAGCGGGTACTTCTGCGCTGTGATGCCGTGACGCATCACGCCATCGTATTCCTGAACGGACAGGAGATCGCACAGCACCGGGGCGGATTCCTGCCGTTTGAGACTGAGATCGGAGATGCCCTCGTAAAAGGAGATAATCTTCTGACCATTGCGGTGGACAACCGGATCGACTACACGACGCTGCCGGTCGGCGGAGAGTCGGACATGCTTGCGGGCGTGGGACCGGTGAGCGGCGGAAAGGCGGCCAGAAAGCGCAATCATCCGAACTTTGACTTTTTCAATTATGCCGGCATTATCCGCCCGGTGCGCATCTACACGACACCGAAGGATTACATCCGGGACATAGCACTTGTCACGGATATCCCGGGCGTTGAAGGGATCCCGGAGGGCCAGACGGCGGAGGCGTCGGTTTCGTACGAGCTTGACACCGTCGGAAGCGGGGACGCCAAGGTGGAAGTCTATGACCGCGAGGGCGGTCTCGTGGCATCTTCGGAAGGTACAAAGGGCACTCTTGTGATTAAAGACGCCCACCTCTGGGAGCCGGCGAAACCGGTCGCTGATCACGCGCATAACAAGAGCGTTCCGGAGAAGGCATATCTGTACCGCGTCGTCGCACGCTTCGGGGAGGACGTCTATGAGCTTCCGTACGGTCTGCGCACAGTGAAAGTCGATGGGACGAGCTTCCTGATCAACGGAAAGCCGTTCTACTTCAAGGGCTACGGAAAGCACGAGGACAGTTTCCCGAACGGCCGCGGACAGAATCTGGCGCTCTGGGTCAAGGACCTGAACCTGATGCGCTGGCAGGGTGCCAACAGTTTCCGGACCAGTCACTATCCGTACAGTGAGGATATGCTCCGGCTGTGCGACGAGGAGGGCATTGTCGTAATCGATGAGACGCCGGGAGTCGGAATCAACTTCGACTTCGGAGGCGGCGCGAACTTCAACGGACAGCGCTGCTCAACCTTTGACCCGGAGCACGGCGTCAAGACATTTGAGCATCACAAGGAAGTAATCCGCGACGAGATTGCCAGAGACCGCAATCACGCCTGCGTCGTGATGTGGAGCATCGCCAATGAGCCGGATGCGCACTCGGACGGCGCATACGAATACTTCAAGCCGCTCTTTGATCTGGCAAGGCAGCTGGATCCGCAGAAGCGTCCCTGCACGATGATCTCGGTTCAGAGCGGTGCGACCCCGGGACCGGACGTGGATGTGTCCGCGAAGCTTTCGGATGTCATCTGCCTCAACCGCTACTACGGCTGGTACAGCCAGGGCGGAGATCTTGAGGCGGCAGAGACGGCGCTTCGCGCAGAACTTGACCGCTGGGAGAAGACCGGCAAGCCGGTTATGTTCACGGAGTATGGAGCCGACACCGTCATGGGGCTGCACGACACCACGCCGGTGATGTTCACCGAGGAGTACCAGGTGGAGTACTACCGCATGTACAGCCGCGTCTTTGATGAATATGCGTTCGTCATGGGCGAGCAGGTGTGGAACTTCGCCGACTTCGCGACGAGCCAGGGCATCGTCAGAGTTCAGGGCAACAAGAAGGGTGTGTTCACAAGAGACCGCCGGCCGAAACTCGCCGCGTACTTCCTGCGGGAGCGGTGGCTGACGATTCCGAATTTTGGATATAAGCGCTGACCGATACCGCAATCGTCAGTCGGAAGCCAGGGCGGCAGCGCGACAATAGCATTTTTCGTCCCTTGGAATCGGTGATGGTGTAAGCCTTCACGCGGGTTCTGAGGGACTTTTTGCTGTCGGTTTTCGGGCGGTATTACGAGGCAGATGCCGCAGGAAGATCTGCGCGCATAGCGGCAGTGACCGCAGCGCATTGAAAATCTTCTGCATTCCCGGTATAGTTGTTGCCATATGGCGGATTATGCCGGCAGTCTGTTTTTGATGTGCTGGCAAGCGCCGCCGGAAGTAAAGGGGAATGAGATGGGGAATATGACACAGGCAGGGAGCCGGGCGGAAAAGTTCTGGAGCAGCCCGGTCACGGTTTTTCTGGTTGCTTTTTTCTGCTGCTTTCTCTGGGGCTCGGCTTCGCCGGCCATCAAGCGCGGTTATGAATTCTTTTCGATCGGCGCGGATGATCTCGCCTCCCGGATTGTTTTTGCGGGGACGCGCTTTACCATCGCCGGTGTGATGGTCATCTTGTTCGGAAGTCTGCAGCAGCACACGTTCCTTAGGCCGAAAAAATCCGGCTGGAAGTATGTCTTTGTGCTGATGCTCTTTCAGACGATCCTGCAGTACATCTTCTTTTATACCGGGCTCGCGCACACCACAGGCGTGCGCGGCTCGGTCATCAACGCGGCGGGGACGTTCTTTTCGCTGTTCCTGGCGGCATTTGTCTTCCGGTTTGAGAAGCTCACGGCTGCGAAGATCGTCGGCAGCATCCTGGGATTCCTCGGGGTGCTTGTCATCGTGACGGCCGGACAGACGGGCGGCGGCGCGATCAGCTTCGCGGGTGAGGGCAGCATGGTGATCGCAGCTTTCGCGAGTGCGATTGCAGGCTGTTTCATCAAGAAGTTCTCGGCGAAGGAAAATCCGGTCACGCTCAGCGGCTGGCAGTTTTTCTTTGGCGGGATCGTCATGGCGCTTGCCGGCACTGCCTTTGGCGGACGGCTGCGCCCGACCGGCGGCGGCGCCTGGCTGCTGCTCCTGTACATGGCATTCATCTCGGCGGGCGCGTATACGCTCTGGGGCGTTCTCCTGAAGTACAACGACGTGAGCCGCATCACGATCCTGGGATTCATGAACCCGGTGCTCGGCGTTCTGCTCTCCGCTGCATTCCTGGGCGAAGGGCAGGAGGCTTTCAGCGTGCGCGTCCTCGCTGCGCTGCTGCTGGTGAG
>DGVL01000033.1 GCA_002394965.1 Lachnospira sp. UBA4285
TGTCCAAGTCCCTCGGCAACGTCGTGAACCCGGACGACCTGGTGAAGAGCCACGGCGCGGACGCACTGCGTCTGTACGAGATGTTCATGGGGCCGCTGAATGCCAGCAAGCCGTGGTCGGCCAAGGGCATGGACGGTGCCCGCAAGTGGCTCGACCGCGTATACCGCGTTGTCACATCGGACAACATGGTAGTTGATGAGCCGACTCCGGAACTTGACTACAGTTATAACTGCATGATCCGCAAGGTGACAGAGGATTACGGGACGCTGAGCTTTAACACGGCGATCTCCCAGATGATGATTTTCATCAATGACGTCAACAAGAACGGCAGGGTGAACCGGGAGATGATGGAAGGCTTCGTCAAGGTCCTGAATCCGGTTGCGCCGCACATCACGGAAGAGATGTGGACCGATCTCACCGGAAAGACAGGAATTACCTATGAGACCTGGCCGTCCTATGATCCGGCCAAGACGGTCGCTGCCAGCGTGACGATCGCCGTTCAGGTCAACGGCAAGATGCGCGGCAAGTTCGATATTGCAAAGGATACCGACAGGCAGACGCTTCAGGAAAAGGCTCTGGAGCTCAATACCGTCGCCAGACAGGTCGAGGGTAAGACGATCCGCAAGGTGATCGTAGTCCCGAACAAGATTGTCAACATCATCGCGGGGTGATCCGATCTGGTCACACAGGCACCGGCTTTCCGTCAGAAGGGGAGTCCGGTGCCTTTTCTTTCGGGCAGGAGAATAAATAAGAATGAAAGAACAATACAAAGAAATGCCGAAGGGAGTCCGGATCGGCGAGAGTGTATTTGACATCGCGTATCTGCTGTTTGATCTGATCGCCGGCCTTGTGTTCCTCACGCATGCTGACGGGCGGACGCTTTTTAATCTGTACGGCGCGCTGACGCTGCTGCTTGGCGGCGGGGACGCATTCCACCTGATCCCGCGGGTGCAAATGCACCTGCGCGGAAGAGACGGAAAGACGGATTTTAAGCTGGGACTCGGGAAAGCCGTAACCTCGGTGACGATGACGGTCTTTTACATTCTGCTTCTGTATATCTGGCGGGAACTGTTCCCGGAAGTGAGTGTACCGGCCGCTATTCCTGTCCTCATCTGGGCGACGGCACTTCTGCGCATCGGTATCTGCTTCTTCCCGCAGAACAACTGGTTTTCTCCGGAAGATAATCTGCGCTGGTCTCTGTATCGTAATATACCGTTCGCCGTCACCGGCATTCTGGTGATTGCCCTGTTTGCACGATCCGGAAACGCCGGCGGGTATGGCATGTGGCGGATGTGCATTGCGATTGCGCTGAGTTTCGGCTTCTATCTTCCGGTAACACTCTTTGCCGGCCGCAAGCCGGCCATCGGCGCACTGATGATGCCGAAAACCCTGATGTATGTGTGGATCATCTGCATGGGACTCTCGCTTCTGTGACAACTTTCTGTGACAAATGGTGACGGTATGATTCAGAATATTATATTTGACATCGGGAATGTCCTGATGAAATATGACCCGGACGGCTGCATCTACGGCACGTTTGAACGCCAGACGGCGGACCGGGTCTGCGACGCGCTGTTTCACTCCGGTCTCTGGGTGGAACTGGACAGAGGGATTATGCCGGAGAAAGAGATCCTCGCTGGCTTCATGCGGCGCTGCCCGGATGTGTCGGAACAGATTGCCTTTCAGTACGAAAACATGGGAAATTTCTGCAGTGCGTATTCCGGAACCCTGCCGTGGCTCCGGCGTCTGAAAAAGGACTACAGACTTTATTATCTCAGCAATTATTCGGTGCCGATGCGCCGGCGCACCACCGCTGTGCTGAACTCGTTTCTTCCGCTCATGGACGGAGGCATCTTTTCCTGTGATGTCGGGAAGATCAAGCCGGATCCGGAGATCTACCAGATGCTGTTTGACAGGTACTGTCTTGATCCGTCGCAGTGCGTTTTTCTCGATGATTCGGCAGTCAATGTCCGGGCAGCCGAAGCTCTCGGCATGAGAGCGGTGGTGGCAGGAGAGCCTGCCGAGACCAGAAAGGAATTGGACCGGCTGCTGGAAGAGGCGTGAGTATTTCTTAAAATCCGCCGACGGTGACAACGTCGGTCATCTCTGTGATGATTGGCTTGTATTCTTCATAGACAGTCTTGTAATCCGGCAGGTGCGCCTCATCGATCTGTGAAAAAGGTATTACATCATGGTCGGTCATGGCGCCCTCCGTGTAGTAAAAGTACAGAAGGTCTGCGTGGATGTCTTTCAGGCAGACTTCTGTGCTTCCGTCTGGCAGCGTTGTCTTTTGTATTGTCAGCCCGGCCATCATCTCGATCCGGCTCAGATCATATTGAAGGGCCACAACATTGCCCAGCGAATAAAAGCAGATTGTGCGGCCGTTGATCCAATCGACAGGCTGAATGCAGTGCGGATGCGTGCCGATGATGATATCTGCCCCGGCATCGGAAAGCTGATGGGCAAGCGTTATCTGTGACTCGCTTGGCTCTGTCTGATATTCCTGCCCCCAGTGCATGGCCACAATGACAACATCGGCCTTTTTTCGGGCGTCTCGTACTTTCTGCAGCAGTTCGTCAACTCTGCCGTCGTAGCAGGCGACCAGATAGTCCTGCCCTTCGGGCGGCCTGATGCCATTCGTGCCATAGGTGTAGGAAAGAAAGGCAAATGTGATGCCGTTGATCTCATGAATCGGAATGGCGTCGTAGTCTTTCTGTGACAGATAGGTCCCGGCGGTGATCATCTCCGGATGAGCGTTCCAGTAACCGGCGGAATGCTTAATGCCGCTGACGCCCTGATCCAGCGCGTGGTTGTTGGCAAGAGACGTCATGTTGAAGCCGAGCGAGAGCATATAATCGCCCCAGTCTGTCAGTCCGTTGAAGCACGGATACCCTCTGGCCCCCAGCTCGTCTCCGCCCAGAATGGTCTCCTGATTGTAATAGCGCAGATCGTACTGGCGGGCAAGCGCGCCGACGCGGTCCAGCAGGGTGAACGTATAGGTCCCGTGCTCATTCAGCGCGTTGTTTTCAATCCCCGCATGCAGCAGCGCGTCTCCCACCATGAACAGCGAAGCACTCTGTACCACCGGTTCAGGCTTCGTCTCCGGTTCGGATACAGATGAAGCCGTGACGTCAGACTGCACCTCCTGGACAGTCTGCTCCCGGCAGACATCCTGCGGGATTGTGCCGGCATGTATCTGGCTGCGTGAGTACCCGAAAACCGCGGCTGTTCCCAAAAGGATGATCACGCAGGTGATCGCAACAAATCGGTTGAATGCATTGTCGCTCATACAGATTCCCCTGATGAACCGCAAGAAAAAACTGCTCTCTTGCGGAAGATGATTCCTGTCACACACGGATTGCCTGAAACCAGTATAGCATGAAAATAAAAAATAAAAAAGAAAGAAATGCCGGAGGGTATGCGCACCACCACATCCCGCCGGCATCTTATCGTTGAGGCACCCGCCGGTGCCCTATCTTTTAGGTACCTTGACAAATGCCCGCCCGGCGCCTATTCTGTTAGGTACCAAACAAATTGGAAAGGACGGCGCCATACATATGCAAAAAGAGGGCGGACCAGATGGAGGATTAGGACAGGGCAGCCGGTCCGGGACCGGCGAGAGGACTGGACAGAGGCATGAGACTGCTGACAGGAACCGGAAGCTGATTCTGAATTTCCGCGACATCAGCCGCACGATGAGCCGGCTGTATGAAGGGCGCGGCAGTCAGAAGCGGGTCCTGATTCTGATCCGCGAGGCGGGCGGAAGCATCACGCAGCGGGAACTTACAGAAAGACTTGGCATCCGGCCGGGCAGCGCCAGCGAGCTCATCGGCAAGCTGGAGAAGTCGGGGCTTGTGGTGCGCTCCGTAAACTCTGCGGATCGCAGGATATCGGATCTTTCCCTGAGCGAAACAGGAGAGCTGGCAGCCGGAGAGGCGCTGGCGGACCGGGTGAAGCGGCACGAGGAGATGTTTGGCTGCCTGACGGATGAGGAGAAGGAGACACTGACGGGGCTTCTCGAGAAGATCAATGCAAACTGGCGGGTGCGCTACGGCGGCACGAAGCAGCGGACGGATTCCCGCGGGAACAGGAACTGAGGCGGGGGATAAGGGTGAACACAGGCAGCCTGCGGTGAATATCCCTGGCATGGGCCGCCGCGAGCGCTTTCAGACGGTCGAACACGCGGAGGATGCCGGGAAGACTGTCCGCCGGCTGGTGGGATATTTCACGCGCCAGAAGCCGCTCGTTGTGCTGATGCTGGCGGTGGTCATTGCCGGGACCCTATGTGGTGTGCTGGCTCCGGCCCTTCAGAGCAACGCGGTCGACATCATCGCAGGCGAGCGCTCAGGAGATCTTGCCTCAACCATCGCCCTGATGCTGACCATCTATCTGTGCTACGGAATCAGCCAGCTGTTCCAGAACTTCTGCAGCGCGCATCTCAGCCAGCGCATCGTCAGCCGGATGCGGGAGGACCTGTTCGGGAAAATCGTCGATCTCCCCGTGCGATATCTGGACACACATTCCCACGGCGACGTCATGAGCCGCATGACCAATGACATTGAAAATATTTCAACCACCGTCTCACAGTCTCTGCCGTCCCTCTTTGCGGGACTGCTCACCATCGCGGGCACGGCGGCGGTCATGCTGCACTACTGTTGGCAGCTGGCTCTTTTAAGTTTTGTGACGGTGCTGCTGACACTCCTTGCCACAAAGTTTTTATCCGGTCAGGTCCGCCGCTTTTCGCGGCAGAGGCAGCGCCTGCTCGGACAGCTGAACGGCACGGTAGAGGAGATGATCTCCGGGTACAGGACGGTCGCAGCATACGATCATCAGAAGCTGACAGAGGAGGAATTCTGTACCACAGCGGATTCTCTCACCAGGGCGGGTATCCGGACCGATGTGTTCAGTGGGGTGATGGGGCCGGTCATGAACTGTATCGGCAATATCGGGTTCGTCATTATCGCGGCGTTCGGCGGGTATTTTTCCGTGAACGGGCTGATCTCCGTAGGCGTGATCTCCGCGTTCATCGTGTACGCGAGGCAGTTCTCCCGGCCGATCAATGAACTCGCTCAGATCTACGGGCAGATGCAGACGGCATTGGCAGGCGCCGAGCGGGTATTTGCAGTTCTTGACGAGAAGAGTGAGAACATGACGGGCGGAGAGCTCGCGGATGGCGGCGAGTGGGCCGTGAGATTCGAGAATGTGAACTTCGCCTATGAAAAAGGACATCCGGTGCTCCGGGATTTTACGCTCACGGTGCCCTCCGGAAAGAAGGTCGCGCTGGTCGGCGCGACCGGCAGCGGAAAGACTACGGTCGTCAACCTTCTGATGCGATTCTACGACGCGGACAGCGGAAGGATTACAATCAACGGGCAGGATGTAAACGGCATTGCACGAGAGGAAGTTCGACGGAATGTCTCCATCGTACTGCAGGACACCGTCCTTTTCACCGATACGGTGCGCAATAACCTCACCTACGGGAACGCGCAGGCTTCGGAGGAGAGGGTGAAGGAGGCGGCGGAGATCAGTCACTGCGCCGGAGTCATCCGCAGCCTGCCGCAGGGGCTTGACACGGTGCTTGCGGATGGCGGTGAGAGCATCAGTCAGGGACAGCGCCAGCTTCTTGCGATCGCCCGGGCATTCGTCGCGGATCCGAAGGTTCTGATCCTGGACGAGGCGACATCCAATGTGGACACGCGCACGGAGAAGGCGATCCAGGATGCCATGCAGCGCATCATGAAAGACCGCACGAGTATAGTCATCGCCCACCGGCTCTCAACGATACGGGATTCGGATGAGATCATTGTCATGGATCACGGGCGCATTGTCGAGCGCGGGAACCACGAGGAGCTGCTTGCGCGCCGCGGCCGGTACTACGAGCTGTACATGACGCAGTTTGCCGGAAGACAGACGTGACGCTTCGCGGCGTAGCGCGTAATACGAGGCTGCTGCAGATGCTGTCTCTGACAGAGGCAAGAGAAAGGCTCCCACATGCCGTCAGAGGCGTGGGAGCTTTTTGAAACAGCATCATATTTATATATAGACATCTGTAAATGTGTGCGATATAATATTTCCATCTTCCGGAGGTGACCAACATGGGATTCAGAGAAGACGTCAAAAGAATAAAGGCGCTCGCAGATGAAAACCGTCTTGCGATTATGCTCGCGCTGCAGCACGGAGAAAAGTGCGGATGCGAACTGCTGGACGAACTGAACATCACGCAGCCGACGCTGTCGCATCACATGAAAATTCTTGCAGACAGCGGACTTGTTGATTACTACAAGGAGGGGAAGTGGATGCGCTACTCCATCTCTGCAGACGGGGTCAGAAAGTTCCGGGAGATGATCGCTTCCTACGCCAGGTGCGACTGCGAAACAGACGGAAGTATATCCTGCGGTTGTGAGAAAAAGAAGTAATACGGAGTTGAAGTTATGAACAGTAAGAAAAAGGCAATCAATACATTTCAGCGATATCTTTCTGTCTGGGTACTGCTCTGCATGGCGGCAGGCGTGCTGATCGGGCATTTTGTCCCGGCTGTACCGGCAGCACTTGGCAGACTTCAGATTTCCGGCATCTCGATCCCGATCGCTGTTCTCATCTGGATCATGATCTATCCTATGATGATGAAAGTGGACTTTCAGAGCGTAAGGCAGATTGGAAAGAACCCGAAAGGGCTGGTGCTCACGTGGATCGTGAACTGGCTGATCAAACCTTTCACTATGTACGGGATAGCGTATCTGTTTTTGTTTGTCGTATTCAAATCCCTGATCGCTCCGGAGCTGGCAACGCAGTATCTTGCCGGAGCCGTGCTTTTAGGCGCTGCTCCGTGTACGGCCATGGTATTTGTCTGGAGTGCGCTCACGAAGGGCAACCCTGCTTATACGGTCGTGCAGGTGGCTACCAATGACCTGATTATCCTTGTGGCATTTGTTCCGATCGTAAAGTTCCTCCTGGGTGTCTCCAACGTGGCGGTTCCCTACAGCACTCTGTTCGTCAGCATTCTTCTTTTTGTCGTGATCCCGCTGGCAGGCGGCATTCTGACAAGGATGGCGGTCATAAGGCAAAAAGGCGCGGATTACTTTGAGAATACATTTATCCACAGATTCGACAATGCCACAACGGCGGGACTTCTGCTGACGCTGATTATTATTTTCAGCTCACAGGCAGAGGTGATTCTGTCTAATCCGCTCCATATAGTTCTGATCGCGGTGCCGCTTACCATCCAGACCTTCCTGATCTTTTTTATCGCGTACGGAGCGGGCAGGATGCTGAAGCTGCCGCATGACATCGCAGCTCCTGCCGGGATGATCGGCGCATCGAATTTCTTTGAGCTTGCGGTGGCGGTTGCGGTTGCGCTGTTTGGCACGACAAGCCCTGCCGCTCTCGCAACTACGGTAGGCGTTCTGACGGAGGTACCCGTCATGCTTCTGCTTGTGCGAATTGCCAATAAAACAAAGGCTGGTTTTGCGTAATGTATTCGAGAGCTATTCTGCCGGAACAGTAACAAAGCCTCAGATCAAGTCGGTTCTTCCCTGCACGGAGAGATTGGACTGGGGGCTGGATGATCCGACGGGAGCTGGTGATGAAGCTTTTATTAAGACAATTCGGGAAATCCACACGAAAATTGTAGAGCTCTCAAAGCATCTGGCACAAATTTACATACAGAGGTGCATGAAAATATGATACATATCGGCTGCCATCTGTCCATCTCGGACGGATACGAGGCGATGGGGCGGGAGTGTCTGGCCATGGGCGGGGACACGTTTGCCTTTTTTACGAGGAATCCGCGCGGCGGGCAGGTGAAGGAACCGGACCTGTCTGATCTGGCGGCGCTGAACGCTTTTCTGCAGGAGCACGGTTTCGGAAAACTGGTGGCGCACGCGCCCTACACGATGAATCTGTGCTCGGACAAGGACCGGGCGCGCGAATACGCCGAGGAATGCTTCCGCGAAGATCTGGCGAAGATGGAGCGCCTGCCGGGCAACTTTTTCAACTTTCATCCGGGCAATGCGCTGAAGCAGGACCGGGAGGCGTGCATGGATGGCATCGCGCAAGTCATGAACCGCTATATCCGGCCGGATCAGAGCACCGTGGTGCTGCTGGAGACGATGGCCGGCAAGGGGACGGAGATCGGGAAAACCTTTGCGGAACTGCGCGCCATTATCGACCGGGTTGATCCGGATAAGCGTGACAAGGTCGGTGTCTGCCTTGACACCTGTCACGTGTGGGATGCCGGGTACGATATCGTGAGCGACCTGGACGGCGTGCTGGCGGAGTTTGACCGTACGGTGGGACTCGCGAAACTGATGGCGGTGCACCTGAATGATTCCAGGAATGGCTGCGGCTCGCACAAGGACCGGCACGAAAGACTTGGACAGGGATGTATCGGGGAAGCGGCTCTGCGCCGAATCGTGTGTCACCCGGCGCTTGCCGGGCGGCCGTTTATTCTGGAGACGCCCAATGACCGGGAAGGGTATATCCGGGAGATCGCACAGGTCAAGACGTGGTGGCTTGAATCACAGCAGACTGCGTGAAGGCGGCCAGGTGCGTTATTTTAGCGAGTATATCTGCGATCTGCATCCGTCAGGTC
This sequence comes from Lachnospira sp. UBA4285, assembly GCA_002394965.1. GTDB lineage: Bacteria > Bacillota > Clostridia > Lachnospirales > Lachnospiraceae > UBA4285. The sequence goes on from DGVL01000033.1 coordinate 8,591, forward strand.
GGGCCAGGACTTTTCCTTGCAATCCGGCGGGGATGTTTTTATCATATTGGAGAAGGAGGGACAGATGAGGACGTATTCGTTAAAGTGTGACTGTCACACGCACACTCTGTACTCCCGCCATGCGTTTTCGACCATAGCGGAGAATGTCCGTGCCGCAAAGGAACAAGGACTGGAGCTTCTGGCATCGACGGATCATTTCAGCGACATGCTCTTTCCGGACTGGAGAGATCTGCGCAATTATCAGTATTTTTCGGGCTACAGCATGTGGCCGCGCGTCTGGGACGGCGTGAAGCTTCTGCACGGGGCGGAGGTGGACATCACCGGGCTGAACGGCAGTCTGTTCGGGGAGGACGTTCCACTAACCACTACGACGGTCGGGCAGCCCATGCCAAGAGAATGGAATCTTTTTTCTCACACGACAAGGTACTGCGACTTTCTGATCGCCAGTGTACACGGCACAACATTTGCCACCGGCTGCACGAAAGAGCAGGTCACGCAGATGTACTGTAATGTTCTGATGCGTCCGCGCGTACTCATGATCGGGCATCCGGGGCGCAGCGGGCTTGCATTCGACATTGATGCGGTTGTCAGGTTCGCGGGGGAACACCACAGGCTGATCGAGCTCAACGAGCATTCGTCCGACCGCTTCTACGGAGAGGACGGCGTGTGCCGGAAGATCGCTGAGGCGTGCATGCACTACGGGACGCAGGTCGCCGTGGACACGGACGCGCACATCTGTGCGAAGATCGGAAAGTTCAGCCGGGTGGAGACAATGCTGGGCGAGATCGACTTTCCGGAGGAACTGATCGCGACCAGGAACCGGGTGGCATTTGAGAAGGCGCTGAAAGACGCACAGCTTTCCGCAGAATGACAGGGAATATCACGGATCGGCGGCGTGTGCAGCTGCCGGCCGGCTGATACATTATTCAAGGAGGACGGTTATCGTCATGAGAATTTACATCGCAAGGGACTACAAGGATCTGAGCCGCAAGGCAGCCAACATCATCTCCGCACAGGTCATCATGAAGCCGGACTGTGTGCTCGGACTTGCGACGGGCTCTTCGCCGATCGGTGCCTATAAGCAGCTGGTCGAGTGGTATGAGAAGGGAGATCTGGACTTCAGCGAGGTCCGCACGGTCAATCTTGATGAGTACAAGGGGCTGACGGGTGACAACAAGGAGAGCTACCGGTATTTCATGAACAGCAACCTGTTTGATCATGTGAATATCGACAAGGCCAATACCAATGTCCCCAACGGCATGGCGAAGAATACAGACGCCGAGTGCCGCCGCTACAATGAGCTGATCCGGTCTCTGGGCGGCATCGACCTGCAGCTTCTCGGGATCGGCCGCAACGGCCACATCGGTTTCAACGAGCCGGAGGAGGCATTCGAGAAGGAGACGCATGTGGTGGCGCTCACACAGAGCACGATCGAGGCAAATTCCAGGCTGTTCGACGATCCGGATGACGTCCCGAGATATGCGCTGACAATGGGCATCAAGTCGATCATGCAGGCGCGCCGTGTACTGCTGATCGCAAGCGGCGAGGACAAGGCTGACGCCATTCACAAGTCTTTGTTCGGACCGGTGACGCCGCACGTTCCGGCTTCAATTCTGCAGATGCACAACAACCTCACTGTTGTGGCCGACAAGGCGGCGCTTTCCGCCTGCGGAAAAGAGCTGGAAGACGCAGTGAACAAGGAAGGTTTCTATGTTGATCTCTGATGCCCGTGTATACGGACCTGATTTTGCGTTTCACAAATCGGATGTGCGCGTGCGTGGGACAAGGATCGCCGAGATGGCAGACCATCTGTCTGCTGCTCCCGGCGAGAAGCAGATCGATGCGCACGGCCTCACGCTGATTCCGGGCCTTACGGATATCCATTTTCACGGCTGTGTGGGCGTTGACACCAATGATGCGACAGAAGAGACATACCGGAAGATGTGCTCGTATGAGCGAAGCGAGGGGGTTACGCAGATCTGTCCCGCGACGATGACACTTCCGGAGGAAAGGCTGGAGCACATCGTGACGGCGGCCGCTTCCTACCGGAAGAAACAGATGGCGTCCGGCGCGGACTGGCAGGCGGAGGCGGCCCTTGTGGGTGTGAACCTGGAGGGACCGTTCATCAGCCCGGATAAAGTTGGCGCCCAGAACCCGGAATATGTCCACCGTCCGGACGCGGCGTGGCTTGTGCAGCTTCTTGAGGAGAGCGGACAGTTTCCGAAACTGATCACGGTCGCCCCGGAAGTGCCCGGTGCGCTCGATTTTATCCGGCAGGTGTCGGACAGGATCCGGGTATCGGTCGGGCACACCTCGGCGGATTACACGTCGGCAGCGGCCGGATTTGCAGCTGGTGCGAAGCACCTGACGCATCTGTACAACGCGATGAATGGGATCCATCACCGGAAGCCGGGTCCGATTCTGGCGGCTTTTGACGCAGGGGACGTCACGCCGGAGCTCATCTGCGACGGCATCCATGTCCATCCGGCGGCGGTGCGCGCTGCGTTCCGGCTGTTCGGAGCGGAGCGCATGATCCTGATTTCCGACAGCACCCGCGCCGTCGGCATGCCGGACGGCTGCTACGAGATGGGCGGTCAGAACATCTACAAGCATGATCATGCCGCGTACTTGCAGGATGGGACGCTCGCCGGCAGCGCGACGAATGTCTACGGCTGCATGGCGAACGCCATCCGCTTCGGCATCCCAGAAGAGGCGGCTGTCCGCGCCGCAGCTTTCAACCCGGCAGCCGCGATCGGAATCGCGGCAGAATACGGTTCCATTGAGCCCGGCAAGATGGCCCGGATGCTTCTTGTGGATCCGGCGTCAGATTACCGTCTTGTAAAGGTGATCACAGGGGAAGAATAAGAAAACCAGGATGGCTTGACTTGGCTAATGAGCTGGTTCGGCATGGCTGATAAGTTGGTTTGACATGGATGACAAGCGGGTCTGCCATGGCCAACAAGCTGGTTCGACATGACTAATTCAGCTATTTTCTTGTTATTGGGCTGGCGAGCTGAATATTTTTGGCGGTTAGCTGCGCCTGATTCAGCAATTTACTCGATTTGAAGGTGGATAGCTGAATAAAAAGCGCGGTTAGAAGCAGGTAATTCAGCTAATTGCTTGTTTGAGAAAAAAATAGCTGAATATAAAACCCAAAAACGGCTTGAAAATTCAGCTAAGAACCGGTTGGAAAGATTCTTAGCTGAATGGCAGTTCGCAAAGAGGCTCGAAAATTCAGCGGATAGCTCTTGTACGGGCTGCTCCGCTGAATTCCGGGCCTTTATTTTTGCATCAGCAAATGAATAGATCCAGCAAATGGCTTGATTCTGCAACTGCCATGAATTCAGCAAGTACCTGCCTCAAGTCTTCAATCATACTTTAGCTGAGCAGATAGTGCCGGATAACATACTTGATTTCTTCTGTACCGAGCGGATGCCGCAGGGTTTCTTCGGTGATGATCAGGTTGTCGCCGGGGAAGATCCCGTTTTTTTCATATTCTCTTATTCGTTCGACGGCCTGTGTGGCGTAATCTCTGTCATCCATCATGCCCCGGTGCTCCCAGTACAGGACTTTCCGAAGCTTCCCGTTCAGGATCGTGAAATCCGGATAGATTGTGATTCCGCCGGAAAGTGTCAGGGGGCATTCGTACTTATAAGGAATTTTAAAACGAAACAGGGTGTTCGCAATATTCAGCTCCGATTTCGAGCGCACACGATTCCCATTCAGAGAAATGAAAGAAGACGAAGTGGCCGGAATCTCTTTTGCCTGATAGGGCTTAGCAAGCCAGAGACGGACATAAGTATCGTCCGGGATGTCTGCCGGTTTTAAAAACTTTCTCGCCTTTTCCGGAAAGCTGCTGTACAGATCCTGAATCTGTGCCCGGCCGTCCTTTTCTTCGGATAAAAGCGGATCAAGGCGGGAAAGTTCCCTCTGTACCAGCTTCAGAAGCTTTTCATCATATGATTTCTGCAGATATGTCCGGATCTTCGGCTCATCACGCACGGAGATGTACGTTCCGGTGCGCTCGGAAGAAGAATTCCGCAGATAATACATCACGTACTTTCCGTTCATGAAAACGTGAATCTTGCCCGGCGGGGCTTTTGCCAGGCGGGCTTGCAGCGCGCACTCAAGCTTCTGAAGTTCTTTCTGCCTTTTTCGTGCCTCCTGGAATAAATTCGCCATAGGAGTCCTCCTTCATGAAAAATGTGCGCAGCCCCGCAGAAAATATGGAAATTGCGTGGCGAAGATCTGCGGGAAAAACGCTATACTGTGAGATATGGGAAGAGTAAAAAGAAAAATACAGGCGATGAAAAAGTGTGTCCGCCTGTCAGAAACAGAATAACATATTCTGTGCAGGCGGGAATACAGAAATTCCCCGCCGGAAGAGAAAGGAAACAGGATCATGAAACTGGCATTGTCGCAGATGAGCATGCAGGAAGACACCGGCGCGAATCTGCAGAGAAGTCTTGCGGGTATTCGGGAGGCGGCGGAGGCAGGCGCGGATCTCATTCTGTTTCCGGAAGTGCAGCTGAGCCGCTTTTTCGCACAGTACCCGGGCCGGGACGCAAGCCGGATCGCCGTGACAGCTGACGGGCCGCAGGTAAGAGCGCTCCGGGAAGCCTGCCGCGAGAGCCGAATCTGGGCGGCACCCAATGTCTATCTCGCGGAGGACGGAAAGTATTACGATGCCACGCTCCTCATTGACCGCGAAGGCAGAATCGCCGGCGTTCAGAAGATGGTCCACATCGCACAGGCAGAGCAGTTCTACGAGCAGGACTACTACAGTCCGTCTGACACCGGTTTTCAGGTCTTTGAAACCGAATTCGGGCGGATTGGCATCGTCATCTGCTTTGACCGCCATTATCCCGAGAGCGTGCGCACCGAGGCGCTGATGGGGGCGGATCTGATTCTGATTCCGACGGCCAATGTAAAAAGCGAGCCCTCGGAGATCTTCGAGTGGGAAATTCGCATTCAGGCGTTTCAGAATTCCGTCGCGATTGCTATGTGCAACCGCACCGGAAGAGAGGACGCCATGGACTTTTCGGGTGAATCGCTTGTCGCGGGCCCTGACGGACAACTGCTCCTCAGAGCAGCGGATGCGGAAGAAATTCTGTACTGCAGTCTTGACCCGAGAGCTTCCCGTGCCGTGCGTGCCTCCAGACCCTATACGCAGCTCAGGCGCAAAGAACTGTATCGGTGAGAGAACAGAGAGAGTACGGCGGCCTTTTTACCGGCCGGATCTGCGCCGTGGTTCAGACATTTCGAGCTTTTCTCATCTCCCGGATGATCTGTTTCGTGTCCGGACTGACTTTGCGCGACTCGGTGATTTTGCGCAGGGCTTTCCGGTACGTGTCGTCATCCAGATGATTGTTTTGCAGGAAGGGAAACGTCTCGTCCGGATAGTGCGCAAAACACTCGGCCACGGTCCACGCCGCGGCCATTTTTGCGTAGTACCCGGTCAGACTCACGGTGTCAAGCGTCTGCAGCACGGCTTGCAGCCAGTCTTCGCGGATAAAATAGTCCAGCAGTACGACGATGGCGAAGCGCTGCTCGAATTCCTTCCCTGAATTCAGGTACGGCTGCAGGAACTCCCATACCCGCGACAGATCCCCGGCAGATACCTTGAGCCTTGCCACAAAGCTGTCACACACAGACCAGTTGCGGATCTTCGGCACAAATGCGGCTGTGAGGGACAGCCGCTCTTCAAGCGTACAGCCTGCACAGCCGATCACAAGTCCCTGCAGCATGATTTCCTCAAAAGACGCGTCGGAAGCAGAGGCCAGATATGCCCGCCAGTCCTGTCTGGCGATGGATTTCGCCATCTTCCGGAGGTACGGGAGCCGCACGCCCAGCATGGACTGCTCACCCGGCAGGAGAGAAGACGCAAACCTGCGGTATGATTCCTCTGCGTGCGCTTCAAGATCGGCACGGATTTCTTCATTCAAATTCATCGGAAAATTGTGCTCCTATTCTCAGATCCATCCAATGTGTGTGTTCTTACCGGGATAATCTGATAACTGTTTTACTGTAGCATAGAAAAGGAATGCGTGCCTGATTATAATGGACCGGAATGCAGGAAGATCTTATCAGTGGATTTGATATGCAGCGGGAAAAGGAGATTTCCTGATTCCCGTTGCCACGCCATCGCTTGTTCTGCGGCCGTTCGGAGCATTCCTGCACTGACAGCAATGGCAGCACGCATTCATTAAAAAAGGCACCGGATCGCCGCGCAGTTGGGCGCGGCTTTCCGATGCCTTTTGTGTTCAGCCGGGAATCCGGATTTTCTGCCCGATGCCGGGCGCAGGCCGGACAGCAGGGCAGACAAGCTCATGCAGACCCCGGCATGTTCTCAGATCTTCCCGACCGGAACTTCAAACGTAATGATCTCGAACGGTGTCCAGGAAAGCGTGTCGGTTTCCCCTTCCGGATCTTCCAGCATATTGGTGAGCGTCACGGTGCAGGGAAGCTTCATCTGCCCGCGGGTGCCGTTTTGCTCGCTGAGACGGAACACGATGTGTTCTCTGTCTTCCGAGAGCTTGACGGACTCAAGGTACAGAGGCTCAAATGTGCAGCCGGAGAAGAGCTCGGGCACGTCGGCCGCATCGGTGCGCACGGGCGGCACATTGTACTCGAAGGCCAGATCGTTGATGTGCGCGTCCACATGATCCCCCTCGTGCGGAACGATCAGGCAGCAGAAATCGTGGTGTCCGATGTCCGAGAGAACGTCCGGGCGGATATTGGAGCGCAGCAGCGAGAGAGAATAACCGTTCTCCTCAACGCCAAGTCCGTACTTGCCCTCGTTGATCAGAGCGACACCGCCGTCCTTTTCGGCAAAGTCGGCCCATTTGTGATGGCATACCTCAAAGCGCGCCTGCTGCCAGGTGGTGTTGCGGTGCGTCTCGCGGCGGATATATCCGGCGCTCGTGTCGCAGACAAGCTCGCGCGACAGCGCGTTGATGCCGTAAGAAGCCTTGACAAGACGGTGCTTCTCATTCCAGTCGGTGATGTGCTCGACCTCGATGGCCGGCGACTCCCGGAAGAATCGGATGATCATCGTCCAGGGGCTGCCCGACGGCGTGGCGAGCTTCACGGTGAATTCCGCCACGGTCCCGGTGCAGTGCGTGGCATGCAGAGGCTCTGTGACCGTCCAGTTGTACTCAACTTCCTTGTAGTTCGGCAGAATATCCCAGGCGTCATACATCCCCGGGACATCCTGATAGATGTGAAGCTTGTTGAAGCCTCCGTCCGTCCACTCCCGCGACAGTTTCCGGTCAAAGAGACTTGCGAAGCTGCCGTCCGGATTCAGTGTGGCGCGGTAATACGGTGTTTCGACGCAGATGCCTTCCGAAGCAGAGGAGGAGCGGATCCAGGAAGTATCGGCGGAAGCGCTCAGTGTCACATCACCGGCGGAAAGTGGGGCAAGGGCTGCCCTGGCAAAATATCCCGCCTTACCTTCCCGGATGCAGTCGCCCTCTTCATCCTCGATGAATGTGACACCTGTCCGGGCCTTGTTAAGCGGATTGAACAGCCGGACGCTCTTCCTGGCCGCCGGCTTCAGATCCGAAGGAGCGGCAGGGGCTGCGTGGCGCCGCCCGGTCTCGTCCAGCCCGTCGGCAAAGTGGAACGCGTCGTGCAGGTATGGCACGTCGGTCTCATGATCCGGGATGGAAACAGTCTGACCGGCAATAAGAGCGTCAAGAACAGACTCGACCTTCTCATAGTCGCGCACCGCGTCCTCGAATACCGGATTGATGTGGCTGCCCGGCAGGATGTCGTGGAACTGATTTAAGAGCAGCTTCTTCCACGCCCAGGTGAGCACGTCGTACGGATAGGAGATTCCCTTTTTCATCCGGAGGACCGAGAGCAGCTCGGCCGTGCGCAGTTTGAACTCCAGCCTCCGGTTGAATGCCTTGAGCACGGACTTGGTCGTGAAGGTCCCGCGGTGCATCTCCAGGTACAGCTCACCGTCCCAGGTGGCCAGATTCCTGTTGCCGTCGAAGTTGCGGTGCAGGAATTCGTCCGCCCGCATATGCTCTGTCTTTGGCATCACCGAGAGCTTGTCAAAGCGGTGCATCATCTCGATCATTTCTTCTGTCGCGCCGGAACCGCCGTCGCCGTACCCGAACATCGACAGCGTCTGGCCGCCGGTCTCCTTGTCCTGGTATGCGTTCCAGTTCTCCATGATCTGGGAGGGCATGTTCCACGTGATGAAATGGGTCGGCGGAACGCAAGCGTAGATCCGGGAGCCGTCAATTCCCTTCCACAGGAAGTTGTTGTGCGGGAAACGGTTCGTGTCGTTCCAGGTCGACATCTTGTTGGAGACGAAATAGTTCACGCCCGACTTCTTCAGGATCTGCGGCAGAATCCAGCTGTTGCCGAACACGTCCGGCAGCCAGGCGCTGTCCACCGTGATTCCGAACTCGCGGCGGTAGAACTGCTGGCCGTACAGACACTGGCGGATCAGCGACTCGGCGGAAGGCAGGTTGCAGTCCGGCTCCACGTACATCGCGCCCACCGGCTCGAACTGTCCGCTCTTCACCTTCTCCTTCAGCTCATCGAACAGATCCGGGTAGTATTCTTTGAGGAGCTCGTAGGCATACGGCTGCGTGTGCGCGTAGTGGAAATCCGGGTACTCGTCCATCAGGCGCATCTGGATCAGCACGGTCCGCGCGTTCTTCTGGACCACGTGAATCCGGCGCCAGTAATACGCCAGGTCCAGATGCGAGTGGCCGACGAGCGCCACATTGCCGCTCGAGCGGAAATCCGTGTTCTGATAGATGTGCTTCTCAATATAGTCAAGCGCCGCGTCAACGCCGTCCCACGTGTCAAAATCCACGAGATTCAGCGCCGCATTGAGCTCGCGGTTTAAAAACGTCCGGTAGTCCTCGTCGAATTCATCCGACTTGGCGATGTCCAGCAGGATCGTCAGGTCATAGAACAGCTTCAGAAGGTCCTCGCGAAGCGTCACGATCCACGCGCCCGTAAAAATCTGCCGGCATCCGCGGCTGCTCATCGCGTCCGGGTTGCGCTCGTCATCCGGCTTCGAGCGGTTGAAAGCCTCAATCTCCAGGTCAAACGAGCCGTCCTCCCTGACAAATGGCGCCAGAGGCAGCCGGTCCCGGTTTGGGTCGATGCCGCCGGCATAGCGGCCGTTGATCTTCACCAGCATCTCCGCTGCGGTGTGCAGCATAAAATACGTCTTCTGCCCGGCCAGCTCTTCCGGAATCTTCGCGCTGCCCCGGATGAAAACACTGCCGTCCGGCGTGAAGTACACATCCCCCTGCTTGAGAGGTCTGTAGTCGTTGTCGTAAATGTACTGATTCTCCGCGATCTGATGGGCGTCGCGGACTTCAAGCCCCGTGATCTCAAAGCGGTCCTTTACAAGTGCCCGCTTGATCCATCCATAGCGCAGGTCCGTCCACTCCTCCGGACGCATCGAGCGCCTCACAACCTTGACAAATGCCATATCCGATTCCTTTCCCGGCCTTGAATTTCCTTCACCTTTTCAGACAACTGTGTCCCAGAAGAACGGTTTCTTCCGGATCCCCCGTACTTCGACATCCTGTCCGAGATCCCGCAGGATCTCATCGTGAATCCACTTTTCACAGCGGTCCAGGATGATGCATTTCGAGCACTCGGCGCGAAACAGCAGGGTCAGCGTCTTCCCGTCGAATGAGACGAATTCCACCCAGCCTCCGTCTCCGCGGATCTTCTGGGAAAGCGTGCTGCGGATGTATTCTTCCATAAAGTTCCTTTCCCGGGCAGTCTAAGGACGGACTGCCCGACTGTATTTACCTATCATCATAAGAAATCAGGCCTGAAAAGGAAGGACAGAATCAAACATCAGAAGGACTGAATTTATTTATTCCTCTCTCTGCCCTCGTGAATGACGAATGCGATCGTGCTCTGGTAGTACGGAATGGATTCGGCTGACACTTCGATGTTTCCCTCGCCGTAGTAGGTAATCAGGCGCTGATAGACATTGTGAATTCCGACGTGCCGGCGGGCTTCTTCCGAGTTATCCTTCATGATCGAGAGGACTTGATGTTCATCAAAACCAGATCCGTTGTCACTGACGCGGACGGTGAGAACATCCTCTTCCGGCCGGGCGAACTCTACTTCAATCGTCGGAGCGGAGGCAGAAGGCATGGAGGCGTCGATTCCGAAACCGTGCCGGATAGAATTTTCGATCAGCGGCTGCAGGATTGTCTTCAGAATCAGATGCTCGGATAATTCCGGTGCTGTCCGGTACATGAAGAGGATCTTCTGGCTGAAGCGCTGATTCATGATGCGCACATAGGCCTGGGCGTGCCGGATTTCGGAGGACACAGGGATAAGGTCACTTCCGCCGGAGAGACCGATGCGCAGATATTCGGCCAGATGCTGGATCATATTCGTGGCGGTTTCGGTATCCTGACGCAGTACTTCGGACTGAATCTCCTCGAGTGTGTTGTAGAGAAAGTGCGGATTGATCTGCTCGGTCAGCAGTTTCAGCTCGGTTCTGTATTTGCTGCTCTCTTCCTCACGGATCTGAATGATCTGCTGCTGAATCGTGTCATACATCTCGTTTATGGCATTCATGAGCTGGCTCACTTCGTCATTGGAGGTGAAGGTCACATGCCCGGTGTACGTCCCCTGTTCGATCTCCCGCACAACCTTGAGCAGTATCCGGATCGGCCGGGTGACCATATTTGTAAACACGATGGAGAGAATGATGGTGATCAGTATGATGATCAGCGTGATGTTGATGATCGGGCCGAGGAATCCCTGCAGAATAGAGGCAAAAGATACCGTGTGGCTGATTCCCATAAGGTACAGGCTGCCGAAGGAAAGGGAACGCACAGCGACATACCGGCCATTTTCCCGCAGGACATCTTCCCGGGCTGAGAGATCCGGGTAAGACTGCACTTCCGTGGCCGCTTCCCGGACTGCTTCATCCGGGGCATAAGGGTAGAGCAGACTCCCGTCCGCTGACAGGAGGGCGTAGTGATCGATCGCCTCCTGATACCCCGAGAGCAGAAGAGAAGTGCGCATGGTGTCTGCATCCAGCAGAATCACGATATAGAAGTCAGAAGGCGAATCCCCCAGATTCAGCTGGAAGTAGCTGCCGACCAGACGGATGGGGAATACCATCGGGATGACGTCGGAATTGGAAGAAAAGGGGCTGGACCTGCCGGGCAGGAACGTGATGCCGCGCGCATCGGTAAGTTCTCCTTTTTTAAAAAGGCGGTCAAGAGAACTTCGCGGCGATGTATTCAGAGAATAGAAGATTCTCCCCTGATCCGGCGAGACGAGGAGGGAACTGGAGACGAGGTAGTCGGCGTTGTTGAGCGCGGAGATCTCTTCCTGGAATGTCCCGGAACTCTCCCTGTACCATGCGTTCTGCGTGACGATCGGAAAGGTCTTGTTCAGAAAATCCTCCGTTCCGATAATACTGACGAACCGTTTCTCCAGAACATTGAGATTATTGGCCAGCGAAGACGCGGCATTGTCTGTCTGCACGCCGGTCTGCGACAGCAGCCGGCCCGAGTTGTGGCGGCTGTACACAAGCGACACGGTCAGAAGTACAGCAAACACGACAAGAATTGTGATAGAGATCAGAAGTGCCCTCAGTTTGTTCAGAAGCGAAGCATTTTCCAGAAATTTTCCTGGCTTGATAGGTTTCATGGATGGAATCCTCTGCTGTAAGCGACGCGAAGATGACGGCCTGGTGTCAGTGGCGGTACTTCGCCTGAAAATCAGACGGCGTGATGCCGTTGATATTCTTGAAAGCCCGCGAGAAAGATCGGTAATCATTGTATCCGAGCTTGAGAGCCAGTTCCGTCACCTGCGTGTCGGGCGCAAGCAGTGCGATTCTGGCGTACTCCATCTTCTCGCGGAGCATGTAGTCCCGGAGATTCTGCCCGGTTTTCTTCTTGAAATAGATCGCGAAGTACGAAGGACTCAGGTGCACTTCATTGGCCACATCTTCGATCCGGGGTGAGTCCAGAATATGATCTTTGATCCAGGAGACGGCTTTGCGTATCAGCGGATCGTCAGACTGGATGTTTTCGGAAGGCTGCTCGCGCTTTTCTTTTCCGTATCCATAGACAGCGTCTATGTACTCTGACAGATACGTGAAACGGCGGATCAGCCAGTTCAGGATTTCATCTGTACTCTGCAGGGTGTAGAGTTCTCTCGGCGTGGAGAGACCCTGGATATTGCCGTGGGACCACTCGGAGAACTCCTTGTCGATGCGCTGACACAGCGAAAAGCAGCCGCCCAGCAGGTAGTTGGGAGCCGGCATCGGCACATACATGAGCGCCGCAAGGAAATCCCGGCAGGCTTTTTCAATTCCCTCCCGGTCATTCCGGACGATGCACTGTACGAGCGGAAGGCAGTCGATATCCGTGAATTTCTGCTTCGGCGCAACGGTGCAGATCATGGTCCAGGGATAGACGCTCAGGCTGCTGTTGTACAGCTGATATGTTATGGCGCTCAGAGCGCGGCTGTAGGAATACGGTGCCTGAAGCAGTCCGTCGACCGGATCGCCGATGCCGATGACGGGCGATGGGATACCTTCCTGCGCGAAAAGCTGAAGCAGCCGGTTGCTGTCTCCGGCGGGATCGCCGGCACCGCAGTTGCACACGCCGGCGATCTGACTTTCATCATATACAACGAAGAAATGCGGATCTCTCCAGGTGTGCCCTTCGATGACGCGCAGGATCCGGGCGCCTTCGGCGCTGCTGCGGAGGACCGGATCCTTCCAGGAGATGCATACGCAGTAGCAGGCACCGTTGTGCAGGACGGTTCCCGTCGTCGAGAGCATGTTGTCAAGAGATCCCTGGTTCATGATATGTCCGCTGATCAGATTCCGTATGAAATTCTCCGTCAGTTTCTTTATATAACCCGCGTTGGGCTTCTGGTCCGTGCGGCTTGCGCAGACGTGACAGAGTTCATCGTACAGCTCCGTGATGTTCAGTGGCTTCAGAAGATAGGCTCTGGCGCCAACCCGGATGGCGTCCCGGGCATAGTTGAAATCGTCATACCCGGAGAGAATGATGAAGTCGGTCGTCAGGCCGCTTTCTCTGGCCAGCTTCATGACCTCAAGTCCGCTCATGCCCGGCATGCGGATGTCCATCACGGCGATGTCCGGCTTGCAGCTCAGAATCAGGTCCAGCGCCTCCTGACCGGTGGAGGCACTGCCGGCGATTTTGATCCCGAGGTCATCCCAGCGAACCGCCATGGTCAGTTCTTCTACAATTGAAGCTTCGTCGTCACAAAGCACGGCAGTATATTCAGACATTGTCTCAGCACTCCTGTCACACTGTTATCAAGAAAAAATGAGGCTTTTATTCAAATTGTACCAAGAAGTGACCGGATTACCAGTGTCGATTGATGGATTTTGCCACAGCGATAATAAAATGTGTCCTTCTTGTGAACATTATTCAATGTTAAATTTCAGATAACATCATAAAACATATGTAAAATGCATGGTTCAAAATAGGAGGAAAAAATGAGCAGATTCAA
>DGVL01000034.1 GCA_002394965.1 Lachnospira sp. UBA4285
GATTCTTTTTCTGCGGCATGATGCTCGAACCGGTGGAATACGCGTCGTCCAGCTCGATAAACTGATATTCGTTGGAATTCCAGATACAGATTTCTTCGGAGAAGCGGGAGAGATGCATCATGATCAGAGCCAGCGCGTCAAGATACTCAATCAGATAGTCGCGGTCTGACACGGAGTCCATGCTGTTTGATGTCGGCCCTGCAAACCCGAGAGCGGAAGCGGTGAAATCACGGTCAAGCGGATAGGTGGTGCCGGCAAGCGCGCCCGACCCCAGCGGGCAGTAATTCATGCGGCGGTACAAATCGGCCAGGCGGCTTCTGTCGCGCCGGAACATCTCGAAATACGCACCGAAATGATGGGCAACCGTCACCGGCTGCGCCTTCTGAAGGTGCGTGAACCCCGGCATGAACGAGCCAACATTGTCCTTCATGATTCTCAGAATCACATTCTCGAGACTGAAAAGCTCCCGGTCGGTCTCTTTGACCTGTTCGCGGGTGTACATGCGCATGTCAAGTGCAACCTGATCGTTTCTGGAGCGTCCTGTGTGAAGCTTCTTGCCTGTGTCGCCGATCCGTTCTATGAGATTCGCCTCGACGAATGTGTGAATATCCTCGTACTGCGTGTCGATTTCAAGCTTTCCGGATTCAATGTCCGAAAGAATCCCTTTCAGTCCGCTGACGATCCTCTGACTCTCGGCTTCTGTTATGATTCCTGTTCTTCCCAGCATGGTGGCATGCGCGATACTTCCCTCAATATCCTGCCGGTAGAAGCGGCGGTCAAATGTGATGGAAGCGTTGAATTCATTCACAAGCGCATTGGTTTCCTTGGTAAAGCGTCCACCCCAGAGTTTCATTCTTGTGTATCATCCTTTCTTTTTGACTTTGTTTCAGATTGAACAACCAGATCGCTTTCCAGGAACAGACGCTCGACGCATACCGGAAGCCGGCGAATCTTACCCCTGGCGATCCGGCGCCTGAGAAAATAAAGAAGCGCCATCAGGAAAATGCTGATGAGAGAGACCAGAATCCCGGCTGTCAGGTATCGCGGCCGGAACGACAGCTCGATCTCATGGGTCCCGGATGTCAGCGGCACGGAGAGGAAAGCATCTTTCCAGGCGCTGATTTCTGTCTTCTGTCCGTCGACTGTGAGCGTCCATCCGCCGTCATACGGAATGGTGAGCAGAAATGTTCCCGCCTGGCTGACGGTTATTGTACCACGGATTGACGTGGAAGTATGACTGGAAACATTCAGAGAAGATGCTTTCAGAGTGTTCACTGCCTGTGTGAGCTTGTCCGCATCCATCAGCCAGGCGGTCAGCTGCATGGACTGAGAGGCTGAGATGTTCACCGTTGTCCCGGCCTGTACATATCCTGCGTCGACGATCTTGTTGCCGTTCTTCAGATCATCGGCTGTGCGGGTTTTACCCGTATCATCATAGGAGAGCGTGACAGAACTCACCTTATCCGACCCGACGACAAAGTACAGATGGCCTGCTTTTTCCGCTGTCACGGAAACTTTTGAATCAGTCGGATAATTTCCAAGGCTTTCAAAAAGACCATCGACGCCGGCTGCCAGACTGGCGAAACTGTTCTGCGTCTGAATCGCGTTGGCAGACGAAGTGGTGCTCCAGCTGCTCTCAAGATCTGAAGGGATCATGAAGCCGACCGGGAGCACCTGCGCATTCCGGTACAGGTAATACCCGTCCTTTGAGGTTATCTGTTCAATAAGCGGATCCTCTGCAAGCGGCTCGGAGCTGATCAGATATTTTACGTCAAACAGTGCGCTGGTAAGTGCCGTGGAACCGGTGTAGTTGTACTCATTCATGGAGGACTCCAGCCCCAGCGCCTGAAAGAGCTCCGTGACGCCGCTGCTTGATGTGGACGAGAATACGGAGATCGACGGATAGTGAGACCATGAGCCGTCATTTTTCGTCCTGGAACCGCGGATCTTCTCCATACGCCAGAACGACGTGTCACTGCTTTCTGCCGTGTTAATCAGAGAAGTCAGTGTGGCATTGTCCGAAAGGTATCCGCTCCGGTCGGTTTTTGACAGACCGGTCATATCCATATTGATGGCAGCTTCCGATATCGCCGTCACGAAGATGAGGAGCAGGCAGATATAACCGGTGGTTTCTTTTTTTCGCGCGGCGACTGTCAGGATCACATAGATGATCAGGAAGATGAGGGACAGGTAGATGACGCGGAAATCATACTGATACGTATCCTTGTAGGACGAGGTGTCTCTGGCGTAAAGCTGTTCAAACCAGAAAATCAGGCCGCACGCGATTCCGGCAGCTGCAGCAAGCTGACGCATCGAATAGTCGCGGATGCAGGTCAGTGCCTCGTAGGCCGTCAGCAGCACGAAGAAAATGTAGATGAACGACTGGCGGCAGGAAAGACTGTTCGGGTAGTGCATGCCGTGCCAGATATAGTCAAACACATTGATGTTGAAGGAGAAGAGAAACACCAGCAGCAGCAGGCAGCGCGCAATTTTCTGCTTTCCCGTGTATCGGGGCGAGATGACGTAGAGCGGGAGCAGGAAAAGAACAGCCACACTGCAGAACACGTTGGGGTACTTTTCGCCGAATGTGACCGGAATTCCGGTCAGGTGCCGGCTGATCATGAGCACGAACGGGAAGTACTGGCTCAGGACTTTCGGGAACTGCGAGTCTGCTGAGGCGGATAGTGTGAAGGTATAGATCTCTGGCAGCAGCAGTACGGCGGCCATGCCGGCTGCAAGGCCCGAGTAGATTACAAAGTGCAGGACGGCACTTCCGATGCGCCGCTTTCTGTCCCGCCCCTCCATCAGTACAAGACGGAAGAGAAAATAGACTGCACAGGAGATGCAGACCATGATAGAGATGTAATAATTGGTGAAGATGCAAAGCCCCAGTGTCACGCCGTAGAGTGTGCAGGAATTCCTGTCCACGAGCCGTTCGACCCCGAGCATGATCAGTGGAAGAAGTACGATACAGTCAAGCCACATGGTGCACCAGCAGTAGGCTGCCCAGTATCCGCTGCATGCGTAGAACATGGCGACGACACAGATGATGGGATCGGACCGGCGGTAGTGCTGATTGACATAGTACGCGAAAGCAAGTGCCGCGAGCCCTCCCTTGATCATGATGAAGAAATCCATGAAATCAATGAGAAGTCCCTGCGGGAGGAAGATGCAGAGCCAGTTCAGCGGGCTGGCGGAGTAATAGGCGTAAAGTGTCACAAAGTTGGTGCCCATGCCGATGTCCCAGGAATACAGAAGACTCTCGCCGTGCAGCACCTTGTAGCGGAATTCCGCAAGAAACGGAGCATACTGATGGTACATGTCCGAATAAAGATACAGGGAAGTGCCTCCGGGGAAAATCCCGCGGCCGATGAAAAGTCCGGCGTAGATGATCACCGGAAGGAGAAATGACAGCAGAAACATCATCTTCACAGGATCGGATGACAATGTCTGCTTTTTACTGTTCTTTGTCCGGATCAAAATCAGCCTCCATACGTGCAGTTGTTTGTCTCTACATTTTACACGTCCGGATTAAAAGCCGCAACCGGAAAGGGCTCTTTCCGGCGGCGGACGGAAAGCAGCCGGGTTTTCAGAAATCGGATTCGGGCACTTGTAATTGTTGCATTTCTACACTAAAATGTTACAAAATATAGCTTCACAGACTTTCAGTATCCGGGAACGGAGGGAAAACTGAGAGGAAGGAAACAATCATGGCAGAAGTATCTGCCGCTTCTGCGGCCGGCAGCCGCAGCTGCTTTTCTGTGTATGTCGGGGCTGTTTTCTACAGCCGCCTGTGCCGGCTGCGCGGAAAAGACAGGAACGGCGGATGTCATCATAAGTCAGTCCCAGACTCAGGATGTCTGCCAGACGGATGAAGACGCTGGCCTGCCGACACAGACAGCTTCCAGCCGCATGGTCAAGGTATATGTGTGCGGAGAGGTTGAATCGGAAGGTGTGTACACCCTGCCGGAGGGAAGCCGGGTGACAGATGCGATCGACGCCGCCGGCGGCGCGGCGCAGGATGCAGACCTCAGGCAGCTTAATCTTGCGGAGACCGTGCAGGATGCCCAGAAGATTCTGGTCCCGTCAGCCGCTCCACAGTCAGGGACAGGTGAATCGGGGAGTGTCCCGCAGACGGACAGCAGAATCGACATCAACCGGGCGGATGCACCGGCGCTGATGACACTGCCCGGAATCGGGGAGGCAAGAGCGGCCGCAATCATCGCATACCGGAACGAACACGGCCCGTTTGCTGCGGCGGAAGATATCATGCAGGTTCCGGGAATCAAACACAGCGCGTACGAGAAGATCCGGGACCGGATCAAAGTCTGAGGCGGGAGAGGAAAATTGGCAAACAGGATTCTGGTAGTCGACGACGAAAAACTGATTGTGAAGGGACTGAAGTTTTCGCTGGAACAGGACGAATATGAGGTTGGCTGTGCATATGACGGCGAACAGGCCGTCAGCATGGTCAAAGCCGAACCGTACGATGTAATGCTGCTTGATCTGATGCTCCCGAAGATGGACGGACTCACGGTATGCAGGACAGTCCGCGAGTTTTCGGATATTCCTATCATCATGCTGACGGCCAAGGGAGATGATATGGACAAGATCATGGGCCTGGAGTACGGAGCAGACGATTACATCACCAAACCGTTTAATATTCTGGAGGTGAAAGCCAGAATCCGTGCCATCCTCCGCCGCAGGAACTCCTATGAGACCCGCAGGGCCGGGAGGCAGAAGACCTCGGTCGCCTACGGGGATTTCACCATGGACTTTGAGGCACGATCGGTGAAAGTGGGAGACCGGGAGGCAGGGCTGACCGCCAAGGAATTTGATCTTCTTGAGATACTTGTCAAAAATCCGGGAAGAGTGTACTCAAGAGAGGAACTTCTGCGGGCGGTCTGGGGTGACAACTACCCGGGCGACGCGCGCACGGTGGATGTACATATCCGCCGCCTGCGGGAAAAGCTGGAGTCCAATCCCAGCAGTCCGGATTATGTACACACCAAGTGGGGCGTCGGGTACTATTTCCAGGCGTGACGTGCAGAAAAATCATCCGGAGCGGGTATGTGCCGCCCCGGGAAAGGCAGTTTCACTCGGATGAGTTTTTCCGGATTTCAGAAGCAGCTGGCAGGCAGGATGAAGCGGCTGTTAAAGAGCCTGTCGGGAATTCTGCTAAATTACAAAGTTTTACTGTTCACGGTCATCGTGCTCGCCGGTCTTGTGCCGGTCACAATTTTTTCTGTTGTGCAGAGAAATATCCAGCGGGACGAGTCAATCAAAAACGAACTCGCCCAGCTGCAGATCCGCGCAGTTGTCCTTTCCGACGACATCGCCGCTTATCCGGATCTGGAGACGGCCAGGCGCGCCGGGATTTTTCTGCAGTACTCCAAGTACACTTCGCTCAATGCCATGCGCATCCGCATCGTGGATACCTCGATGCAAGTCGTGATGGACACCTACGAGCAGGAAAATGGAAAGTATCTCGTAAATCCCCGTGTGCTGAAGGCATTCTCCACCTGGAGCACGGCCAGCACGGGCAGCGACAGCCAGAAGACGATTGAGACGGCGGTTCCGCTCGAATCCTCGGCCGGAGAACGGCTCGGCGTATTTGTCATCAGTATGGATGTGACGCAGATCGATGCGCAGTTCTCAAGTATTGACTCATCCACCGGTATTATTCTGGGCATCATTATGCTGCTCGTTCTTTTTGCCGCATTTCTGGCAGCCAGGTGGCTTGACAGAAAAGAAAAGAGCATCCATATGGCTCTCTCCGAAATTGCTGCCGGACACACCACTCTGCGTCTGCGCACAGGGCGGATGCGCGAGGGCACAAAATCCGCAGAACTCATCAATGAGATTCTGGACAATGCGTCTTTGCTCGACAAGACGCGCGAAGAGTTTGTGTCCAATGTGTCACATGAGCTGAAGACTCCGATGACATCGATAAAAGTACTTGCAGACTCGCTTAATTCAGCCGGCGACGTGCCGGTCGAGATGTACCGGGATTTCATGAAAGATATCACGCGCGAGATCGACCGGGAGAACAAGCTTATAGAGGATCTGCTGTCGCTTGCGCGTATGGGCCGCCCTGGATCCAAACTCACAATCACCAATGTCAGCATGAACGAGCTGATCGAGACCACACTCAAACGTCTTTCACCGCTGGCGGATCTTCACCGGACGGAGCTCCTGTTTGAGAGCTACCGGACGGTCAAAGCCGAAGTCGACGAGATCAAGATGACACAGGTGCTGACCAATCTCGTGGAAAATGCGATCAAATACGGCACGGAAGGTGGCTGGGTCCGGGTATTCCTGAACGCGGATTATCAGTATTTCTTTCTGCGGGTTGAGGACAATGGCATCGGGATTCCGAAAGAAATGCAGGCTCACGTGTTTGAGCGCTTCTACCGTGTTGATAAGACCAGATCCCGGGAGACAGGCGGTACCGGCCTGGGTCTTGCCATTGTGCGCAGCATCGTGCTCATGCATCGCGGGACGATCCGGCTGCACTCGGAGACCGAGGCGGAAGGCGGCGCCTCGCACGGATCAGTATTCACCATCCGGATCCCTCTGAAGTATTCCGACACGGTGACCAAAGGCAGTGCTGCCAAAGACAGCCGGGAGAGCGGCCATACGGCTGCGGAAAGTGACCCGAAAGGGGAAGAAAGGAGCAGCATATGAGGCACTGCAGACATAAGACCAGGCTGCTGGTCGCACTGCTCCTTGCGCTGACGCTGATTCTGCCTGGCTGTAGAAATGGTAAGACCGAATATTCTGTTTATTATGCCGACTCGACGGAAAGCCAGCTGATCCCGTACACCGTTGCGATCGACGACTCTGCCATGACCCCGGAGGAGATCATGATGCGGCTGCTCGAGGAGATGAGCCTGCCCCGGAAGGGCAGCAAAGCTGTCGTGATTAAACCGACGGATGTGATGGAAACCTCAGTGACGCTTTCGGACAAAGTTGCGACAGTGGAACTGGATGGAAATTATGCCGGCATGAATACTGTCACCGAGCTTTTATACCGCAGCGCGGTCGTAAAGGAGCTGACGCAGGTATACGGTGTCGAGAGAGTAACTTTCACGCATGGCGGAGACGTCATCACGAACAACAGCGGCGAAGTGCTCGAGAACATGCAGGCCTCCGCGTATGTAGACGATTCCGGCGATAAAGGCGGGAGCGTGGAATGGCGGGACATCAACCTGTACTTCGCCAACAAGGACGGCACCATGCTTGTGCGGTCCACCATGACGGTAGCCTACAACAAGAACATGTCCCTTGAGAAGATTGTCGTAAGCAAACTGCTGGCCGGGCCGACAGAGTCCAGAATGCAGGCCACTATTCCGGATACGGTCTCGGCGCTGTCGGTTTCCATGCGCGACGGCATCTGCTATGTCAATCTGAGCGAGTCCTTTCTGACCGATTATGCCAATGTGAGCGGAGATCTGCCTATCTATTCCATCGTGGATTCGCTATGCGATCTGGGGACGGTGAAAGGAGTGCGGATTCTGATCAACGGCTCGACATCTTCGATATTCCGCGAGTCAATTCCGCTTGACAGCACTTTCACGGCTGATTATTCAAAAGTAGAACCATAATTTTGATTTTACAATCCGGAAATGAGGTGAGGTGCTATCAAACGGCCTCTTTTTGCCGCTGCCGCAGGCTGGCTTGTCTGCCTGCTCTGCGCCAGGGCGGGGTACTCCTCGTGGACTCTTGCGGCCGGACTCGTCTGTGCCGGCCTGTATCTCTTTTCAGCTGCTGCCAGTCACTTCGGATGGCAGCGCATCTCACAGGCTTTCATCATACGGACATTCTCGCAAACGCCCGGAATTCTCTTCGCCGCGGCAATCACCGCGGCCGGCAGTCTGTGGCTGCCGCACAGGATGCAGGTACTTCGCCCGCAGGCGCTCATTCAGGCCTCTGATGCAGGGCTGACCGTTGAGATATCGGGTACTGTAAGAACCATCACAAAGACCAGATACGGGTATCAGGCTGTTGTCTGTGAGTGCGCTCTTACATCGGATACAGCCAGGCCTGCTGGCTTTTCTGTCCGTGTCTCCGGGCTGACCGAGGTATTGCAGCCGGGGACGTTTCTTGTCGCCAGAGGAAAGGCATGCGGATTTGAACCGGCCAGGAACGACGGAAATTTTGACGAGGCGGCATGGATGGCATCGGAGGATATTGTGTGTCAGCTGAAAAAGCCGGAGATTCTCCTCGCCCGTCCTCCGGAGAGCCTGCTCTATACGATATCCTGGAGGATGCGGCGCAAACTCGAAGAGATTTTCCCGATGGTGTGTCCGGATGAAGAATCGTCCGGCGTATTCCTCTCACTGCTGACCGGCGACCGCTCACAGCTTGACCCGGATCTCAAGTCCCTCTGGCAGAAATCGGGTATCGCGCATCTGCTGGCCATCAGTTCCTTGCACATCACATTTGCCGGTACGGCGGCCTACAGGATAGCTGAACTTGTCTGTGCCCCGCGGGCTGTACGGTGCGCGGCGGGCGCAGCCGCTGCCGCGTACTTCTGCTTCTTCACCGGAAGCGGGGTTTCTGCCCTGAGAGCGCTTATCATGTATCTTCTCATGATGCTGGCGGATCTGACAGGACGCACATATGACCGGATCAGCGCTCTTTCCCTCTCTTTTATTCTCATAACGGCAAGCCGGTGCGGGGCATTGTCTTCAGCCAGTCTGATCCTTTCCTATTCAGCGGTTGCCGGTCTTGCGTTTCTCTATCCCTGCCTGCACAGCCGCGCGGCGCGGTGTAAGAATTTTTTTCTCAGGCAGACGCTGGATGCCATGTCGGCGGGACTTTCCGTGTCGCTTTTCATGGCGCCGCCTCAGGCATTGATTTTCTACGAGATTCCGGTCGGGTCATTCTTCATCAATCTGATCATTCTTCCCCTGTCGTTCCTGCTTCTGACAAGTGCGTTCCTGACGGGTGTCGCCGGCGCCCTGAGTTATTCAGCGGGACGCTTTTTTGCCGCGTCCGGCATTACACTTCTGGATTTCTTCAGCAGACTGGGCCGGATTTCCCTGTCCGTACCCGGCTCTGTAATCATCACGGGGCACCCGGGACATTTCACAGTGATCGCGTATTATGTGTGCCTGATAGCAGGTATATGGCTCCTGAGTCAGACGACCAGCCGGAAAAGCAAAGCTAAGAGCAGACGTGCACGAGAAAAACGGTGCTTAGTTGCTGTGCTTCTGCTTGCATATCTTCTGATGACGGGACGGTTTTCCCTCCCTGGCGCAACTTCTCCATCGGTCTTGTACATGCTGGATGTCGGGCAGGGGGACTGTCTGGTTCTTAGGACACCGGACGCAAGAGTCTGGGTCATAGACTGTGGTTCAACATCTGCGTCGGACGCCGGAAGCGGGCGCCTGGCGCCGTTTCTGAAATACCACGGTATCAGCCGGATTGACGGTATTTTTATATCGCACGGGGATGCGGATCACATAAACGGAGTGCAGCAGATACTGGAGACGTCTGATTTTGATATCGGCTTTCTTTTTCTTTCGGCCATCGGCAATCGGAGCGAAGCGGAAAATCTGGTTTGGCAGACGGCAGACGAAAGAGGAACAGCTTGCCGTTCTCTGGCAGAAGGAGACTCTGTGTCCGGGAAGGGGTATTCATTTACCGTTCTGTCGCCGGTCGCAGGGGAGGCGGAGGCGGACCGGAACGAAGAAAGCCTTGTGATCCAGTATGAGGAGTCAGGATTCTCCGTGCTTTTTACCGGTGACGCGGGAGAAGAGACCGAGAGAAGAATTTTAGCGGAAGGAAGCGCTGGCGCCGTGACCGTGCTGAAAGCCGGCCATCACGGATCGAAAAATGCCAGTTCCCTTGAATTTATCCGCGCGATTTCTCCAGAGATTGCGCTGATCTCCTGCGGACGCAACAACCGTTATGGTCATCCGGCGCCAGAGACGCTTGAGCGAATGCAAGAGAACGGGATTCTATATTATATCACGGCCGAAAGCGGGCAGCTTACCGTTCGCCACGAGAAAAGTCTTGTGGTAAACTTAAAAGTAAAGGAGTCCTGATCATGGCTTACAGAAAAGACGATTTTAACGCGCTCAACGAGATCAACAGCGATATTAAAGAAAAAAGCTTCCGGCATGTCTATCTGCTCTGCGGAGATGAGGACTATCTGCGGCAGCAGTTCACCTCGCGCCTGAAGGAGGCAATCGCGGGAGCTGATGAGATGAATTGCTCGGTATTCCAGGGAAATTCCGCAGACATTGACGACATCATCGCCACAGCCGGCACGCTGCCTTTCTTCTCAGAGAGACGGCTGATCATACTCGATGAGTGCGGATTTTTCAAAAAATCTTCGCCACGGATTCAGGAGCTGGTGGAGAAGACTCCCGACTATCTGTATCTTATCTTCACGGAAAAGTCAGTCGAGGCCACCTCAAAGCTCTACAAGGCGATCGATAAAGCAGGCCTTGTGGCAAGGATGACTACTCCTTCGGAAAGCTCTCTGCGCCAGTGGACCCAGATGCAGTTCAAGGCGGCAGGAAAGTCCATCGAACCGAGTGCCGTCTCGCAGCTCATAGAGATGACCGGGAGCACAATGGGACTGTTAAAAGGGGAGATCGACAAGCTGATCTCTTACTGCGCCGACGCTCCGGTTGTCCGCTGCGAAGATGTTCTGGCTGTGAGCGCAGTAGTCGCTGACAGTTCGATATTTACTCTGATTGACTACATCGGAAAGAAAAATCAGAAGCGCGCCCTGACCTGTTACAGGGAGATGCTCATGCAGAATGTGAGCGCTTCTTATATCCTGACAAGGATGGAAGTCCAGTTCACGGGGATCCTCGGGGTGATGGAAGGCAGGACAGCAGGAGATACACCGGAAAAGCTCGCAAGGAAGCTCAAGGCCGCTCCGTTCCAGATCCGAAAGTACACGGAGCAGTCCGCTAATTTCAGCAGGCAGAAGGTGGAAGAGATCCTCACGTCCTGCGCGCTCATGGATGAAAAGATCAAGACCGGACGCATTAAGGACAACATAGCTGTGGAGATGCTTATCATTGAGGCGGTCCGGCTGTAAACAGGAAAGACATTAAAAAAGGCTTTCCGCAGGGTGATACGGAAAGCCTTTGATGAAATTCGTCGACTGTTCAGCAACTCAGGCGAGCTTGTTGACCATCTTTGTAAGACGGGACACCTTGTTCGCCGCGGTATTCTTGTGAAGAATGCCCTTGGAAGCAGCTTTCTCGATTACAGCTGTGGCACTCTTCAGTGCTGCGGATGCAGCTTCCTTGTCGGAAGCAGCGCAAGCGGCCTCGACCTTCTTTACAGAAGTCTTTACGTTCGTTTTGATTGCCTTATTGCGCTCTGCTCTTTTGGCACTCGTGATGACTCTCTTCTTTGCAGACTTGATGTTTGCCAAGATGAACACCTCCAAATAAAATTTATGATTTTGAGTTACGCCGATGGAGGCGCAGACACGGACGTCTCACATACGAACATACGAAAAGTATTTTATTATACGGATTTTGGAAAGTCAACATTAATTTGCGGCTTAATTTGCGGCTTTACACCGCTTAATGCTATTGACGGGACTATTCGGCAGCTGATAAAATACTCTTATCTTTTTCAAAGGCGGACAGTAGGACGCCTTGCAGCGCCAGGAGCGGACAGCTCTTTCAGGGCTTTTTATTCATCCATTTTTCTTTTTCTTCTATCAGTTTTGTCAGCACGGGATTTCTCCCGTTCCCCGGAACAGATGCATAAAGAGCTCTTTCGCGCGGTTATTTTTCTTTCAAAAGGGGGAAAGCAGTTATGAAACAGCAGAAAACGGAAGAGAAGCAGTACTTTGATTTTCTCTGGTCTCTCGTGCGGCAGGTTGAAAGCCTTGCGCCTGAGGGAACAGCCGTCAGCACCAGGAAGATCCGGAGGATCAATGGCTGCGTCATCGACGGGATTCAGATTCGCAGGCATGACAGTACGCTCAGTCCGGCAGTCTATGTAAAACCGTACTTTACCAGGTACCAGCGTGGTGCTGACATCCGGGAACTGGCAGAACATATCTGCCGAGTCTGTCTTGATGCAGACAAGACCCCGGAACTGAATCTTGAATTCTTCCGGAATTATTCAAATCTAAAAGGCACAATTGTATACAAGGTCATCAATTACACAGCGAACCAGCATCTTCTCGCAGGTCTCCCGCACATACGGATACTGGATCTGGCTATTGTGTACTACTGCCTGATTGACCGGGATGAATATTTCACATCGTTTGTGATCCGCAATCAGGATCTGAAGACATGGGGGATTCCATCGCAGCAGCTTTTCCGTGAAGCGGCCGTGAATACGCCAGAACTCCTGCCGCCCAGGGTGTGTCCGCTGAATGAGATCCTGCGAGATATGATGGAAGAACATATCCGGGAACTGGAGCTGGGAGAGGTTGGAGAAGAGGTGGAGCAGGACAGGCAGTTCTTCCAGGAGGAGGCCAGAATCCTGTCGCAGGGCGATGATGAGATGCCGGAGATATTCGTTCTCACCAACGAGGCAAAGATCCAGGGAGCCGCATGCATGTTTTATGAGAATGTGCTCATGGAATTTGCCGGGAAGATCGGAAGTGATCTGATCGTCATTCCCTCATCCGTTCACGAGGTCCTGCTTCTTCCGGACCGTGTCTTCCGTGGAAAGGCGGAGAGCCGGCTTCGGCATGATCTTATAAGAGACTTTGACCAGATGGTCTGTGATGTAAACCGCACTGAGGTCGCGCCGGATGAAGTACTGTCCGATCACGTGTACTTCTACTCCCGGGATGCGCACAGGCTGAGCCTGTAAGAAAAGCCGCCTTTCAGGAAACCCTGAAGGCGGCTTTCTATGTGCGTGGAGGGGATCGAACCCTCGGCCTTTCGCTCCGGAGGCGAACGCTCTATCCGCTGAGCTACACGCACGAACATAAAGTACTATACAACAAAAGAACGCCGGTGGCAAGGATTGTTTGCTATAATGTTGTAGCGGCGGCAGGGAGGCAGGCAGCGCTGCAAAAAACTCACGGCACAGAGAGGAATCCGGCATTGTCAATCCGAATCAACAGATATCTCAGCATGAACGGTGTGTGTTCCAGGCGAAATGCCGACAGGCTGATCGCCGAGGGACGGGTGAAAATCTCCGGCAGAACGGCTCTGACCGGGGATCAGGTAGAGGAAAGCATGACTGTCACAGTCGACGGCAGGCCTGTTGCCAGGCAGCAGCAGGACGTTCTGATCGCCTTTAACAAGCCGAGGGGTATCGTGTGCACTGCTTCCGACAGGCAGGGTGACAACGACATCATCCGCTACATCCATTACGGCCGCAGGATTTTCACCATCGGGAGACTTGACAAGGATTCCGAGGGCCTGATTCTGCTGACCAACAACGGCGATATTATGAACCGGATGACCAATGCCAGCTTCCGACACGAAAAAGAGTACATTGTTGATATCGACCGCCCGGTGAGCCCGGATTTCTTAAGGAAGATGGCGAGCGGTGTAAGGCTTGATGAGCTTGACCGCACGACGGCGCCGTGCATATGCGAGAAGACAGGAGAGAAGCAGTTCAGAATCATTCTGATTCAGGGCCTGAACCGGCAGATCCGCCGGATGTGCAAGGTGTGCGGCGCCCGTGTCACGAGACTGAAACGGGTTCGGGTGATGAACATCCGGCTGGCGGACCTCCCAGTCGGGAAGTGGCGCGATGTGAGCGCAGAAGAACGACAGGAACTTATCAGAGAACTGGGGATGTATCATGAATAATGACGACAGATTAAAACGGATGAAAGAACTTGTCGCGCTTTTAAACAAGGCGGGCAAGGCGTATTACTCGGAGAGCGGGGAGATTATGTCCAATTTCGAGTATGATCATCTGTACGACGAGCTTAAAAAGCTGGAAGAAGAGACCGGGAGCGTGTTATCGGACTCTCCGACGATTCATGTGGGGTATGAAACCCTTTCGTCCCTGCCGAAAGAAGCGCACGAAAAGCCTATGCTCTCGCTTGACAAGACCAAGAGCGTCGACACGCTTGTCTCTTGGCTGGGCGATCGGGAGGCGCTCCTGTCCTGGAAGATGGACGGACTCACGGTCGTTCTCACCTATGAGAACGGAGAGCTTTCTAAAGCGGTAACCCGGGGCAACGGGCTTGTCGGCGAGATCGTCACGAATAATGCGAGGGTATTCAAAAATCTTCCGCTTCACATACCCTACAAGGGAAGACTCATCCTGCGAGGAGAGGCCATCATTACCTATTCGGATTTTAACCGGATTAATGAAGAACTCCCGGAGACCGAGGCGAAGTACAAGAATCCGCGCAATCTCTGCGCTGGTGCGGTTCGTCAGCTGAACAACCAGGTAACCCAGCAGCGGAATGTCCGTTTTTATGCCTTTGCTCTGGTGCAGGCAGACAATGTGGATTTTAAAAATTCCCGGGAAGAGCAGTTCCGCTGGCTGTCGTCGCTCGGATTCACGGTGGTTGGCTACGAAAGAGTCACCGGTGCCACGCTCCCGGGCGCTGTGAAGCGGTTTGAGAAAGAAATCACAGACAACGATTTCCCGTCTGACGGTCTGGTCCTGCTGCTGGACGACATCGCATACGGCGAGTCTCTCGGCACGACGGCAAAATTCCCGCGCAACGCGATTGCCTTCAAGTGGGCGGATGAGACCGCGGAAACCGAGCTGCTGGCGGTAGAGTGGAGTGCTTCCAGAACCGGACTGATCAATCCGATTGCCGTCTTTTCCCCGGTTGAAATTGAGGGGACGACCGTCACAAGGGCAAGTCTGCACAATATTTCCATTCTGCGGGCGCTGCAGCTGGGCATCGGAGACCGCATTACGGTCTACAAGNNGATCGCATTCAAGTGGAGAGATGAAACAGCGGAGACGACGCTGCGAAGTGTGGAATGGCTCGCAAGCCGCACGGGACTTATTAATCCTGTCGCCGTGTTTGATGAGGTCGAGCTGGAGGGCACTAAAGTAAAGCGAGCGAGCATTCACAATGTCAGCATAGCCGAGAGCCTCAAACTGGGCATCGGTGACAGAATCCGGGTGTTCAAGGCCAACATGATCATCCCGCAG